>PLLV01000059.1:0-1823 GCA_003142295.1 Syntrophaceae bacterium
CCAACGCAGCGCTGAAAACAGGCCCCCGTTTTCTGCCCCATGAGCCTCTGCATCTTCACCTTCTTTATCAAATCCTCGGTGTTCCGGTGTATGTGACAGAAGCGGTTGATCTTTTTTCCCGTAAGGTGTGATGTCGCCGTCATCAGATCCTCATGCTGGGGATTCTGGGCCAGGGCGTATGTCATCTTTACCGAATTCATCGAAGGCCTGATGATCGGATGGTCCACGGGATTTTCCACCCGCTCACCCATCAGGTAGATCTTAAAATTCATCTTACGCAGACTCTCCTCATATTGTTCAGGTGTCTTTAGTGCCATATCAGTTGCTCCTCATATAAGATGTGTTACTTATGATTCTCGACGTAAGGGTAGTAGCTCTGGACCACGTCCAGTCTTCCCAATTGTCCGCCACCGAGCCAGATCTGGATAATCTTACTGTCCCTGAGATATTTTTCCACATGGTAATCGCGGGCATACCCGTATGAACCCATGAGTTCCATAGCCCTGTTACAGACCGTCTCGGTGACATCACAGGCGTACACCTTTGCTGCACTGGCGCGAGCCATCAGATAATCCTCACCGGGATTTCCGTATTTCTTTCGGTTGTTGAACATGGCTGCCACGGAGAGGTAAAAGGCACGCGCTGATTCGATGCCGATGGCCATATCTGCGATCATGGCGGCCTGCAGGGAATGGTTGCGGACGGGCTTCCCTCCATAGAATCTATTCTTGGTATACTCTATAACAATCTCCAAAACGGCCTGGGCGTTTCCCAACGTCATGGGAGCGCTCGTCAGTCGCCCCCAGCCTATGTTGGCCCTGAAAAGCTGCCAGTCAATGCCGGGTCCCCCGGCTCTATATTCTTTGGGTACCCTCACGTTATCGAAGTAGATGGCCGTATTCACGTCCGTCACCTTCATGCCCATTTTTTCTTCCGCTTTGCCAAAGGAAAGTCCGGGGGTATCCTTGGGGATATAGATGAGCGCCATACCATCTTCCTTCTGGTTGGGATCGGTTGTGCAGACGACACAGTAGAGGTCCGCAATGCTGGCGCCGCTGGGCCACATCTTTTCACCGTTAATCACCCATTCGTTGCCGTCCAGTTTGGCCCTGGTTCGAATGGTAAGGCCATGTTCTGCCGCATCTTCGATATTGCAGCCCCCGGCTGGTTCGGTAATAGCCAGACAGCCGCAGCGTGGCGTGTCCCCACAGAACATGGGAATGAACTTATCCATGAGGACTTTGTTGCGCGCGCCCATCGCTCCCGCCAGACACCAGGGTATGATAAGCGAATGAAGGGATACACCGCTGTCCCCTCGGGATAATTCTTCAGTAATGGCACAGACCGTGGTTGCGGACCGGANNTTGTCAACATATTTCCGGATTACCGTCAAGAAAGCGAGATCTTCCTCGGATGTGATAAAATCTCCATACCGCTTCATACAGATTCCCTCCTCATGTCAAAAAAAGCTACTGCCCCGGCGGTTCCTTATGCCTTGCAGAGACGCAATACTTCTACGATGACCTCCCGGGTGTAATCTTTCAATCCCCACAGCTTGGCCAGCGCCGCTGAGTTTTCTGCTATTCTGTCTATATCAGATTCGGGTATGCCGGCCTCTTTCAATGATGTGGGGCTGCCGATGGATGAAAACCAGCGCTCTAAACGATTGATCCCTTCAACTGCCGCCTTCAGGTCATCGGTTTCTCGAATGTCAAAAATCTCTCTTCCCAACCGGGCAAATTTCGCGGGCCTCTTGTGCACAGCATATTTCATCCAGCCGGGAAATATTATACTGAGCCCGGCTCCGTGTGCGATATCGTACA
>PLLV01000059.1:1951-3278 GCA_003142295.1 Syntrophaceae bacterium
TCAGCGGTGAGTGAAAACAGCACAGTTGGATCGAGGACTGAAGCCCTGGGCTGTATCAAAGGAGAGGTGATGCTGAATTTTTGCGCCCCTTCTTCCTTTGTAATCACCGCTGTGGGATTCATCTCCGAGGCGCTGGCGGAAACAGTGACCACCGTCAAGACGGGAAGGGCGCTCCGTATCTTTTTCCTGAAGGTGAAAAACTCCCAGATTTCGTCCCCCGGATCTGCCTTTACGCCCACGGCGATCGTCTTTGCCGTATCCATCACACTGCCTCCCCCCACGGCAAGAACAACATCGACACCTTCGTTTCTGGCAAGTTCTATTCCTTTAATGGCATGGGATAGTACAGGATTCGCTTTGACGCCGTGAAACTCCACGACATGTAGGTCAGCTTCCTTTAGAGAGGAGCTCACCTGATCATAAATTCCGTGTTTTTTGATGCTTCCCTGACCATAGACAAGCAGTACTTTCTTACCGAAACGTCTGACTTCGTTGCCTATGCGGGCAATCATACCCTTGCCGAAAATGATCCTGGTGGGATTCTCTAAAGTGAAATTTTGCATTGCGTCACTCCCTTTGAATGATGAATTAACCCGCTCTCATTATGAGAACGCAGGTTTCAGTAATCAGTCCATGATACCCTCACGCACGGTTTAGGGGTTGGGAACTATATATAGACTACAATTTACAGTGCTTTTCGGATAACACGATTATCATTAGAAATCTACAATGAAAAGAAAAATGATGTGTATATGACTTACAGGAAGAAGCAAATGCTGTATCCACCTTGTGTTCTCATGGATTGCCGGATGTTATAAACTACCCTGGGACGCCGGGGCAAATGAGAAGAGTGAACCTGTGTTTCACCTGATGCTTGAGAGCATGGTTTGTAGATTGGATTCTCTTTCCTGTGGTCTTTTTACCCATAATCAATATTGATGGTCTCGTAAAAAGTCGCCAAACTGGCATTTTGCAGAAATCTGCATTAATAAAATCAGTATGTTACAAGACAGATTTTCATGGGTTTCCACTTTTTACGACTTCATCAATATTCCACCCCTGCCACATTTTCATCTGGGCTCTGTGTCACTTCGTGAGCAAAAGCTCGACCTGCTTATTGTAAAGAAATCGGACCATGTAGTATTCGAAGGGATAACCGCTTTCATAGTAGCGGAATTTTTCCCTGTGCCGCATGTCGACGGCCTCCAGAGTTTCTATCCCTGCCAGGATAACGTTTCCGCTATTAACATTTTCGAAGGGATCGATAGCGACGATGGCCGCATAGCGGATGCCGGCGTCAACCGCGAACCCGCCGGTACTGCGCAGG
>PLLV01000243.1:0-1109 GCA_003142295.1 Syntrophaceae bacterium
TTGTGCGTAAATGAATGAAACTCGGTATGCTTGCCGGTTGATTCCAGTACATTGATCTTCTGCTCAATCCTTTTCAGCAACTCGTCAACATTAAGCCATTCTGCGCAATCCTTCACAGGCATCTTCCTGACCTTGGCCAGTTCCTGTTCCCTTGCCTTGAAATCGGCGTGCAGCAAGTGAGCTGCGATATCGTTGTCATCCGAAGTTATGCCGGTATTTTGTGTGAGAATCGCTCCTCTGACATTATCCAGCCATGGAGGATCCGCGTTATATTTCTGGAATAATTCCTTAATTAAATTGGCGCTGGTCACGGGATGGTCATGTTTTGAATAGTTCGGGTCGCTGCTGTATTTCGGCAGCTTGCCTATATCATGCCCTAATGCAGCGGTAATCGCGGGTGGAATGGCAAGCCTGTACTCGTTTTCGTACAGAGCAACACGTATTGCTTCAAGCATATTTACCGCTACGCGCAGAGAGTGTTGCTGCAGGGTTATTTTGCACAAATCAAGCGCCGATTTTTTATTAAATATCTTTTCGCTGACAACTACTGACGGGCAATTGCCCTCATTTGTCAGGATTTCGATCAGTTCGCTTATTACCGGCAAGGAACCGTCCTTTCGAAAGGAGACGATGTTTGGTTCGATATATTCATTCCAGAATTTTTCAAAGGGCTGGTACTGAACTATGTCTCTTTCCGCAGAATACGCGTCTGCTGCTTTAGATTCCGCCGTCTTTGCCTCAGGCTGAACCGCAGGCACGCTGGATTCGGCAGAGGACTTGACGATCTGCCCTGCTGGCAGTGTGACTGGAGCCTTGTTTTCCAATGACTGCCTGCCGCGCGGCAACCATATTTGAGATAATTCCTCCAGAGAAATTATGACCTCGCTCGGCGGCGCCATGACGACAATACGACTTCTTATTTTCTTGATTATGCCTGTCACTGCTTCCCAAAGACTCCCAGCAGGCATACCCTTCATATTATCGGCAATCGTTTCATCGCAACGCTCAATGGTATTTGATGATCCCTCTGTGTTTTCTTTTTTTTCAGGCGTTGATCCCTGGTTTTTAACCCATTCTTGCCTGAGCTTTTTATGTCGGATACAAATCAC
>PLLV01000243.1:1143-4662 GCA_003142295.1 Syntrophaceae bacterium
AGGCAAGCACCATGGGACTTTACCGGGTCCCCAGGTCAATTCACCGAAACCGTGGCATGCTTTCAACTCATGAATTTTACAGCTAACGGTAGCATTGGATCCTCTTGCGCTGTTCCCAAAATATACATCAATAAGGCCTGACGATGGATCCAGCCCGACGACCGTGCCCCACAGACCATGGGTAAGATATGTCACCTTCATTCCTTTTCGGATTTGCATTATTGACTATCNNACCGTAATCAGGCGCGTTTGTTTGAATAATTGGACCATTACCACTGCCTCATTTTCATTTTCGTTTATCTCATGTATCGTTCCGATACTTTTTTTGATATTTACCGCGTCCCCGATCATGAAGCGCGCCTCAGGCGGTGTTTCTATAAACATTTTCGCCATCTCTTCCGAGATTGGCTGGATATCCTTGATGTACCCATTGTTCATAAACGACTGGGGCGGTTCCTGAGGGCAAACGATAAGGTCCGAAAATCTCGTAGTGTATACTTCGAGACATAGTTTGCGCATGAGATTCACAAGAACTTTTTTCTCTGACGTCTTCACCAGATACATTCCCCGAACGTCCTTTAACGATCTACCTGATCATAGTTGTGTGTCACGTTGCGGATAGAACGAGGCATCTTGCCGTTTTCTTTTCCGGATACCTTCTCTGATCTCTTCTATCCTTTGACAGGGCATACAAAGCACCGAATGGGGGTTTACCTCAAGCCTCGCCTCAGAGATGTCATCCCCGCACCTATCACAGATACCGAAGGTCTCCTCTTCAATCCGTTTCAGAACCACCTCGAGCGCAGACAGTTCCTTTCTTTTTTTCTCTGATAAAGTTATAGTAACGTACCTTTCACTTTCGCGTGATGCATGCTCTGCGTCATCGAGCGGTATGTCCGATGCGTTCATCACATGAGTGGGGCGTTTTGCCTTCAACTCGTTTATTCGGGCTTTTATGCGTGTGCGAAATATCTCAATCTTATCCTTATCCATAAACTGATTCCCTTTCCTTTGTTTTCACATAAAAGCTGTTTTCTATTAGACGNNGATGATAAGTTTTGCGGTTCGCGGATTTTTGTAATGGCAGGAATACAAGAAGCCGAACACCTTGCCCTTGTATTCATCGGGTTGGGCTTTCGATATGATTTGCCCGGATTGTTTTAATTTTTCCTTCTCATAATTCTCCGGCTTTGAATAAGGAGAGGTGTGATAATCTGCTAAAAACGCTCAAATCAACTGGTCCGCGTTCCCTCACAGGCTTCCTGGTTCATCCGTGGGGATTGCGGACTCTCTCGCAATGATTTCGCTTTTCTTCTTAGGATCCTTGGCGGTTTTCCCATAACGAGTAATTACTGCATGCACCTTACGCGCATACCTGTCTCTATTTTCCTTCTTTGCCGAGTTGTAACATCCCACTGCCTGCCAGTTATAGCCGTGCCTGGCAATGCATTGCGCCAGTATCCATGCTCCGACTTTTACGTTCATGCATGGGTCTCCCAGCATATTCCATCTTTCATGCCCTAACGTCGCATACCAGGATGAGTTTATCTGCATCGCTCCATAGTCGTACGTTCCGTTCCTGTTCCAGTTAATGGCATTGGTCTGAAAATTAGATTCTACCTTCGTAATTGACCATAGAAGAAATGGCGAAATGTTGTAAAGCCGGCCAGCTTCTTCAAAACAGAACTCTCCTGCATTGACGTAACAGGGCAATATGGCAAGTATAGCTGCTATCGCAATTGTTCTTTTTAGTGTGAACTTCATTTTATATCACCGATACTGCAGGTACCGTTACGGCTTCTGGTAATCTCATTTTCATAAATTCATCATTACCTGTCNNAAGACTCTACGCTTTCCTCGATGCCGACCAGTTTATCGCCATCCCGCTTTCCAGGGAAGAAATAGACACCATGATTCAGTGTTCCCCTGTACGCATCGAGTAATCCCCGGATCCCATTGAATTCGTTATTCTCCATTATGCGACTAAGGTACATGGTATGCCCCCTCATCTTGATTTCACTGATTGCCGTCGAAACCTCATTTACAAATTAGAAGGGGAGACATGTTTATAACAGTCTCCCCCGAAACGGGAAGGGTTGCCGGCAAAAGCAAATTCCCTGTCCTTGATTATATATTACTTCTTATATGGCTATATTAATGCCTCTTTTTTTCTTCTCCTTCTTCTTCCTGATACTCTGGTATTTCTGCCAACGATTTAATCGCCATATCCAACGAATTCTTCGTTGCTTCGAACGCATTCAGGAGCTCCTTCTTGTCGAAATGTATTTTAATATTCTTTACAAGGTCGTCTATCTTTTTCATCCGTGTTTGGATTTCTTCTTCAATTTGATTCTGGATCTCTGCCAAAGATCTCCGGATGTGATAAGATTCATACCCAATTACATGAATCTGCTTTTCCTTATATAGGATCGCAACATGTTCTCTTACTATGTGGGCGGATTCGCTTTGCGCCTTTTTTAATTCGGCGTCAAGGTCTTCCATCTGTTTCCTCTTTTTTTCCAATTCATCTGATATCCTGTTGGCGCGATTGTTGGCATCTTCAACGTCATTTTGCAATTTTTTTACAATCTCATCTTTTGTGGGACCGTTTTCCTGTGTCTTCTGAAACCTTGCCTCCTCTGCGTCGTCTCTTGCTCTTTGGAGTTCGTCGCGCAACCCTTTAATATCGTCTTTTTTGCTTTTTATTTCCTTTTCAAGGTTTTCAGTTCTTATGTTATGTAAATCTTCCGTTTCCTTCAATTCTATTTCCAAGCTTTCGATCCGTTCCTGTTTCTTTTGGAGTTTATTTTCCAGTTTTGATATTTCCTCATTTTTTACTGAAGCTTTGGCGCTTCTTTTTTTTGAATGCTTGCCAGGGGATCCTGGCGGTGATGCAGGCGGTTTAATGTTTTTACCTTGAAGACCTTTCAGCCATTTCACTATTTCGTTCTTTTTCTCGGGCGTCAAGTGCCTTCTATACACGTCTGTGTGCAGTCCCATTCTTATTTCAGTGACTTCATCGTTATTACCCGCAACATAGCACGGAACGAGTTTCATGCCTAATTCTCGTGCGATGCGATATCTATTCTTGCCTGCTCTTCTAAGATAACCACCATTGTCATTTACGGTAACTATGAGTGGCTGGATGATTCCAAATTCTCTGATACTATCCCTTAATTCATCCAGTTCGCCCGATGATAGGGGCGGCAATTCCTGGGAATTAGAAAGAAGCAACGGTTCCTCAATTTGTTCTATAGGGATTTCCTTGAAATACATAACTCTTCTCCTCTTATTGTGATATCTGTNNTTATTTATTTTATGTTTGGACTTTCTTAATTCTATAAGCCTTTCCCACATCTCCATGCTGTAAATTGCGAGCTCATATGGACGTACCGGTAGACCGGATTGAATATCTCGCCGAACATTTATTTTCCCTTGTTCTACTTGCCGAAATAAAGTCCTACGAGAGAATATCGGGAACAGGCGGAGAAATTCAGAAATTTTGCAATATGTCAGTGG
>PLLV01000111.1 GCA_003142295.1 Syntrophaceae bacterium
GGACTGATGATAATGGCCGCGGGCCGCCCGTTTTTTGTGATAACGATCTCCTCGTCGGTGGAACTTACCATGTCCACGATGGAACTGAATTTCATTTTTGCCTCGGATAATGAGAGTGTTTTCATAATCTGACTCCAATTTTAGTTGACCATAATTCTGGTCATAATTACCCACATTGATATGACTTTGTCAAGAGAAAAGAAGGCAAAGTGTGCATCTTCCAGGGTACCTTGCGCTTGTGAAAACATTTTCCGCTTCTTAAGTCTTTACGTGCAGGATGGGCAGTCCCATGTGTTTGCGCTTCGTCTCACCGTACATGCGGGTTTGTTCCCTCACCGTTGGCGCTCCCCGCCTGCCTTTNNTATCGGCCGCCTCATAGAGCTGCCTGATCTTCTCCGCTTTCAGCGGATCTTCAAAGAGGGAGTACTGAACGGGGTTGTCGGGTATGAGGTCGATAAGGACAATGCCTGTGGACCGGTAGATCTCCTTTTCCTCATAGATCTGGTCGAAAAGCTCCTGCAGAAGGGGGGAGAGTTCCAGGGGATACACGGAGGGACGTGTCAGCTTTGCTTCGCAGCCCGCCGTATCGAAATTATTTTTCTTCAGGAAGGGGATGATCTTCCGGGGAGCCAGGGCATAACGCCTCGCCTTGATACAGGCGGATTCCAGGTTTCTCAGGAGATGGGCGAAGAGGTATTCCCGGTCGGATGTCGGGGGTGAAAAGGTCTTCGTCTTGCTGATAGAGGCATAGGTGCTCTTCTCTTCCGGTGAAACAGGGTATACGGATTCGCCCCGCAGCTCTCTCCATGTCTCCACCCCGGGCTTCGTGAAGTGTTCTCCCATGATGCGCTCCGGGAGCCTGGCAAATTCAAGGGCGGTCCTGACCTTCATTTTCTCCAGATAACTGGCTGTGGCGTGGCCGATGCCCCATATCTTCTCCACCGGCAGGTCCTTGAGATACCGGGCAATCAATCTTCCGGGAATGGCGGTAAAGCCGTCCGGCTTCTTATGCTTGGAAGCCACCTTGGCGAGCACCTTGGTGAGGCTCAGCCCTGCCGATATGGTAATGCCCAACTCCCGTTGAATCTCGCTTTTTATCCGGAGGGTGATGGTATCGTACGAGGCATGGTGGGCCCTGCGCATGCCCGTGATGTCTGCAAAGGCCTCATCGACGGAGTATTCTTCCACCTGGGGGGTGAAACGCCTTATGATGTTGAACATCCGCCGGGAAAAGAGGCTGTAGGTCTCATAGTCGGATGGGAGGATGACAAGCTCCGGGCAGAGGGCTTTTGCCTCATGGAGGGGGACGCCACGCTTGATCCCCAGCCTTTTTGCGGGATAGCTGGCGCAGGCGACAATCCCCCGTTCTCCCCCTGTGATGATGGGCTTGCCTTTAAGCTCAGGGTGAATGGCTTCCTCGCAGGATGTAAAGAAGGCGTCGCCATCGATATGGATAATGGCCCGGGGCCATGAATGAAGGCTGAAGAGGATTTCGCTCACAGGATGACCTCCGTTTTTCTTCTACAGAGGCAGATTAATAGAACTATCGTTCTATTGTCAAGAAGATTTTCTCGAAGGGGAAAAACCGCGAAGATCATTGGGAAATGGACTTGGGGGTTAGGTAGCGCCGGCAGGTATCAGAAAATTGTTTTCTCCGGAGAACCTTCAATTTCGATGATGGATATGTCTCTGGCGTTGATCCTGAAATTATGCAAACCGCTGACTACGTCATCGAGATAGGACTCATCGGCAAGGATAGTTGTAGAAGCGGTCGCCCATTTTTCAATGTCTCTGGACAAAAAATCAAAACATCCGCGAATCATTGATTCTGTTATTGCAGATACAGGCAAATGGCACCGACCGGCGGCGGGAAGATTAAAAGCGAAATCATTACAGAGGATGCCATCCATTGTCTCCGACAGATGATATCCTGCCTGATAAAGCTTATCGTCAGTAAGTTCAGCTAAAGGACCCATACCTAAAAGCAGGATCTTTGAAGCGGGGATACGCGGGGGGGAGGCAATCATAATTTTCTCCATGAATGCTGCGGAGATATGACCACGGGCGATCTCTCTGGAAATCATGCCGTTGAGGCGCCAGTCCACGAAGCCACAGTGACCTTTCGGGGGCCTATCATCGAGAAAGAAGCCCAAGGCTATGCCTTCACGGCTCAAGGTATCCAGTGATTCTGTTGTTATCCTGATTCTCATCTCTCACGACTGCACATTATAGTGGCCAAGTATACGGGAAAATTCCTCTTTGTGTCAAGAAAAGGATACCAAAACATTTTTCAATGCCGTTGACAGGGTTATGAAAAGAAGGTATTGTTGCTGCTAAAAAAGACATACCTGTCGCATATATAGTCTAAGAAGAGGTGCCTTTCTGTTTGACCGATTAATCAAGTTTGTTGCAACCGGTTTCGGCAGCGGGCTTGTCCCTTTTGCCCCGGGTACTGCCGGCACGATCGTTGGCATACCGATATATCTGGCCTTTTCCCAGTTGTCCTGGATCCTCTATTTTGTATTTATGGTGGCCTTCACCTGCCTGGCGTGTTATGTATCCAATAAAGCCGAGAGGATGTTTGGCGAAAAGGACACATCTCGTATCGTTATCGACGAAATGGTCGGTTTTCAATGGACCATGTTCTTAGTTGCTCCGACAGTTTTGCATGTGTTTATTGGGTTCATCCTTTTCCGGTTATTCGATATTCTCAAGGTATTTCCCGCGGGCTATTTTCAGAGGAGACTCCCCGGCGGCTATGGAGTCGTGATAGATGATGTTGTGGCAGGCATGTATGGCAACATCGCTTTCCTGCTTCTTATTAAATTCTGGGGCATATAAAATATCACGCTGTATGGCAGGAATGTTTTCTTGATTGAAGAGCTGTTCATATGAAAGTAGGCATAATGACCATTGGCAACGAATTGATCAGCGGGAAGACCCAGGATACAAACTCTTCTTTCATTGCCCGCCAGTTGCATGCACAGGGATGGCAGACATCGGTCATAATGTCCGTTCCCGATGATGAGGGTGCAATACAGGAAGGACTTAATTACATCATGTCTCTTTCTGACGCCGTGGTTGTCACCGGCGGTCTCGGTCCTACAGCAGATGATATCACCACTTCCGCCATAGCCAGGGCTTTTGGTCTGGGCATTTATTCCGATCAGGCTGCCCTCAAACATATCCGCGACAGATTTGAAAAATTTCATCTCAAATGGACGGCGAACAATGAGAAGCAGGCCCAGGTTCCGGAAGGGGCAGAAACAATAAAAAATTCTGTGGGAATGGCCTGGGGATACTCTCTGAAGAAAGATGGAAAGATAATAGCTGTCGTTCCGGGGGTACCGTCGGAAGTGAAGAGGATGGTTCCCGACGGCATTATCCCTATCCTGAGGAAGGAATTTAGAGACGCAGCAGGGCATGTGGAAAGCAGGACCATCAAATTATCCGGCATCACCGAGGCCAATGTGGATCAGGTTCTTGCTGATGTTGATTTCGGCAGCCTCGGGGTGAATATCGGTTTTTATCCGAATTTCCCGGAGATACAGATTGTCCTCACGGCGATAGCCGCAACTGAAAAAGACGCGAAAGAAAGAATCATAGTTGCCGATGAGCGCGTATCAGAGAGGCTTCAGCAGTATATCTTCGCTTATGATCAGGATACACTGGAAAGCATCGTTGCCGGGCTCCTGACAGATAAGAATCTGACCCTTGCCGTTGCCGAGTCGTGCACAGGTGGTCTGGTCACCGATCGCCTTACGGATGTGCCCGGCAGTTCGGCCTTTCTTGAAAGAGGTGTCATTGCCTACAGCAACGATTGCAAAGCCGACCTCCTGGGAGTGCCGGAAGATGTGCTGAAAGAATTCGGCGCCGTAAGCGAAAAGACCGCCGTCTCTATGGCAGAGGGCGTAAGAAAACTCGGGAAATGCAATCTGGGGATTTCAACAACGGGCATTGCCGGCCCCACAGGCGGAACGGCAGATAAGCCGGTGGGAACTGTTTTTGTTGCTCTTGCAGATGAAACAAAAACTTTCTGCCGGCATCACACCTTCCGGTGGGACCGGTGGAGAAACAAGACTATGATGTCCCAGGCGGCTCTCATGATGCTCAAGAGATACCTGACAGGCGAGCTTCAACATGAGCGATGAGAAAGCCATAAGGGCGTTCCTGGCTGTTGACCCTCCCCAGGAAATATTCAACGGGATTATCAAGATTCAGGAGCGTTTAAGAAAGGCCATCCAGGGAGACATACGCTGGGTAAGACCGGAAGGCATCCATCTGACACTGAAATTTTTTGGCTATGTTTATGAATCAGATATTGCAAATATTTCCCATGTGGTCAAAAATAACGTTGCAAACATGAAAGCACTGATGCTGAATGTAAGAAATCTAGGGGCATTTCCGAGCGTGAACCGGCCCCGGGTTCTGTGGCTGGGAATTGATGGCGACACAGATGCACTGATCAACCTTCAGACGGAGATCGATGCAGGGTTTCAGGATTATGGTTTTAAGAAAGAGGACAGGCCCTTCAAGCCGCATCTCACCCTTGCGAGAATTAAAGAACCCAAGGGATTGGTTGGACTTGCAGAAACTGTCACAAAAAATGAGGATTACATTGCGGGGAGCTTTACTGTCAGTGGCCTCACGCTCTTTAAGAGTGATCTGAAACCGACAGGGGCGATTTACACGAAACTCGCCCACTTCCCTTTCCCCGGATGAGCAGGCAGCGTTTCAGGATTGGTATTAAGATTTATTTTTATTTTTTATGGAGGTGATTATGGGATCAGATATCGATAGAGAAAAGGCAGTCGAACTGGCTATCACACAGATCGAGAGGCAGTTTGGAAAAGGTTCCATTATGAGATTGGGGGGGAGTGAATATGTATCTGATATTGCCGTCATTCCGACGGGATCACTGAGCCTTGATCTCGCCCTCGGCGTAGGAGGAGTCCCCCGGGGGAGGGTTGTAGAAATATATGGTCCCGAAGCGGGTGGCAAGACAACCCTGGCCCTCCATATTATCGCGGAAGCCCAGAAGAAAAATGGTCTCGCTGCCTTCATTGATGCAGAGCATGCCCTTGATGTAGCCTATGCGAAAAGAATCGGCGTGAATACGGACGATCTCCTCATCTCCCAGCCGGATACAGGCGAGCAGGCCCTGGAGATTGCAGAGACCCTCGTGAGAAGCGGGGCATTGGATGTCCTCGTAATCGATTCCGTAGCCGCTTTAGTACCCAAGGCGGAACTTGAGGGAGAAATGGGCGATGCCCAGATGGGGCTCCAGGCCCGGTTAATGTCTCAGGCGCTCCGCAAGCTCACAGGCAGTATCAGTAAATCCAGGACCACGGTGATCTTTATAAACCAGATCAGAATGAAAATAGGTGTTTTTTTCGGCAACCCGGAAACCACAACGGGAGGCAATGCTCTCAAATTCTATTCTTCCATGCGCCTCGACATCAGGAAAATGACATCCATTAAAATGGGACAGGAGATCGTGGGATTCCGAACAAAGGTTAAGGTAGTCAAGAATAAGGTTGCCCCGCCATTCCGGGAAACAGAATTTGATATCATCTTCGGAGAGGGTATTTCAAGAGAGGGCGATATTCTCGATCTTGCCGTAGAAAATGGCATTATCGAAAAAAGTGGTGCATGGTATTCCTATAAAGGCGACAGGCTCGCCCAGGGAAGGGATAATTCACGTATCTTCCTTAAAGAAAATAAGGATCTTCTGAAGCAGCTCGAAGATGAAGTCCGGGGGAAGATAGGTCTCGCAGGCTAAGGGTCGAAGAAGGCATGATGAAGGAAGCCCCCCCTCATGAAAAAGCAAAGCAACGGGCATTTCGTCTCCTTGCCATGCGGGCAAGGAGCGAAAAGGAATTGCGGGCAAAATTAAGGGAAAAGGGTTTCGACGAATCTGTAGTGGAGGAAGTCACAGCAAGGCTCCGGGAACTTAACTATCTCGATGATGAATCATTCGCCCGGCAGTGGGCACGGAATCTTGCGGTGAACAAGCTTCTTGGCAACAGAAGGATTGAAGCGAGTCTCATGGAAAAGGGAATTCCACAGCCACTGATCCGGCAGGTTCTGAGCGAGGTGCGAAAAGAACTGGCGGAGTGGGAGGCTGTCATCCTTTTGATCAGAAAAAAGGTGGACAATGGCGCCGGCAAAACGGATGATAGAGAAAGAAGGAGATTAGCACAGAGCTTGATGGGAAAGGGTTTTCCGCCGGGCCTGGTTTTTGACATATTGAATAGATCGAAGGAGGGTTTACTGGATGAAGGGGAGTGAAATCAGGGAGAGGTTCTTAAAATACTTTGAGGAGAATGGACATACTGTTGTGCCGAGTTCATCGCTTATCCCTAAGGATGATCCTACGCTCCTTTTTACTAATTCGGGAATGGTTCAGTTTAAAAACTGCTTTCTGGCTTTAGAGGATCGAGGTTACACGAGGGCGACAAGCTCCCAGAAGTGCGTCCGCGCCGGTGGAAAGCACAATGACCTGGAAAACGTCGGTCATACGGCCCGCCATCACACCTTTTTTGAGATGCTGGGGAATTTTTCCTTTGGCGACTATTTCAAGAAGGAATCCATTTTCTGGGGATGGGATTTCCTCACGAAAGAGATGGGACTTCCGAAGGAGAAACTCTGGATTACCATTTACAAGGATGACGATGAGGCCTTTGAGATCTGGAATAAGGAAATGGGCGTTCCTGCCGAAAGGATTGTCCGCATGGGGATGGACAGTAACTTCTGGATGATGGGTGAAACCGGTCCGTGCGGTCCCTGCTCGGAAATAATTTATGACCAGGGACCGGAAGTTGGTTGCGGCAGGAAGGAATGCAGCGTGCTCTGTGAATGCGATCGCCATCTGGAGATCTGGAACCATGTATTCACGCAGTTCGATCGTGATAAAGAGGGGAACTTCAATCCCCTGCCGAAACCGAATATTGATACAGGCATGGGGCTTGAGCGCCTGGCAGCGGTGGTTCAGGGAGTAAAGAGCAACTACGACACAGATTTCTTCCAGCCCATTATACGGTCTGTGGAAAAGATAAGCGGGAAGAAATACGGGGCAAACGAGGAGACCGATATTTCGACGAGAGTCATTGCCGATCACAGCCGGGCAGTAACTTTTTTGATAGGAGACGGGATTCTTCCCAGCAATGAGGGGAGAGGTTATGTCCTGCGCAGAATCCTGCGGAGAGCCGCCCGCCACGGCAAGCTCCTTGGCATAAACAAACCTTTTTTGCATGAAATAGTTTCTGCGGTTGTAGCGGCTATGAAAGATGTCTATGCCGATTTAATCGATAAAGAGGCATATGTGAGAAAAGTCATTTTCAATGAAGAACAGCGATTTATCGAGACCCTCGACGCCGGTTTGAAAATACTAAGTGATGAAGTATCAGCGCTTAAAAAAGCGGGAAAAACTATCGTTCCTGGAGACATTGTTTTCAAGCTCTATGACACCTTTGGTTTCCCCGTCGACCTGACGGCGGATATTGTGAAACGAGACCGCCTAACCCTCGACATGGAAGGGTTTGATAAGGCTATGGAGGTTCAGCGGGAGAAGGCAAGGGAATCATGGAAGGGAAGTGGCGAGAAGGCTGTATCAGCGAGTTACCAGAAGCTGACCCTTCAAGGGATCAAGACCCAATTTGTCGGGTACGAAGGCGTGACAGAGGCACGTTCGAGTGTTTTAGCTATCATGAAAAATGATGAATTGGTGGAAACTTTAGGAGAAGGGGAAAAGGCAGAGATATTTGTGGGAGAGAGCCCTTTTTACGGCGAGGCGGGCGGACAGGTCGGCGATACGGGGATCATTGAAGGCGATGGATTCCTCTTTGAAGTATGGGACACGCAGCGTCCTCTCGAGAATTTAATTACGCATATCGGGAAGCTTAAGAAAGGAAAAATGAAGACGGGTGTGGATGTTCTCCTGAGAGTGGATGTTGCCTCCCGGAAGGCGACAGAGGCTCATCATTCCGGCACCCATGTCCTGAATGCCGCGCTCCGGAGCGTCCTCGGCGATCATGTCAAGCAGTCAGGCTCCTTGGTCAATACGGAAAGGCTCCGTTTTGACTATACCCATTTTTCAAAGATCGGGGAGGATGAGCTGGACAGAATTGAGTCCATTGCCAATGAAATAATTAGGAGCAATGTGCCCGTTCAAACCAATATTCTTCCCCGCGAAGAGGCGATGAAGACGGGGGCCCAGGCTGTCTTTGATGAGAAATACGGAGAAGAGGTCAGGGTCATCAAAATGGGCGATGTCAGTATGGAGCTATGTGGCGGCACCCACGTTTCCAAGACGGGAGACATCGGTTTTCTGAAGGTCATCCATGAATCGGCCATAGCTGCAGGCGTGAGGAGGATCGAGGCGGTAACGGGACCGGAAGCTCTGAAGTATGTGCATAGTGTCGAGGGAGAGCTGAAGAAAACGGCATCGCTGTTGAAAGCTAATCCCCTGGAACTTGCGGAGAGGGTTGAGAAGCTCCTCAAGCATCAGAGGGATATGGAAAGAGAGATTGAGGCGCTGAAGGTTAAGCTTGCCGCAAAAGACATGGCAGACCTCGTCAAGAAGGTCAAGGACATAAAAGGGATACGCGTCCTCGCTGCCGTCATCGACGCGACTGACGCGAAGACAATGCGCGACCTTGGCGACAGACTTAAGGATAAAATCCAGTCAGGCATCATCCTCCTGGGGAGCAAGGGGGAAGATAAAGCCATGCTTCTTTGTATGGTCACAAAAGACCTGACTGACCGATACCACGCGGGGAATATCATCAAGGAGATTGCTCCCGTCATAGGTGGCAGCGGCGGCGGCAGGCCTGACATGGCCCAGGCCGGAGGGCCTAAGCCTGAAAATGTGAAGAAGGCCCTGAATAAGCTCGCCAAGATGATCTGACGCTCGCAGGCTTACAAGAAAAAAACCCCTTGTTCCCGATTACGAAATAAACGAGGAACAAGGGGTTTTTTATGCCTTTTGCATACTCAGGCGTCAGGTCGGGTCTACTTCATGTGACGGCGGCTGCCATCTTCAAACTGCAACCATGTATCGATGTCCGGCGTATCAATTATCACAGTGTTGCTGTCTTTCATCTTAAGGTATGTCTTGGCTTCGAGGATGGAATACCAGACTCCGATCTGTTTGCCTTTGTCATCGAACATGGCAAATCCGTGGAGAGGCGCGTTGAAGTTCACGGTTGCGGCCTTGTCCTTCATGCTCATAACAAGCTCTCGCAACTTCGCAGGCGTCATATCGACTTTCTTCCACAGGTCGGAATCGAGTGCGTAGGCCTTATCCAAACCTATAATCGCACTGGGATAGACTTCGGACCCGCTGTAATAATAGTTATAATTGGGGTTGACCCGATATTTATCAAAAGCATCCGTCACGTGCCCGTCAGGCACTATACTGCCGTAATTCTTGAAAAGCATAGTGGCACACCCTGGACATGGAAGCAGGATTAAAATGCACAGGGAATAAAGGATTATTTTCCATTTTTTTTGCATCGCCCTTTTCTACCTTCTAAAATTACCTCTTATTTCTTTTTTTCTATCGCTCTCAAGATCTCATCCATTCTCTTGAGTTCTTCTCCGTAACTGGCCCAGTTGCCGAGCTTCAGGTATTCCTGCGCCCGTCTGTAATGACCGAGGGCATCCAGAGCCGATTGCCTGTCCGTCTTTTCCCTCGCAGGAGTCGCTCTTGTCTCAGCAGCGGGATATTTTTCTTCTTTCATCACCTTGGCGCCGAAGATTTGCTGCAGAGATGTCTCCAGATTGTCCTCCATGGCGATAGAGTTACCATAAGCCACGATGACCCTCTTCAATTCAGGAAGTTGCCCCTTTTCGGCCGCCAGGTAAAGGGCCTCAAAGTATATGATTGATTTTTCGATGGGAATAGCAAGCAACCTCCCCCGTACGACCTGTGAACCCTTCTGGTTCCAGAGGGAAAGCTGTTTGGAAATCTCCGTATCCTGGTCTATCCTGGCCTCAATCTGGCTCGGCCCATAGACCAGTTTCTGTTTGGGGAATTTGTAAACGATCATCTTGCCGTAGTTCGCGGCATCGCAGCGAACCGCCATCCACGCAGACATGTTGTCCTTCCTGCTCGGAGTAAAGAGTAACAGGAGGATAAACTCTTCTTTCTTGTCCCCCGGAAGTTTCATGATCGTATAGTATGGTTCCATTTCCGAGTCGTGACCGGGAGCATGTTTACCCGGTATAGTCCAGAGGTCTTCTTTGTTGTAAAAGACCTGGGGATCCTGCATGTGGTATGCTCCATACATCCGGGCCTGCAAGGCTAACATAGCGCGGGGGTAGCGGATATGGCTTCTCAATTCCCTGGGCATCTCATCCATTGTCTTGAAGACCCCGGGAAATATTCTGGAGTAGGTCTGTATTATCGGATCCTTTGCATCGCTTACATAGAGCTTTACCGATCCGTCATAGGCATCAACGGTTGCCTTGAGGGAGTTGCGGATGTAGTTGCCCATCTTGGCGCTCGGTTCGGAGTAAGGGAAACGATCCGTCACAGTATATCCATCTAATATCCAGACAAGACGACCCTCCGGGGATATTACCATGTACGGATCACCATCTAACTCGATAAAGGGGACAATATGGGAGACCCGTTCCGTGACTTTCCTGTAGTACATAACACGGCTGTCGGAAGTAATGTCGTCGGAAAGGAGAATAGTGAAAGAGCCGAAACGCGCTGCGAAAAGCATTTTTTTCCAGAATGAGAGGGGAACGCCGCCGCTGCCGCCATAGCTGGAGTAGACATTTTTGTCTCCCACAGGATAGTCGAACTCCTGGCGTTTTCCCTTGACAAAGACGTATTCATTGGACGTTTCACCGTAATAGATCTCGGGACGGGTAATCTTGATGTCTGTTGTTGAGACTGGTGGAATATCCTTGATAAAGAATTCCGGAAGACCTTCTCTGGATATGCGATTCACGGGGCCAAGAACAGCGCCATAGCCGTGGGTGTATGTGAGGTGTTCATTGACCCACGTCTTTGAAGGCAGTGCCTGGTAGGAAAGCTCCCGTGGGGAGAGCATAACCTGACGGTACTCCCCGTTAACTATGTAGCGGTCGTTGTGGACACTGGTAAATTTATAATATGTACGCATCTCCTGAAGCTGGCCGTACGTCTGGAGAAGAGGGGCATGATCCCACAGGCGGATATTTTTCATGGTAATGTCATTTTTTCTCAGGTCTTCCCGGGTGAGGTTTTCCTCTAACGGGAATTCCTGATCCTCAATATCCTGAAGCTGATACGCCATTCTTGTATACTGTATGTTTTTTTCAAGGTAGGGCATTTCGAGAACAATCTCATTGGGGATCACCTTAAATTTCTGTATTAGTGCGGGATAGACGCCTCGGCCGACGACAATCATCAATAGAAACAAGGCTACTGCGGCGGCGGGAACACGCCAGTCGGGACGAAAGGCGTAATAAATAACCGACAGACCGCATAGGATACAGACCGCCATCAGGGTCTTGAGGACCCAAAGCTGCGTAGTGACTTCCGTATAGCCGGGACCGAAGACCACCCCACGCTTCGTAAAGAGGAGATCGTTCAACTCGAGCCAGACACCAAATGTGCCCCAGAAGAACAGCGCGGCCGTCAGAATGGCGAGGTGCATCCTGGCTTGCGGCGTAACCTGCAAGTTTCTGGGAGGTATAAAGCGGAAGGAACGGCGGGTAAGATATATAAATCCAGTAGCTATGACAGTAAAGATGATCGTAAACATGAGCCAGCTATAGACATGTGTCAAAAAGGGCAAACTAAAGATATAGAAGCTGATGTCTTTATGGAAGAGCGGATCTGTGATGCCGAAAGAAGTGGCGTTAGTAAGCAGCAAAAAATTCTCCCATTGGCCGGTTCCGTACGAAGCCGCAAAAAGCGCCAGGAAAACGGAAGCGGCCAAGATGAGCACTTGCAGTCTCTTGCTTTCTATCTCCCACGGCGGTGCCTGGACGGTATCTCCCGCATCGAAGACAACTATCGGAGAGGACATTCTCACGGCCAGGAAAAGGTTTAAATAGAAAATGATAAAAAAGGCGATGCCGAAGAGGGCTGCCATTTTCAATTTTGTTAAGAGGGTGATGTAAAAAATATCCTGATAGCCCACTTCCTGAAACCAGAGCCAGTCTGCGATAAGCATGATCACCTGCATAGAGACGGTGAATATGCCAAAAACAACGATGAAGAGAAGCAACACCTTGAAGTTTTGTAACCGGGGTAGGGGAACCTTGAAATTAGCCATTTTTCTTTTCCTCCAGAGCTTTATCGTAGGTAAATGAGCGCAAGATGTCAAGAAGCAAAGACGATTGAAGAAAAAATGTCAATTATATATGAAGTAGTTAACTATAATTTCAGACAATATGGCGTGGTTCGACGGAAGCGCCCTTTCATGCTCCTTACCGGTTATGTTTTCCACCCATTGCCTATAAACCACTTTGCATATTTACTTCACCGTGCTATATATCGACCCCGTTGAATCGGAAAAGGTTTCTCAGTATCAATTTGATCGATAACGGAGAGCTTGGTTTTTCATTGTTATTTTGAAAAGAGGTTTGTTCATGCAGAAAGAAGTCATTAAAGCAAACATCGTCGTTTTTATCGCCAGCTTCTGCACTTTGGTCATTGAGCTGGTTGCCGGAAGGATCATGGCGCCACATGTGGGTGTATCCCTCTATACATGGACAAGCATTATCGGTGTTGTCCTTGCCGGTATCAGCATAGGCGCGTATGTGGGCGGTTTGCTTGCCGACCGGTTTCCCCGGCCCTCGACACTCGGCTGGCTCCTTTTCTTCTCAGGCATAGGGGCTCTTTCCATTTCACCGCTCACAAACCTTCTGGGAGCGACCCATCTTCAGACCACGCTGATGATACGGATATTAGTCCTCACTACTTTTATCTTCTTTATCCCGTCTTGCATCTTAGGCATGATTTCCCCCGTCGTGGTTAAACTTACACTTCACAACCTCGCAAAGACAGGTAATGTCGTGGGGAAGATCTATGCCTTTTCCACACTCGGCTCGATCATCGGGACGTTTGCCACGGGCTTTTTCCTCATCTCCTGGATGGGAACAAGGAATATACTCTTGACTGTCGGGATCATTCTCGTAATTTCTGCGCTGATCTTCGGAGGTCCTCTCGCCAGAAAAAAAACATCTGCCATTTTCTTTGCAGTATTCATTCTGATTTTTGTTTCGCTCACCTGGACTTTCTACGGTTATGCCTTTAAAATGCCTCTCGATGACAAGACCTATTTTTTCAAAGAAAGTGACTACTATACAATCCAGGTGAAGAAGTGCCTCACAAAAGATGAACGGGTCTGGGCGGATGCGCTGGTCTTAGACCATCTCATCCACTCCATAAATGTCTATGACGACCCCTTCTATCTGGATTACGAATACATAAGGATATACGAAGAACTTATGAGGTGGAGGATCAATCGGGCAGGAACCCTGAAAACCCTGTTCATCGGCGGTGGGGGGTATACCCTGCCCCGCTCTCTTGAGTTGATGTATCCTACGGCAGAGATCGACGTTGTGGAGATTGATCCGGAAATAACGCGGGTGGTTCATGAATATCTCGGAGTGCCTGAGAACACGCGGATCAGATCTTTCAATGAAGACGGCCGCTGGTTTGTCATGAATAGCACCGAAATAGGAAAATATGATTTCATCGTCGGAGACGCCTTCAATGACCTGTCAATTCCCTACCATCTGACAACTAAGGAATTTGCCCTGCAAATGGCCCGGCTCTTGAAACCGGACGGCATACTCATGGCCAATGTGATTGACAGTTACCAGAAGGGACTCTTTATGCCTTCCTACATCCGGACGCTGGAAGAAGTGTTCGGCAAGGGAAATGTCCACCTTGTCTCCCCGAATCCCGATCAAGAAAATACGGGTATCAGCACCCGTGTTATCGTGGCGAGCAAGCGGGGTGTTGATATGAATGACTTCGTTCAATTCATCGGGGAAAAGGGCGGCAAGAGTGTCATGTCCCACGTTATGTCCCAGGAACAACTCCAGCAATATCTCGCCGAGCGGCCTTCCGTTGTCCTCACCGATGACTATGTTCCGGTGGACAATTTGATAGCCCCCATCTTCGAAGAACGGTATGGCTATCGAAGGCATTAAATTGTACTTATTCCGGAAAGAGGAAATACCATGCTGTCGGAAATTCAACTTAACAGATATGCAGATGTGCTCATCTGGGCATTGAAGGTGGCGAGAAAAAATCCGTTCAAAAAACAGGATACCGTTCTCCTCCAATATGATCGCCAGGCCCTCGGACTTACGGAAATCCTCTATAACAGGATACTGGGCATGGGTATGAACCCGATTCAAAGGATGGGCCTGACAGTTCCCATGGAACGCGGCTTCTACGGGGTTGCGAACAACAGACAGCTCGTCTATCTGCCTCCTGGAGATAAGGAACTATATAACAGCATAAACGGCAGGATATTTCTCCATGCACCGGATGCCCTCACCCATCTGAAGGACGTTGATCCGATGAGAATCGGGAAGGTCCTCGTGGCAAGAAAGCCTTTCCGGGATATTCTCAACAAACGGGAGGAGGACGGCCTCTATAGCTGGACCCTCAGCACCCTTCCTACAGATGAGCTGGCGAAGCAGGCAAGGATGTCGATCGACAAGTATACAGAACAGATTGTCAAGGCCTGCTACCTGGATTTTGACGATCCCGTTTCCCGCTGGCAGGCAATTCTCAAAGAAGTCACGGGCATCAAGAGATGGTTGAACAGCCTCAACGTGAAATCCCTTCATATCGAATCCGAGAATATTGATCTCACGATAAAGCCGGGGGACCGGAGAATTTGGATAGGCATATCCGGGCATAATATACCGAGCTTTGAAATATTCACTTCGCCTGATTGGCGGGGAACGGAGGGTCGCTATTTTGCGAATCTGCCTTCTTTCCGCAGCGGCAATTATGTGGAGGGGGTGCGCATGACCTTTGATAAAGGCGCGATGACTAAGATCGGGGCGGATACAGGTGAGGATTTTGCCGTTAAGCAGCTTTCCATGGACAGGGGAGCGCGCCGGATCGGGGAATTCTCCCTTACGGACAGACGTTTCTCCCGAATCGACCGTTTTATGGCCGATACGCTTTACGATGAAAATCACGGCGGCAGATATGGAAACTGCCATCTTGCCCTTGGTTCTTCCTACAGCGTTACGTACAATGGAGATCCATCCGAACTCACAAAAGAAGCAAAAAAGAAGATGGGATTCAATGACTCAGCCCTTCACTGGGACCTCGTCAATACGGAAGATAAGACAGTAACAGCCGCCCTTGCCACAGGGGAAAAGATTCTCATCTACGCAGACGGCACCTTCAAACACTGATCCCACCGATGATGAATGAACTTTTGCTGATAGATTAAATCCGTATTTTTCCTTCCACCGCTGCCTGCGAAAATCGCTTCTGTGTCTCAGTAAATCTTCTGGATAATCGTGGTTGTTCCCTCTCTATATTCTCAATACTTTTTCCAAAACGCCTCTCCAGTTCCGGTTCTTCTCTATGCCTGAACTCGAAAATACTGATAGACACAAAGACAAGTGTCACTCAGGGTCTTTAACGTAATTTCGGCAGTGGGGACAAAATATTCTGTTGGTGGAGTCGCAATAAGTATCTTCCGTGTTGCATTTAGGGCAATAAAAAATGCTTTTGATATGGGCATTGGATCTTGGCAGATCCCTGCCGCACTTGTCACAATTGCAGACTTTCACCATCTCTGCCATTTTACTATCTCCTCATACGTATTTTTTTGTAAAGTTCCCCGGGTTAAGTTCAGTACGGTATCGGTCAGCAGAGCCTGTTTCATAGGCGCAAATTGGGTTCTTATTATCTACTCAATCTTGACCTCTACTTCCTTGCTTTTTGCTTCATCACTCTTGGGCATCCTGATCCCAAGAATCCCGTCCTTGAATGTTGATTTCGCCTTGTCGGCCTTCACTTCGGTGGGGAACCCTCAAATGGCGGAACTCTAACTTTAAATGTGGTACAAGTTCCGTGGGCAGGTCAATGCCTCAACAAACAACTTTGGCGGAGACTAGCTCAACCAAGCAGATGGGCTTTGAGCCTCTCCACAAGGCCCCCACATTTTCATGTCGCAATCAAAAAAATTCACTTGTAAAAAGATCATTGATGAATGACCACTCTGTGTTTGCATCTGACGAAATTTTTTCTATCATCACTTCGAAATCTTGCCACATGGCTTCGTTGGTCATTTCACAGCTATGCCCCCAGAAGGAAAAAACTGCATTCCTCTCCTTCGCATCGTTAAACCTGGGCCAGAAATCGAAAGACAGAAAATGACAACTAAAATTAAATTCGAAAGGATCGCGGGGCGGGAAAATGCTCTCGTCATTTTGACCACCCCGGGCCCATAGATAACCGGCAGACCGGAGGGCGGCCTTTACCCTTTCATTGTATGCATTGAATGGATAGCATAATCCAAGGACAGGTTTTCTGAAAATACCCTGCAGGATATCACGGCTCGCCCTTACCTCCCAATCCAATTGGTCCGCTGACACTTCGGTCAGGCATGGATGAGTCATGGAATGGCTGCAAACCTCAAATCCGCTGTATATGTCGGGCAACTCGCCGACAGAGAGCCGCCATACCTCCCTGCTTTCGTGAATCCAACCGAACGATCTCTCTTCAAGGTTTAGCCCCGGATTGAGACTGAATGTGGCTCTGGCATTGTAACGGCGCAGTATATCAGTCAGACGGACATCGTCAACGATTCCGTCATCCCAGCATTGAATCACTTTCATCTGAGGTTTGCTTGACTGCCGGATTTTCTAAATATACCATGTTCCATGAGAAGGACGATAATGACTCCCACGACAAACCCGTTTCCGACAATGGGCCGTAAGAGCTGGGGGAATTCTTGGAAAAAGGCGGCCGGCATGAAAGCTATCACTGTTGCAATCAGGATAGGCATGCCGATAATCATTCCGTCGTCAAATGTCAATTCCCGCAAAGACTCAAAGGCTACGAGCAGGCCTGCCGACACCTGCGAGCACAGCAAGTAAAACATGATACTGCCGATCACAACCGGAGGAACGATCCCCAAGAAGCCTATCGTCATGGGAGAAAAGGATATCAGCAACAGAACCGCCGCTGCCGGCAGCAAGGTGAATCGTGACATGCAACCCGTAGCAGCGACAACGCCGACGCTCATGGAATAATTAACCTGTCCTATGACGCCGAAAACTCCTGCTGTGACATTAGCCAGGCCTGTAAAAAAAACACCCCGGTTAAGTCTTTTTGCCATGTCTTCAGTATTTACGAGAGCATTCATGGACTGCATCGAACCGAGGTCATTAATCGACAAGGCCACAAAGCAGACAAAGAAGGAAATCAAAAGCCCTGTGTCGAAAGACAGAGTGCTGATCATGTTCGTAAAAAATGGTGCGATGAATTTCGAAGATGCTACAGCCGTCATATTGAGGTTCTCCGGGAAGATAAGAAAATAGACGACGCTCCCGCCCAGCATCGAGAGCATTATCAGAACGGATCTCCATATCCCCGTAAGGAACCTGTGGAGAATCAGTGTAACCGCAGTAAGCATCAGGGCATAAATCATATTCACCTGCGGACTTGTCCCCTGTGGGTCTGTCACAAGTCTCAGGATGGTCGGTGTCAGCGTAAAGGCAATCAGTAAAAGCACTACCGCCACAACACGGGGTGTGAACAGCCGCTGGAGATACCCGAAAACACCCGTTATGCCCGCGAGCGCCAGGATCACTCCTCCGCTGATTACAGCCGTAGATATGGCATTCAGGTCGAATCCATGGCTGGAAATAATGCCGATGAGAATCACCGAAGACGGTCCCATGATGAGAGGCAGGCGGTGGCCCCAGAGGATTTCAAGAACGAGGAAGATGGCAATGATGAAGGCCATCTTTTGCAAGTATGTCGTTTGGTCGGCAGGATCGGCCAAGTGGTAGGCAGCAGCGATCTTACCTAAAATTATCAGGAAAGGTACCATGAGAGCGCACCACTGAAGTCCCATCAGCAGAGACTCTCCCGGAGGCGGCCGATCTTCAAGGCCGTACTTAAATTCCATGAGATTAATCTTTCTCTAAGATTCCACGTCCGACCCTTTATTTCAAAGAATCAGGAACGCGAAAGAAAAACTCGTTTAAACAGCCGCGCTCCAGATCAACATGGATCATCCTGTCCCTGAAAATATTCCCACGTCCCAACAGGATTTTGAGGACTTCCATTACTTGGAAGGCGGCTATAAGAAAAGGCGTAACACCGGGGACGCCAAGAACGGCCTGCGGACTTTCTCTGTCCATGCGTTTTCCCTCCTCGGCCCCATAGATGTTCTTAAGTCCCGGATCGCCGGGGAAAATAGTCATGATCCAGCCTTCAAAACCCGCCAGCGTGCCGTGCACCAGAGGAATCCCCAGCTTCTTGGCTGCCCCCTCCAGAAGAAATCGATCCGGTACATTATCCAGCGCATCGACAATTACATCCGATCCGGCAAGAATCCCTTCGGCATTCGAAGCATCGAGTTTAATCTGGTGGGGAAAAACCTTTACTCCCGGATTGATGGCCGTAACTGCAGAGACTGCTTCGTGCGTTTTTGGACTTCCCAGAGTCTTCATATTGCAGAGAGCTTGGCGATTCAGGTTCGTTTCATCAAAGACGTCCTGATCGACCACTATCAGAGACCCGATGCCAACCCTGGCAAGCAACAAAATGACATTACCGCCCAAGCCCCCGGCACCGATTATGGCTATCTTCGATTTGGCCAGCTTAAGCTGCTCTTCCGTGGATATTGCATCCAGGTTCCGGATGTAGCGGTACGGATAGATACCCATTTTCAGCATCTCTATGTAGATGTCATGAACGCTGATGTGATATTCATCTGCAATCATATGGGCATCATGATCCTTCAGAGTTTGTACAAGGCGTCCTGCTGGGTCCTTGATGCTTGCGGCTTTTTCCCGAATCGATCCGTGCAATCCTTTTTTCTTATCCTGGTTCACTTCCATTCCTCTTAATGCAGGTATTTTACCATGCGGCATATGTCATAGACTATTCCTGTCCGATGAACAATAAGATAAATCGCATACCTTCTCCACTCCACAAAGTATTTGAGGAAAGGAGAGATAAGGTTTATAATAGTCTTGATACTTCCAAAAAAATTGTCATTAACGCACAGTATGAAAGTTGAATTAAATCTATTTGCTTCCCTCGCACGGTATGCACCGGATAAGACCGGAAGCCATAGTCATCGTATGCTGGACGTGGCCGAAGGGACAACGATCATGGAACTCCTAAACCGCCTGGAACTCCCCATTGATAAAATCAAAATGATTTTTTTGAACGGCATGCATGCCACAGGCGATGAAGTCTTAAGAGACGGGGACAGGGTGGGTGTCTTTCCGCCGGTAGCCGGGGGCTAGACTGTTTTGACCTGTAAGAAAATATCTCCTATTCCCCAATCCATTTCCAAAAATTGTTTGAACTCAAATTGCCGGCCATCTGCAAGGACATCCCCACAGCCTCTTTGGAAATCATCTGCCCGAGCTTTGAGGACATCCTTAAACTTGTCACTTTCGACCCAGATGCCATGTTTTAAAAAGATCGGCCCCAGTTCCTGAAGCGGCATGTTGAAAAGTTTCACTAAAACCTTGCCAGGTTGCAGTGAAGCGGACATCATTTTCCCCTTGAAAGAGATCTGGTCACGCATGGGCGCATAGTAGCCTCCCCTGCGCAATATAGCTCCGGCCAACCCCGGCATGGCGGCGGAAAGGGATAGAGTTGCCCCGTCCCTGAGGGTTGCCGTTTCTACATTATCTACGGGCTGGCCATCCAGGAATATCGTTTGGATCCTCTTTTCAAGATATTCAGGTGACAGGCCGAATTGTTCACAGAGAAATGATTTAACGCTGCATCCGACATTTCCCTTGATCCAAAATCCGTTCTGCAAAAGCTGCGAAAAGGCCGGGATCAGGCTGGCCTCGACTGTCAGTGAAATGTGTCTTGGAGAGGTACTCTTGAAAATCGTCTTCCCATTGGATTTCTCACGACGGGTCATCTATGACACCTCCTCCTCCGGATAAACGAACGGGGCGGCCCGTTTCAGGCCACCCCGCCATGAGCATGATTTAAAGACTTTTACTTACCAGTTATACACCTTGTCCAGATCTTCATCCGTCACCTGGAACGTCACATTATGGGGTGGAAGGGATTCCTTCTTGAAGTACTCGGGCAGCCGATCATGTTTTGCCGTGAAACCTGCACGGGCATTGAAGTCCCTCTCCATCTTGAGCACTTTCTTGCCCAGTTCGGTTACATCATTAGCAGTCAGGTTCAGACCGTAAAAGGTATTGAGCAGATCGAGCAGTGCCTGGAATGTCTCCGGTTGATCCAGAACCGCGAAGGCAATAAAGAGGCACATGCCCGTGGAATCAATGGCTGCGGTGGCAATCTGGAGATTTCTGGAGAGTTCGACCTGTCCCTCCGGTTTCAGCGGGTCCACATAACCTCCCACTTTGAGGATATTAGTCGCGACTGCGTATCCTGCCGTGTGATCGGCACCCATGGTGCTGGTGGCATAGGTGACCCCGATGCCCTGAATCGCCCGTGGATCGTACGCAGGCATGGCCTGCCCCTTGACCACGGGAACCCTCTCGATGCCGAACACCTTGCCGGTCACGGCCGCCCCGTTCCCCAGTATGCGTCCCAGGTCTGTACCTTTCCCTACTTCCTTAACGAGCCTGATGGCTGCCTCGGCATCTCCGAACTTCGCCAGACCCGCCTCCATGGCGACTGCTATGGTAGCGCCCATCTCGATGGTATCAACACCAAAATCGTCATCCAGGCGGTCAAGCATGGCAATGGCATCCAGATCGTCGATCCCACAGTTTGCACCGTGAGCCCAGACCGTCTCATATTCCGGCTGCTTGGTCAGGTAATGACCATCCTTGTCCATGTAAACCCCCGAACATTGGATCACACATCCCCGGTGGCAGCCGTGGGTGGGAACGCCGCCGCGGGCCTTTTCTAATTCAGCCTCCGTTTCTCCGCTGATTTTGGAGGTGCCCGGAAAGCGGCCCAAAAGGAAGTTATTGGTCGGATATGCGCCGGCTTCATTGATCACGTTGGCCAGTATGTTGGTTCCGTAAGCGGGAAGCCCTTCGCCGGTGACGGGATGTTTTTTAAGGCCATCAACCCATGCCTTATTGGCTTGTGTGAATTTCTCCGGGTCTTTAGGTACACGGTTCTTGAGACCCGTATCATCAAGGACAATGACCTTCACGCCTTTGGAGCCCATCACCGCCCCGCCCCCGCCGCGTCCGGCATGGCGGGTAGGCCGCAGTTCCATATCGGTAAAGGCTACTGAGGCAGCGGACATCTTCATTTCGCCTGCCGGTCCGATAGAGATGCACGAGATTTTGTCTCCAAACTCTCCCTTCATCTTTTCTACCAGAGCGTAATTACCCAGCAGCTTGAGGCTGTTGTCAGGGGTTATCTTTACCCCATCCTTATTGATAAATACCTTATATAGCTTGTTGTCTTTGGGCTTTCCTTCCAGGATAATGGCCGCATAGCCCAATCTCGCCAGCACCTGGGAGGGCTGCCCCCCTGAGTTGGATTCTTTGATGGTGCCTGTCAGCGGACCCTTGAAGCCCACTGAAATTCGCCCCGATTGGGCGGCATTAGTTCCGCTTAGCAATCCCGGTGCGATAACGAGTTTATTATCCTCACCTAATGGATGACACAGCGGGGGTACTTCCTTGGAAATAACGGAGGAGGTGAGCGCCCGTCCTCCCAGTCCGGCATATTCCCCCGATGGAACGACACTTACTTTTGGACCGCCACTGGCCCCCATGTTGATTCTGATAATGTCCATAAAAGCCCTCCTTCCCCGGTGGGATTGCGCAACAACTCAGGGCCATTGAGGTCCTGAATCCCGGCAAGATTTTTAGGTAAACATAAGAGTCTATTAACTACCCGGATTCCAATGAACAAGAGCATGAAAAGAAGAAATGAACTGAGACAGTTGATACGTATACATGACTATTCTATCTATGAAGTAAAGATTGTCAAGGAAAAGCGATTATGCCAAAAAACACATAACCGCGAAGAAGCATTTGGAATGGATGGCCCTTCCTTAACGGAACGGTCAAAAAAATTATTGACAATAATAATTCTTATGTTATAATGATTATAAAGTATAAGGAACGGCGAATGACATACAAGAAAAAGAAATACCCCATAAGACTTACCCCCCAGAGGCTTGCTATCCTCGAATACCTCGAGGGCAATAAATCACACCCGTCCGCAAGCGATATATATAAGGCAGTATCTGAAAAGTACCCGATGATGTCCTTTGCAACCGTATACAATACCCTCGATACCTTGAGGGGGAAAAAGCAGGTTCTCGAATTATCCATTGATCCTCAAAAAAAGCGCTTCGATCCGAACACAAAACCGCATCACCATCTAATATGCTTAGAATGCAGAGCGATTACCGATGTTCATCGGAATTTTGCGCTCGATTTAACGGACGGTGAAAGGTGTGACTACGAAATAATGGGAACCCATGTCGATTTCTACGGAGTTTGCCCGAAGTGTAAACGGGGGAGAAAGTCCAAAATATAATTTTCAGGAGGTGGAATAATGTCCAAAACAGAACAGTATTTGAAAGAAGCATTTGCGGGGGAATCCCAAGCCAATCGCAGGTACCTGGCCTTTGCAGCAAAAGCTGATCAGGAGGGTTATCCCCAGGTTGGACGTCTCTTCCGGGCTGCGGCGGAGGCTGAGACAATCCATGCTCACAGTCACCTTCGGGCGCTCAATGGCATAAGGAGCACCAGGGAAAATCTTCTGGAGGCCGTTGCCGGCGAGACCCATGAGTTTACTAAGATGTATCCGGAGATGATCGAAGCGGCTAAGGCGGAAGGACATACGGTAGGGCAAAGATCATTCAGCTATGCCAATGAGGTGGAAAAAATTCATGCTCAGCTCTATCAGAGCATTCTGGACAGCCTGGGGAAATCTCAGGAGTCATATCCTTATTATATCTGTCCCGTCTGCGGATTGACGGCGGAGAAGGAAGCTCCGGCTATATGTCCCGTGTGCGGAACCAAGGGGTCGATGTTCCGGCGGGTTGATTGATTGTGAATGCGTCGCGTCATCGCGACACGGTCTCCAAGAGAAACGGAAACATGGAAACAGAATATATACCCATATTCCTTGAGAAAAAGAATGGAAGTGTGAACGGCGCCTGGATGCACGCCGATGCGCGTATTAGTGCGAGGATTCTGCCTCTCGCCTATACCTCGGACCTCGGCATTCTCAGGCTCATGGTTGGTAATCTTGATAAGGCGGCGGGAGTGCTTAAGAAAAAGGGGTTGATCGTCAGGCAGACGGCCGATGCCGTAGAAGTAGTTCCGGATGGGTCATGCGGACTCCTTGACATTCTTATGACGCTCGCGGAGCATGGTATCGACGCCGAATTGACAGCCATGATACCTGGGATCTATCAGGGCTGATGATATCCCTTCCTGCCGGTACGGCAGGCACAGATTTAAATTACGCAATAGGGCTCCGGTAAGAATCGGCCTGATAAATCTCCTCCAAAGGCCGCCGGGGCCATTCTTTTTCCGTCAGCCAATGGACATACTTAAGCGTGACAAACCCATCGAACCAGCGGTGGAAAGCGGCCAGCAAAGCATCTCTGGTCTTATATTGCCTCTGAAAACGTCCCCAAATTCCGGGAAATCCGCGACTCTCCAGAAATTCCCTGGTCGAGTGATTCGTAAGTTCGGCGAAGATCCGTGGAGCCCCCTCATCAGTGTGGGTGGATACTGCCGTAAGGAGTTCGCGCAGACAAACAAACACCCGGAAATCATACGCCAGGATAACCTCTCTGCCATTGAGGGCTGCTTCAGCCATGCGCTTGCCGGTGCCGAATGGCACGCGCCGGGAGATGCGGGCCGAGGGGAAGACCATGGTTTTATTTATTTCACAGATGCCCCCTGTTTTCGCGAGTTCCACGCAGAAGTAGAAGTCTTCTCCCGCCTGCCTGCGGGCCGCAAAACCGTTGGCGCGGATATAACCACGAGCGGTAAAGCAGATGCAGGAGCCAATGGTGTGAAAGGCGTAAGGTGAGCCGGCCCAGCGGAGACCCGCGACATAGTAATTCAGAAATGCCTCGTACTCATCAATGGCAGCCTGACTCTCAGGCGAATCTGCCTCCTGGTGTTTGAAATAAATAACCCCTCCCGCGCAACCGCTCTTGCGGAGCTCATGCCCCGCAGTCTCCAGGTAGTCGGGGGATACGATGGTATCCGCATCAAGACTGAAAAAAATAAAATCATCAAGGGCAATTGTTTTATTCAACCCCAATAAAAAGGCAAGCACACTATCGCAGCCGATCTTTCGGGCAAGCCCTACACCCCCCCAGGGAGGAAGTTCATGCCCGGGGGAAGACGCATCGATCCAGGCGAGCGGGAGCGCTCCATTCGCACCTTTATCTTCCAGCCACTTCAGAGTCAGCGCGTTATCATCTATCTGTTCCATGAGTTCAATCTGATCTACCGCGTCGCCTAATTCCGGCGGGCGATTATTCACGACCACCAGAACAAGGGTATCGTCGAGAATATCCGTCGGCACACTGCTCGACAGAGATTCGATTGTCAAGGGCAGGTGCACTCTTTCCGCCAATGCCGGGATCACTACTGCCCGCCGATAGGTCCGGCTGCGGTCAAAATATCCCTTAATTGGCCGGACTGCCGCCCTCTTGTTAAGATATTTCACCTGGAATGACCACCCAATTTGTTGTTGATATTTTGTTTTGCATCAAGATCCTTAGTGATTGAACCCCATCATGAATAAATCTGTCTCCCAAGGGGCTGTCGACTACTTATCACGCCGTTCCTCATAGAGGCAATGCAGTATTCGCAAGAAAATTTTTCTTGACATTAGAACGACGGTTCTAATACAATCCCATCATGGAAGAAGGAAGGAGAACAATCAGGACTGTAGAGAAAAAAATTGCCGCCTTTTTCCGGGAGAACAGGCGGATGCCGACCTATTCCGAGATGCTCCATATTCTCGGTGTGAGGTCTAAGAGTGTTGTCCATTTCTGGGTAAAAAAGCTCCTTGCCAAGGGATTGCTGGAAAAAGATGCGGGGGGATTTTTAAAGCCAATGCGTCGCTCGCTTGCCCTGCCTATGGTCGGAGAGGTCGCCGCCGGCTTCCCCTCTCCCGCCGAAGAAGAACTCCGTGATGTCATCTCCTTCGATGAGTACCTTATTACCCGGCCGGGATCTTCCTTTCTCCTCACGGTCAGTGGCGACTCCATGACAGGAGCGGGCATCATGGAGGGCGACCTCGTCATTGTGGAAAGAGGGCGGGAACCGCGAAACGGCGATATTGTTATTGCTGAAGTTGATGGTGAATGGACGATAAAATACTTCCGGAAAGAAGGAAGGAACATCATCCTCGAGGCAGCCAATCCGAAATATAAGACCATAAGACCGAAATCAGAACTGCGCCTCGGCGGCGTCGTTGCGGCAGTGATAAGGAAATACCATAGATAAAGACATTCACCTTCTCCGCCTTCAGGATCATAAAGATGATACTCGTGAAATTTTTATTAGTAGTTATTTTGAGTTTCATTATAGGCTGCGGTGTCTTTTACTTCCGTCAGGAGAACATGATTTTTTATCCTGAAGTCCTCCCGCCCGATTTCCAATACAGTTTCCCTGCCCGTTTTGACGAAGTTACTCTCAGCGTTGACGGCGCTGCCATCAACGCGCTGCATTTCAAGACTGACAATCCGAAAGGGGTCATTATCTATTTTCACGGCAACGCGGGAAACCTGCGCGGCTGGGGTGAAGTTGCCCTTGATTTCACGAGGCTAAGTTACGATGTGCTCATACCGGATTATAGGGGGTATGGAAAAAGCACGGGTAAGATACGAAACGAGGCAATGCTGCACCGCGATGCGGCAGTTGCTTACAACTATCTCAAGGAGCGCTATTTCGAAAATCAAATCACAATCTATGGAAGATCAATAGGGACGGGGATTGCAGTCTGTCTGGCAAAAGAGACCAGGCCGCGCATGCTCATTTTAGAGTCGCCCATTTTCAACATGCGGGACCTCGCTCGTCATCACTATCCTTTAATGCCGGCAATACTCGTCGCTTTGATACTCAAATATCCAATGCGCACCGACTTGTGGATTGCTGATGTCCCCTGCCCTGTTTATTTATTTCACGGTACAGAAGATGATGTTGTCCCCTACAATTCGAGCGAGCGCCTCCTCAAACTTATCAGAACGCAAAGCCGGTTAATCACAATTCCCGGCGGCGGGCATAACAATCTGAGCGACTTCCCGCTCTATCATGAAGAACTGGAACGCATCCTGAAGTAGAAAAATCTATCCCGGGAGCGCTACGCCAATTAATGGTTATAGCTCTGACGGTGCTCCCATGATAAAGGGAAAAATATGCCGACCTGGATTATAATACTTCTTACTGTAATGGGGATTCTCATTGTCTGCAAATTGCTCTTTGCCTTTTCCCTTCTTTCCGTATTCCCGATTACCCAGGGAGCCATGTTCCACCCCTCAGCCCGTGTCAGGGTAAGGACATTCCTGGATCATGTGCCGATGAAGGCGGGTGAGCTTCTTGTTGATATCGGGTGCGGGGACGGGAGGGTTCTCCGGGAGGCGAAGCGGCGCTATGGTGTCAGGGCGCTGGGGTTTGAAGTAAACCCTCTGGCTTATGCGCTGGCGCGCCTCCGCACTATCGGGATGGAAGGGATTGAGGTGAGGCTGCGCAATTTCTGGAATGTGGATATCGGAGATGCCGATGTGGTTTTCTGTTATCTTTTCCCCGATGTCATGGGCAGGCTTGCCCAGAAACTGGTGAGAGAGCTTCGTCCCGGAACCCGTGTCATTTCCTGCAATTTCCCGCTACCGGGATGGAGGCATTCAGAATTACTTTATCCTGAATCCTCACTTCATGCCGATCCCATCTATCTCTATCAGATTCCGGCTGTTAGTCTACGTCCAAGCGAAAGTTGTATGTATAATCCCGAGCGACCTCGATTTCGTAATGCTTAATGTTGTAATACAGGGCAAAGTCGTAATTATTGATGGCATAGTAGGACTTGCTCAAACTCAGGTAAGGCTCCGTGAAAAAAGGATCAGCTGCGACGGCTTTTTTAAATTGGTCAATCGCGTCTCTATGCATACCCTGCGAGGCGAGGGTTAGACCACTCGTGTAATAGGCAATTGCCTCATCGGTGCTCTGAGGATTGACACTGATATAGTACGATTGTGACGGAGCACATCCCGTTGCAGCAAGCAGAAAAATCAAAAATAAACATGAATGAACCTTTCTCATTGCCCCCATCTCCTTTCATTGCGGTGCTTTATTGATGTATTCAAACTTCGTGTGAAGGTTACGCCTGTATCTTAAAGATATTGCAATATTAGGGCCAAGTATAGGGTAAATAAAGTTTTATGTCAAAGAAAATGATTCCCCCTATTTACATCGGGACATCGGGATGGAATTACGATCACTGGAAGGATATCCTCCTACACTATCTTTTTGTCGTTTTATAAATATCCAGCCACTATTAAGGTTCATCCGGTTGATGCATAGCTTCCTGAAACGTTTACCACTGCTTCTCACCGAAATGTTCAAGACTTCATATGGTTATTATTTTTTTACTTTTCATGCCTAAACAAAAACAAAGGTACGAGAAATCCTTATGGCTTTGACTTAAACTGGAATCATAGGATATTACTTTTTTGATTCGACGAGCTTTCTTGCAAGGAGTGGTATACCGGAAAGCAATTCCTCCTCCTGCCCGGACGAACACCTGAGGGTGCCGAGACCCAGGGTTCCCATCGTTTTTATATCCGTGCGCTTTGCCTGGAGAACGTATGAATTTCCCAGCATGGCAAGTCTTCCTGTAACGGCCTGATTTGCTGCAAGCCATTTTCCGAGTTCCACAATCTCTCTTTCGGCAACCAGCCCAGAGTGCTGCAGCTTCAATTCCTGCATGACCTGCATCATATTTTCACGATTGACCAGCGAAAAACGGCCCAATATGAAAAGTTCCTCACGGAGGGCGTCAGTAAGAATGAGTGCAACAACACTGAGACGCTCGACGGTATCAAAATCATAGACTACAAGCTTGGCCTTGTCTGTTGCCGGCGTTTCCGTTTGCAGCTCACGTTCCAGTTTCTTCTCGAACTCCTTACGTTTATCGGCAGCCCCTAACTCAGGCCGCGGGACAGGTGCAACTTTTGCGATTATTTTTGGTGCTTCCGTATCCTTTTTGATATCACGTATGGGCTCTTTAGCTATGGTATCCGGTAGCTTTGCGACAGGAGTTGCTTGCGGTACAGAATCTGGAACGGGTATCTTTGCTTTCAGGGGTTCTTTCGGCAACGCAGGTTTTGCTTCAGGTACAGGCGGTTTTGGAACAGGTAAAGTCTTGGTTGCCGGTGGAGACTCTATCGTTGGTTTTAGAGGCGGATGAATTGGTGCTTTTGCCTCCTCTTGTGCCGCAGATACAGGAGGAGCGGGCTTTTTTTCAATTGCAGCTTCGGGCGTTGCGGGAGCGATTTGAGGTACCGGCGGCGGAGCTAAAGCAATCTTCGTCTCACGAGGTGCCGGTTTCTTTGTCTCTTCTCCAGGCATAAGCCGCCCTTTGCGAATGGCCGTTGCCAGCAAATCTCCTTTAGCATCATAGAATATTTTCCTGTATAGATTTTGGGACAATATTTTAGTGAGTTTAATGCCACGAAATATCGAGCTAGAAATAAAGCCGGGGGCTGAAGCCGTATATTGCGTACCTGTCTCAATATTGATCAGTACCATTTTGTACGTTGCATTAGCCGTGAAAGTCCTTATAATAATTATGGCATAGTCGGCATATAATGCCCTGCCAGCCTGTCTTAGCAATGCATAGTCTTTTTTCACCCACCAATACTGTTCTGTACCCGGCGCCCGTGTTCCTAAGACAGCCTGTACATCTTCTTTGGGTACCACCTCATATACTCCCGTGGCCTGCAGATAGCGATCAACATCAGCAGTCATCATCCTTTTCCATTCATCGTTTGGTATTGAGTAACGCCAGGAACTATCTATGCGGCCGTCTCGTGGCTGTTCGGAAATGGCCTGCATAAAGACCCGCAGCTTGGCGGAGGGGGATGGGGGCGGAATTGCATTTAGGCGTACCGTCGCACAGGCATTGAGGCAAATGGATGCCACGAGCACTGCGATTACAAAAGCCCTTATCAGAAACCTGCCATTGCTATTTTGGCCTTCGTTGAGCATATTGGTTTTTAGCTAACATCAGGATCGAAATACTGTCAAGTGATTTCGGCGGAGTCATGGACCCGTGCGATCTGCGAGTACGCTCCGCATGACCTTAACAGCGAGGCAATCGCTTCAGGGTTAATTGCATGTTATTGGGCCTCGGTGAGGCATGATTTGCGGGCAGGAAACAATTGGTCATGCAACCTTTTTATCAGTAATCCTCGATACTCAGTACAAATTC
>PLLV01000223.1:0-345 GCA_003142295.1 Syntrophaceae bacterium
TTTTGAATATCAATGGTTGCAAGAACAAACATTAATGATATAATAAACGACATTGATGAAGAGATGACGACATTTGTCAAATGGGGATAGCCAATGGCTGATATGGAAAATAATCCGGCTTTTGTCAAAGAGTTCCAGGCGAGGTTTGATAGAAAATTGAAGGATAACGAAATCTCGGTATTGGAATACTGGAAATCGCAGATTGATAGATTGCTGTCCATGAAACCGGACGGTATTGCATCACTCCAGTCGCAGATAAAGAGAGTCTCGGATATGATGGACAATAGAATAAGAACGATGAAAAAGGAATAATATGGACAGCATAGCGAATTTCTTATTTGAAGT
>PLLV01000223.1:488-19783 GCA_003142295.1 Syntrophaceae bacterium
AAATCCGTCATTGACGAATTTAACGAGAAGAAGACAAGAGAGGCTCTCATTGCCCACGATGCCGACCAGCTTGCTCTTATTATCCAGTTGAAGGAATATGGCGATCTGGGCAATAAATACACTGACGACTGGATTGAATTTGCGAGAAGGCGACTTCATACTGAAACTGCAAGAAAGCTGGCTCTTAGCATCATTAGAACAGATTCCTCCGAGTGGTGGTTCAAAGATAAGAGTGACTGGTGGGTGAATGGTTGCAGCAGCGATAATAAATAGAAATGAAGGTCTTTTGTCAATTGCCCCTTGAAACACCTCCCCAGAGCAAACCTGGACAATCTAATTTTTCCACGATATAATTGAAATCAGCACACAGCCTCCTGCGCAACCCCCTGATTGGAGGCGAGCAACTACATAGTATCTTATTATGGCTGGCGCAATGTCGCACCTAACCGGATTGGAAAGTCCGTATGATTGCAGCATGTGCGCACCTGCCAGAATGTTTACCGATTCAGTATTTCCCTCAGGAATAAAAGTGGAGTAGTAATTAACGAAGAGGTTTGTCCGGTAGACAAGGTCATACGACAGGTAATTTTTACAAGCTGTCTTGCTTGGGCTTAACAATAGACTCTCGTGAAGCATCGAATTTACATTTCTAAAGCCTCTCTTTGCCTTGCTATCGATGACTGGATTCTGTTCTCTGCTTGACAGTAGTGCAAAAATACCCTACATTATCGCCGCTTTTAGTAATTGAGGAGAACAATTGACTATGGCCACAAAGAAAAAGAGAAGAACGGATGAGATAAAGGTAAAGAAAAAAAAGAAACGCATGAAGAAGTCTTTCCTTTTTTTGATTATTACTACCGTTGTAGCGTGTCTCATACTTTTCTTTGTAATCATTTTCGAATATGTGTTCCCGCCAACCAAGGACAACGTCGCGAAGAAGGAAAAACAAGAGGTAGTATTGTATTTTTCCGATGCGAATGAACGATTTTTAGTTCCGGAAAAGAGGCATATTCCCAAGGAAGAGAATGACCAAGCCAGAGCCAAGGAATTGGTAAAGGCTTTGCTCGAAGGTTCTAAGACCAAGCTTGTAAGGACCTTCCCGGAAGGGGTAGCGCTGGACAATATTAGAATAGATGATAAGCAAACTGCTTACGTCAGCTTTGACAAGAATCTTATCAAACAACATCCCGGTGGCAGTACCAGCGAAATGGCGACAATATATTCGCTGACCAATACCCTGATGCGCAATATCAATAGCATTAAAAGGGTGAAGCTATTGATAGACGGGAAGGAAGTGGAATCTATCAAAGGGCATGTTGATACGAGGCAGCCCTTTACCATGAATAAGGACATGTTGGCGCCGGGCGCAAAAGAAGGATAACGCAGGGATAGAGAGATTCCCTCTCAGGTTAGTCCATGGCCTCAAAAAAGAAACTTTCAAGAACAAGAAATATCGGTGTNNGCAATGGACTGGATGCCGCAAGAGCAGGAGAGAGGAATAACGATTACTTCAGCTGTTACAGCCTGTACCTGGGATAATCATGAAATCCAGATAATTGATACACCCGGACATGTGGATTTTACCATGGAGGTTGAACGGTGCCTGAGAGTTCTGGATGGAACATTAGTTGTGTTTTGCGCCGTTGGAGGCGTTGAACCGCAATCAGAAACAGTCTGGCACCAGGCCGATAAATATGGCGTCCCCAAAATAGCTCTTATCAATAAGATGGACAGAGTCGGTGCCGATTATTTTGGTACCATAAAGACCATGGGCGAAAGGTTTAATTCAGTACCGCTACCGATACAGATGCCTCTTGGTGAGGAAGATCATTTTAAGGGTATCATAGACCTGATCAAACAGAAGGCAGTTACCTGGGATGATAGTACGCTCGGGTCGTCTTTTTCGGTGTCAGATATTCCATCTGACGTTTTTCCGCAGGTCAAAGAGCATCGTGAAAAACTGATTGAATCACTCGCCGAGATGGATGACTATATTGCGGAGAAATATCTGGAAGGAACAGTTATTTCGGAAAAAGAGATGATCAGAGCCATCAGGCAGGCAACGATCTCTTTAAAGGCTGTTCCCGTAATGTGCGGCTCTGCCCTGAGAAATAAAGGCATTCAGCCGATACTTGATTCTATAGTTTATTTTCTTCCCTCACCGGATGATATCCCCCCGGTTAGGGGTTTCAATCCTGTAACGAAAAAAGAAGAGGTGAGATGCAGCCGCGACGATGAGCCCCTTGCTGCTCTGGCGTTCAAGATTAGGCAGGATGAAGGAAGAAAGTTAACCTATCTGAGGGTTTATTCGGGTCTTATAAAGGTGGGCGATGCTGTGTATAATGCCAGCATCGGGAAAAAGGAAAAAATTGCGCGACTATTGAAGATGCATGCCAATAAACGGGAAAGAATCGACAGGTGCGGTGCCGGAGATATCGTTGCCGTTCTGGGTCTTAAGGATACGACAACGGGAAATACGATCTGCGATGAGTCCCGTCCGATTCTTCTTGAGCCCATTGAGTTTTATAAACCCGTCATAAGTCAGGCCATAGAGGCCAAGACACCGGCAGATCAGGAAAAGCTCACCGTCGCACTCGCCAAGCTCATAGAAGAAGATCCCACGATTGAAGTTAAGTATAATGAAGAGACCGCTCAAACCGTAATTTCAGGCATGGGAGAACTTCACCTTGAAATTGTCATTGATAGATTAAAAAGAGATTTCAACGCCCATGTAAATGTCGGTAAACCGAGGGTTGTCTATCGGGAAACAATTCAAAAGAAAATAGAAGTTGAAGGACTCTTTGAAAAGGAACTTGGCGAAAAAAAACATTTTGGTCATGTTCGGTTATTACTTGAACCCAGAGGCAGGGGAGAAGGTAATGAGATTATCATACAGACCGACGAAACCGTGATACCAGAAGAATTCTATACTGCCATTCACGAAGGCATTGAAGAAGCGACTCTCAGCGGTGTAATCAGTGGTTACCCTATTGTGGATATCAGGGTAACAGTGACTGGTGGATCCTTTAAGGAAGGGGAATCTACGACGCTCGGTTATAAGATAGCGGCGTCATCCGCCGTCAGAAATGGTTGTTTGCAGGCTGTTCCCATACTGCTTGAGCCGATCATGATGGTAGATGTTATCGTGCCGGGAGAATTTATGGGTGAAGTCATAGGAGATATAAATGCAAGAGGTGGAGACATTCAAGCCATCACGCCAAAGGGGACGATAAGTGAGATCAGGGGCAAAGTACCTCTGAAGGAAATGTTTGGATATTCAACGGACCTGCGTTCTGCAACTCAGGGCAGGGCCACTTTCTCCATGCGATTCTTCGCATACGGCAAGAATTGATGTATTCATAAACGGAAATCATTATAGATTCATGATCAATGACAAATAAGGCTGACCCAGTGCAGCGTAATTATCTGGACAACATATGTCGATGGTCTTAAAGTTCATGAAAGGATTGTACAGGGAGCGGTTCGTTCAAATTGCCACTGTCATCCTGAGTGTTATCTTTATCAGTGCAACCAGCGTCTATTATTTTGAACGTGCCGGGGAAGATTCTAACATTCGTTCTCTGTGGGATGGAGTTTGGTGGGCTGTAATAACTATGGGTACTGTCGGTTATGGTGACATATATCCCATAACGACGGGTGGCAGGATAGTGGCATTGATACTCATCTTTGCAGGTGTAGGGTTAATGTCTCTTTTCACGGCAACCATCGCCTCCATATTTGTCGAACGGAAGATAAAGGAGGGAAAAGGTTTGGAAACTGTTAAAGAGAAAAACCACATTGTTATATGCGGCTGGAATCAACATACGGAAGAAGTCCTCCAGGTGCTGACGACATACGGTTCCATGGAAGACACGCCTATCATCCTGATAAATGAACTTTCTGTTGACGATGTCGATTCCCTCAAGCTCAAGTATGATAAATACAACCTTAAATTTCTCAGAGGTAATTATGTACATGAAGATGTTCTTTCCAGGGCTAATATAACGAAGGCTGCCTTTGCATTAATTATGGCAGACACATCAGGAAGCCATCCACACGAAAGGATTGATGAAAGAACAACCCTTGCCACCCTGACAATCAAGTCTATAGCACCCAATGTTAAAACCGTAGCCGAGCTCTTGGACGGTGAAAACAGGCAGCATTTGAAGCGGGCAAATGTTGATGAAATCGTTGTCAGAGGCGAACATGTGGGTTCACTGCTGGCAAGTGCGATTAATTCCCCCGGTCTCCCTAAAATATTTTCGAGCATGCTGTCGATAGGCGACACCAACAAATTGTGGAGAGTAGAGATTCCCCGAAGTTTTGTCGGCAACACATTTAAGGAGTTATCAGCATTTTACAGGGAGAAGCGGCACGCTATCCTGATAGGTCTCGTAACGGAAAAGAAGGCAATGAAATTGGCAGACATTCTATCGGATGATACATCCGCTATTGATAATTTTATCAAGGATAAAATAAAGGAATCAAAGAGAGATTTTTTTTATAAGAGAGAAGAGACGCAGTTTATCTTAAATCCCAATGACGGATACATCATAAAAGACGGTGAGTTTGCTGTAATACTTTCGAAGGTAATGCAGGTAAGATAAAGTTAGGAGTAAGAGTCGTCTTGTGCAACCATTAATCCGTGCACGCTATGCATCGCGCATCGGAGGTTCCGACAATTACTGGAACTTAGTAAATGCTGCAAAACATGCAGAGGTCATACTTTGGGAGATAATTAATGGATAGGGACATTGCTGTATTAAAGGACATTCCTCTTTTTAAAGACCTGACTCCGGAAAAAATCCAGAGAATTCTGGATATCTTGCGTACGGTTACCTTTTCGGCCAATGAGACCATCATGAGAGAGGGCGAAATCGGAGATACAATGTATATTATCCTGGAGGGCACCGTTGAAGTCGCAAAGAGTCTCGTCATAGACGACACAGATAATGAAGAATCAGCAAAAAATAAGGTATTTACAAGACTGGATGGCAAGCAGCGTGCAGTTTTTGGAGAGATAGCTCTCTTGGAAGAACTAAAAAGAACTGCTTCAGTAAAAGCGGTTACGGATTGTGTAATGTATGAAATGAAAAAGGATGATTTTTTGAAGGTTGCTGAAGAAGATTATGAACTTGGTTTCCGGGTATTGTTGAATCTGGCGCGGATTGTGAGTGCGAGATTGAGAAGAGCGTCTGAGGACACCGTCAAGCTTACCACAGCCCTCAGCATCATGTTGCACGAGGCATAATTTTTGGAAAGGTAATGATTTAATAATGGCAAGAATAAATGGTGATGACGATTTCCGTATCGAAATATCCAACACACCTCTGCTTGACAAGGACAAATTGCTGAAGAGTATTTTTCGGATAAGTACTTTTCTTACCGCTCCCTCCAATGTGGATGAAATATTGGCTAGAATATTGGATGAAGTTGTCGATACCATGGGTTTCGACATGGGGATAATCAGACTTCTTGATGAGACGAAACAGTATCTGGAAACAAAGGTCGTAAAGAATTACAATCCCGAAGAGACGGAGAGGGCATTTTCCGTTGCCCTGAATATCTACGAACATGATTGTCTGTCGACAAAGGTGGCAAAATCAGGTCAGGTCATTGCCATCGAGGACGCGGCGACTGATTCGAGAATCACGGAAACTGATCGTATGCTGACGAAGATTCTCAGTAAAGGTTCTATTGTATGCGTGCCCCTTAAGATAGGCGATGATGTCATTGGAACAATAGCGGCGTGGTGCAAGGAGGAAACAAAATTTTTCACTGAGGAAATCAGCCTCTTCTTGATATTTGCCAGTCAGATGAGCATTGTTATCCACAACACAAGGCTCTTTGAGACGAATGCGGAGAAAATCCGTCAGTTGATGATTCTTCAGGAAGCTGTGTCTGAGATAAATTTAAGTCGCGTCCTCGATAATCGCATACTCGACATTCTCAACAAGAGTGCGCTGAGAATTGCGAGCGCCGACAGAGTTCTCGTATATTTCCTGGACATCGAAAAGGATCGATGTCTCGTCACTGATGGTGGCAAAGTCTTCATCGAGGATAGAAAGGCTTATGATGGGAGGATAGGCAAGAGCATCATTAATCAGGCAATGGACACTGATAGTATTGTCGTTCGACGCGAATCTGATGAAAGGTCTCTAACCTTGCCCGTTTATGACGGTTTCTCTTCGGAAATAGCATTTCCCCTTCATATAAAAGACAAGTTTAAAGGCGCGCTGTATCTTGCGAAGCGATCAGGCAGCTACTCCCAGGATCAAATCAATATTCTGGATATACTCGTTAAGAACGCAGTTACCTCATATGACAACGTCATTATGCATTCCATGCTTTCGCTCGAAGCAGAGTCTCTCAAGACGGAAGTTGAAAAACTGAAGGAGAGGGAAGATATTCTTCTGGGGTTTCATAATATTCTGGGCAAATCAAAGAAGATGATCGGTATTTTCCATGTGATTGAGGAAGTTGCGTCACATAATACAAACATATTGATTCAGGGCGAAAGCGGCACCGGCAAGGAATTGATTGCCCGCGCCATTCACAGACAGAGTAACAGGTCTTCCAAGCACTTCGTTGATGTTAATTGCGCTGCTATTCCAGGGACGCTATTGGAAAGTGAACTTTTTGGATATGAGCCGGGGGCCTTTACCGATGCGCGAAAGAGGAAAATAGGTCTTCTGGAATATGCTAACGGGGGTACTTTGCTGCTGGATGAGGTTGGAAATATGAGCATCCAACTGCAGGTAAAATTTCTGCGAATGCTGGAAAATGGTTATGTGAGGCGGCTTGGCGGAACGGAAAATATACCCATCGATGTGAGGTTCATTTTTTCAACGAATATGGATCTTGCCAAGATGGTAAGTGAAGGGTCCTTTCGTGAAGATCTTTTTTACAGAATAAGAGTAGTCCCTATTGTTATCCCGCCCCTCCGTGAAAGACCAGATGATATACTTCTCTTGGCAAGGCACTATATAGAAGAATTCAATAGGAAGTTCGGCAAGAAAGTGAGAGGGTTCAGTAAAGAAGCAGAGCTTATTTTGAAGGTCTATACTTGGCCAGGGAATGTAAGGGAGTTGAAAAATATAATTGAACGGGTCATGATCCTGCAGAAATTCGGTAGCGCTATTTCGCCTGACGATCTTCCCGCGGAAATAAAGGTAGTTCCCAATTATAAATATCTTAAAGTTGAGATTGAAAAATTTCTTCCCACACTCTCCTCCGGTGAAATAGATTACACCTTGGTGACACAGAAAATTATGAGTGACATTAAAGAAAAAATCCTTGAAAATGCTTTGGAAATAAGCGGCGGCAATAAGACTGCCGCGGCCAGGCATTTAAGCATTTCCCGGTACAAATTCATCAGAGAACGAAAGAAAATTGATAAGCACATCAATTGATTACAAGCAGTGTTATGTGCCGATATAGCACAATAAGTGCTATGTATGCACACTTATCGAAGCAGGCGATATTTTAGAATTAGTTCACCGCCGGACAAATATATTGTGCTATTATCGCACAAATAATTCGTGAAAGTATTAAGCTAAATCCTTCCTTTTCAAAATAATCGCTTCGTTTCAGATGCAGAGTGATCTTTACGATGATTTGTAAATCATTGATTTACGGAACTTACGCCCTCATTGCGATTTCTTTGCTCTAAATTCATATATACAGATTGACGGCAGTATTAAAGTGGCAACAATTTTGCAGAAGTAAAATTCAACTTGAAGAGACCTCTCGAGAGCGTAAGAAACCTTTAGGAATAATAGCCGATAGAGCAAAGATGAAAGGTAGATCTCAGAGGTCTCATGAAAATTTATTATCAATAAATATATATTAAATTAAAAAGGAGGAAGAACGCAAAGGAAAGGATAAAAATCAGGAAGACAAGGTCTCAGGCTCGGGATCTGATATTGGCGAAGTCGATGTTGAATATGAGTTTTTCATCACTGAAGACGCTAAGGCTAAAGAGGAATTATCAAATGGAGTTGATCCGAGGGAGACGGTAAAAAGAGAAAACAATACAGATCAAAGCAAAACATTTTTCCTTCCTGATTTTTTCCCCACAAAGATTAGTTTTCCTTGCGTCGTAAAATTATCTAACTTTGAGTCGGTGGATGGTTTCCTTTCCCTCCTTTGCCGTCCACCGATCCCCCGTATAGACGAGTGATGAAGGGTCAAATATTCATGTCATAATGGATGACTTGCCTTTATCCGTCCTTTCAGCCATCTTTATATATCGCCTTTTCTCGAAAGGGCGATTGCTTTCAAACATGAAATCTGAAGTGAGCAATATCGCCATCGGCTATCATATAATCTCTTCCTTCGATTCTGATTAGTCCTGTTTCCTTCGCTGAAGATAGGGTGCCCGTTCGGATAAAATCGTTGTAATGTATTATATCCGCTTTTATGAACCCCTGCTCCATATCACTGTGTATCTTTCCCGCAGCTTCTGGCGCTCTCGAACCGCGGGGCACCGTCCATGCCCGGAGTTCCGGACCGACTGTAGTGTAAAACGTTATCAATCCCAAGAGAGTGTACCCTGCCCTAATGAGCTTATTAAGGCCCGACTCCTGAATGCCCAGAGCATTGAGAAATACTTGTTGCTCGTCCTTGGGAAGTTCTGCTATCTCTGCCTCCAAATCCCCGCAGATAGCGATTGCGTTTGAATCTTCCTTTCGTGCAATCGATTCCACTTTCAGGATGCAGTCTGTAGCACCCTTGAGAACAGCCTCGCTGACATTAGAAACATACAGGACTTTCTTTGCCGTGAGCAGGTGAAGATCTCGCACGGTCGTCTGCTCATCGTCCTGGAAGGTTATCTCACGTGCAGCGGTTCCCGTTACCAGAACGTTCTTGATACGGAGACACGTATCTAACTCTTTACGAGCGACCTTGTCTCCTGTTTTTGCGAGCCTTTCGATCTTTGCAATTCTTTTTTCGATGGTCTCCAAATCGGCTATAATCAATTCCGTATTTATTATCTCTATGTCACGTTCAGGATCGACAGTGCCATAGATATGGGCAACAGAGGGATGATCGAAGCATCGTACAATATGCACAATAGCATCGACTTCTCTGATATGGCCCAAGAACTTGTTGCCAAGACCTTCTCCTTTGCTTGCGCCTTTGACGAGGCCGGCGATGTCAAGGAATTCCATGGTGGCAGGAGTAACTTTGGGAGGTCTGACGATTTCAGCAATTCTTTGCAGCCGTTCATCCGGAACTTGCACAATCCCTATATTGGGATCGATGGTGCAGAAGGGATAATTGGCCACTTCGGCGCCTGCGGCTGTCAAGGCGTTGAAGATGGTGGATTTCCCAACATTCGGAAGCCCGATAATACCGCACTTGAAGCCCACAGTATTCTCCTTTATTAGTCCACTGTTCTTGTATGAGTTTGATTCCTTAATAGCTGTCTATCGTATCGGGAAAGATCAATGCAAGACTGCATCCTCGTTGTCCGATTGATTAGCGGATTTCTCATTGTANNCTTACCGTTTTCATGATTTCGGGCAGCAGTCTCATTTCATCCTCGGTAAACTGTTCAAGGACATATCTCTCAACCGTTAATTTATCAAAAGGTCTTCCGATGCCGATTCTCACCCTGATAAATTCCGGATTGACGAGGGTGTCTATTATGGAGATTAGTCCTTTATGGCCAGCGTGACCGCCGCCTGCCTTCAATCGGATTGTCCTAAAAGGGAGATCTATGTCGTCATGAATGACGATCATATCCGGTATGTCAATTTTGAAGTAATCTACGATCTTCTTTAGTGCAGAGCCGCTAATATTCATGAAGGTCATGGGCTTGACGAGCAGGATCGGAATGTCACCGATCCTGCCTTTTCCATAACAGGCGTCAAAACCTTTCAATTGCACGGGAATATTGTGGCCGGCAGCGATTTCATCAACGGCCAAGAATCCACTATTGTGCCTAGTGATCTGGTACTTGAGACCTGGATTTCCCAGCCCGATTATAAGCTTCAAACAGTCACCTCTAAGTGGAGTAGAAGTCTTACACTTGACCGGGAGTGCATCCCGCGAACGCCGCTCCGTCGGCGGGGCGAAGCTGAGAATGTTGTCTTTGCCGGGGAAGTCCCGCACCGTAGACGGGAAGCTTCAGTGCTTACGAGCCTTCTTCTTCCGGCGTTTCTACTACTTCCTGTTCCTCTACCACCGGCTCAGCTGTCACGACAGCTCTCGGTGCAGTAACCGACGCTATGATCGTATCGTGAGAATCAAGGACATTGACACCATCAGGCAATTTTATGTCTTGCACCTTTATCGAATCGCCGATGTTCAGACCGCTTATATCGACCTCTACAAATTCCGGCAGTACTGTGAAGAGGCAGGATACCTTTATTTCTCTTCTTATATGATGCAGATCTCCCCCGTTATCGACGCCTATAGCCTGTCCCTTGAAATGAATGGGTACGTCGAGGGTAATGGCATGTTCCATGTCAATTTCGCAAAAGTCAACATGAAGGAATTTCCTGCTGACAGGATCTATCTGCAGTTCCTTAATGAGGGTGAACTTTTCCATTTTTTTGCCGTTGCCTATGAGCAGGTTTATGAAAATGTTTTCCTCCTTGCCCTTTAGTATCTTCATCAAGTCAGAAGAATTCACCGCCAGTAGAACAGCTTCAGTTTTTGGGCCATAAAATACTGCCGGCGTCAACCCGTCTTTTCTAAGTCTTCGGGAAACCCCTTTTCCAGAAGTCGTGCGAAGACTGGCTTTCAATTCACTTATTTCCATCTATTCCTCCTATATAAAAAGCGAATGTACTGAATCGTTGTAATAGATGCGTCGAACGGCTTCACTGATCAGCCCCGCGACAGAGAGAACTTTGATGCGATTACAAGCCTTAGCCCTATCGTGCAGGGGGATAGTGTCAGTGACGATAATCTCCTTAAGACTTGAACTCTCAATCCTCTCTATGGCAGGTCCTGAAAGAACGGGATGGGTACAGCATACGGAGACCTCCACAGCTCCTGCTCCTTCGAGGGCTCGAACTGCCTGTGTTATCGTTCCCGCTGTATCAATCATATCATCAAGTACAATCACGCGCGCGCCCTTCACGTCACCGATAATATTCATGACCGCTGATTCATTGGGGCCTTCCCTCCTCTTATCCACGATGGCAATATTTACGTCCAACCGTTTACCAAACGCCCTCGCTCTTTCCACGCCGCCAGTATCGGGAGATACGATGACAATATTGCCCTGATAGTTTGTTCTGATGTAGTCTAAGAGAACGGGGGTGGCGAACAGATTATCAACGGGGATATTAAAGAAACCCTGGATCTGGCCGGCATGGAGATCTATCGAAAGTACACGCGAGGCGCCTGCCGCCGTGATGATATCTGCCACAAGCTTTGCTGTAATTGGCGCCCTCGGTGCCACCTTTCTATCCTGCCTCGCATAGCCATAGTAAGGTATTACAGCCGTTATCCGGTCTGCAGAAGCCCTCTTCATGGCATCGATCATGATCAGGAGTTCCATGCAGGTGATATTTACAGGCGGACACGTCGATTGAATAATAAAAGCATCCATACCACGTACGTTTTCATTGATTTCCACCCTCGTCTCACCGTCACTGAATGTTGAAACATTGGCCTTACCAAGCGATACACCCAGGTTTTCACAGATCTTATGGGCGAGAGGCAAGTTCGCATTACCGGAGAATATTCTCATTCTATCAAGCATGTAAATCCCTTCAAAAAAAGTAATTATATGTGGCTGGGGCGGGAGGATTCGAACCTCCGTATGCAAGAACCAAAATCTTGTGTCTTACCGCTTGACGACGCCCCATTATTGACTGACGCAGCAGTAGAGGTACCAGGGTACACGATGACGACAGGCATGATGAATGCCCGTCATATGGAGCTAGCCCTGTATATGGACCATTCGTTCCCTCCGGCGTTCTGCAAGGCCTTTTCGGCCTTTATAGCGCCTTCTTCATCTGTAAAAATCCCCATAACCGTTGGGCCACTGCCGGACATTAGAGCGCCAAGAGCACCATTTTGCACTAAAAGACTCTTAAAATACCGCAGAATGGGATGAATGACCAGAGTGACCCTCTCAAGATCGTTATGGAGTCCTTTTACTATGTCATCAACTGTATAAAGCACTGGACATTTATAATTTACAACTCGTTTTGTCAATCTTAAATTAAGATTTTCATAAACCATTTTTGTGGAGATTTCAAAGCCGGGGTTAATCAGGACAAACCAAAGTGGAGGAATGTTCTCGGCAGTTCGAAGCCGATCGCCGATACCGGATGCCCAGGCTGTCTTCCCGAAGATAAAAAAAGGGACATCTGCGCCGAGTTTTGTTCCGATTTTCATTAGATCAGCGGTGTTATAGTGAAAATCCATCAAATCGTTTATAGTTACGAGTGCCGTCGCTGCATTCGAACTCCCCCCCCCAAGTCCTGCTGCCACAGGGATCTTTTTCTTAATGGTGATATGTATGCCCGGAGAATGTGACAGGGGAGAGAGAAGGGCATCTGCCGCTCTGTACACGATGTTATTGTCGTTTTCCGGAATGGAGCTGCCGGGGCAGCTCAAGGTGATGCCGTGGCCAGTGGGGGAGAATATCATTTCATCATAGAGACTTATCCTTTGCATCAATGTTGAGATGTCATGAAAGCCATCTGCGCGCTTACCCAGGACGCGGAGGTGGAGGTTAACTTTTGCAGGCGACAATTTACTGATCATCCCGCTTCCTTCTCTTTGACGTATCTCATCATCAGCTCATACAGGATTCCCTCNNTTTTCCGCCTTATTTGTTGCCGGGTCAGGAAAATCACCGAGATGATACATGACCGTTGTACTTAGTGAAAGAACGAAGCTCGAAAAAGTAACTTCCGGGAAATAGTCTTCCTGGGTCCTTGCCTGACCATCTTTTTCCAGAGATTTCTTCTCTGATTTCTTATCGCCTGCCGTTTCCTCTTTCTTCAAATTTTCCGGACGCGCTTCCCCGGATTCATCAAAAATTCGTTTATCCTTGATCACAAATGCCTTCTCTTTTTTTTCATCGTCCATAATACTCTCCTTCTGTGTAAAAAAGCATCTTTGTTCATCAGTAAGCGCTGGACTTAGTGTCGAGAATAAATTAATGACACTCGAGTTACCTTAGAGTGAGCATATGTCATCCTTGCTCACACGGGCTTCATGCTTCTTAACCGTGCAACGCGTTCTTCAATAGGAGGATGTGTACTGAAGAGATTCATAAGAGATTTTCCTGTCAGCGGGTTCACGATAAACATATGAGCGGTTGAAGGGTTTGCCTCCATCGGTACTGCCTTTGATGCCCTCGATAGTTTTTCCAGGGCGCCTGCCAGGCCGTATGGTTTGCCTGATACACGGGCCCCGCCTTCATCAGCGAGGTATTCCCTGGATCTGGAAATTGCCATCTGTATAATAGTTGCCGCAATGGGTGCAAGAATCGCCATCATAATGAGACCGATGACACCGCTGCCCTCCTCGCTGTCGTCACGGCTTGATCCACCAAAGATAGCCGCCCACTGAGCCATATTTGCCAGCATGACGATAGCTCCAGCAAGGGTTGCTGCAATGGAACCGATAAGCATGTCCTTGTTCTTAATGTGCGTCAATTCGTGGGCGAGAACCCCCTCCAGTTCTTCTCTGCTTAGCATTCTCAAGATTCCTTCTGTCACGGCGACGACTGCATGGTCTTCATTGCGTCCGGTGGCGAAGGCATTGGGCGTGTCACCGGGGACAATATAGACTTTCGGCATGGGAAGGCCGGCCTTCAAGGCCAGGTCCTTCACCATGGCGTAGAGTTGAGGCGCCTGGCTTTCTCTGACCTCCTGCGCATTATACATGCGCAATATGAGTTTGTCGGAAAACCAGTACGCTCCGAAATTCACAGCCGTAGCAAAAATAAATGCGATGACAACGCCCTGCTTGCCACCGAAATATCCTCCTATCAGCATTAACAGACCCGTCAGAGCACCGAGCAACAAACCTGTCTTGATGGTATTCATCAGTAAAACTCCTTGTTACCTTCACTTTTTTCTCTTAAAAATCATCTCGCCATTATCTTTCGCGTCAACGATAATGTGTTCTCCTTCAGCGAACTTTCCCTCGAGAATTCCCATGGCAAGATTGTCCAGAAGCAGTTTCTGGAGGGCCCGCTTCAGGGGCCGCGCACCGTAAACCGGGCTGTATCCGGTCTTAGCTATATAATTTTTTGCATTTTCTGTCAATGCAATGGTCAATTTGCGGTCTTTAAGCCTTTTCTGAATCAGATCGATCTGTATATCGATGATCCTATCGATGTCGTCTATGGTCAACGATCTGAAAGTAATAATATCGTCTATTCGATTCAAGAATTCCGGCCTGAACGTAGACCTTAAGGCCTCCATCGTCCTCGCTCGCCTTTCTTCATCACTCATGGACATATCCTGAGTCCATTGGCTTCCAATGTTAGATGTCATAATCACGATGGTATTTTTAAGATCAACAGTCCTGCCGTGGCCATCGGTCAATCTGCCATCATCCAGAATTTGCAAGAGAATATTGAACACATCCATGTGTGCTTTTTCAATTTCATCGAAAAGCACAACCGTGTATGGCCTTCTCCGTACAGCCTCAGTGAGGTAGCCGCCTTCGTCGTATCCCACATATCCTGGGGGTGCGCCGATCAGTCGGGCGACGGAGTGTTTTTCCATGTACTCGGACATGTCAATTCTGATCATGGCCTGCTCATTGTCAAACATGAATTCCGCTAAAGCACGCGCCAGCTCTGTTTTACCTACGCCTGTAGGCCCGAGAAAAATAAAAGAGCCGATAGGTCTGTTGGGATCCTGTAAACCTGATCGGGCTCTTCTTAAGGCGCTCGACACGGCGGCAATACCCTCGTCCTGACCTATGACCCTTTTCTTGAGTCTGTCTTCCATGTGGATGAGTTTCTGAACATCACTTTCCATCATACGTGACACGGGAATGCCAGTCCAGTTTGCAACGACCTCCGCCACGTCTTCCGCATCGACCTCTTCTTTTAACATCTTATTATTTTTCTGGATCTCGGAAAGATTGGAGTGTTCCCGTTCCAACTCCGTGTTTAGTTCGACGAGTTTTCCATAGCGTATTTCGGCTGCCCTGGCGAGGTTTCCTTCCCTCTGGGCATTTAGCTCTTCTGTCTTATACTCTTCGATCTTGCTTTTGATAACCTGTATATTCTTTATAATTTCTTTCTCTCGAGCCCAGTGCGTCTTCATCTTTTCCATTGATTCCCTGAGCTTTTTCAGTTCTTTATCAATTTTATTACGTCTATCCTGCGTCGTTTTGTCTGACTCGTTCTTTAGGGATTGACGCTCGATTTCCATTTGCGTTACCTTTCTCTCTATTGTATCGATTTCAGAGGGCATGCTGTCGAGTTCAATCCGCAGGCGAGAGGCAGCCTCGTCAATCAGATCAACTGCCTTGTCCGGCAAAAACCTGTCGCTGATGTAACGAGCGGAAAGTGTTGCTGCAGCAATGATTGCAGAATCTTTGATCCTCACCCCATGGTGCACTTCATAGCGTTCTTTCAATCCTCGGAGGATTGCAATAGTATCCTCAACTGTAGGTTCCCTTACAATGATCGGCTGGAATCTCCGTTCTAGGGCAGGATCTTTTTCGATATGTTTCCGGTATTCATTTAATGTCGTCGCACCTATGCACCGTAATTCGCCCCTGGCAAGGGCAGGTTTCATCATATTGGAAGCATCGACCGCTCCCTCAGCGGCTCCCGCACCGACTACCGTGTGGATCTCATCTATGAAGAGGATGATTTCCCCCTGTGCGCTTGTTATTTCCTTAAGCACCGCCTTGAGTCTTTCTTCAAATTCTCCCCTGTACTTGGCGCCGGCAACCAAGGCGCCGATATCTAAACCGACAACGCGCTTGTCCTTCAGGCTGTCTGGTACGTCACCGTTTACGATTCGTTGCGCAAGCCCCTCCACAATAGCCGTCTTGCCCACGCCCGGTTCACCTATGAGAACAGGATTGTTCTTTGTTCTTCTGGAGAGCACCTGCATGATTCTCCTGATTTCATCGTCTCTTCCAATGACGGGGTCAAAAGATCCCTTCTTGGCAAGTTCATTGAAGTCCCGGGCATAACGCTTCAGGGCCTGATATTTCTCTTCCGGATTCGGATCTGTAATCCTCTGGTTGCCTCTGATTTCGAGAAGGACCCTGAATATATTATCCTTAGTAACGCCTTTGCCCTTAAGAATTTTTCCGGCAACTCCGTCCTTTTCTTCCGCCATCACAACCAGGATGTGCTCGGCACTTACATACTCATCCTTCAAGCGCGCTGCTTCGACAAGGGCATCGTCCAATACTTTATTTAATCTCGGCGTCATGTACGTCTGGCTGATACCGGTACCTTCAACTCTCGGTAATTTTTCCAGAGATTTCTNNGGAGAAATGCCGCAAGAAGATGCTCGACATCGACACTCTGGTTTCCGTATTTCTTTGCAAGGGTCTGAGCCTCCTGTAGGGCCTCTTGAACCTTTAGCGTAAATTTGTCAAATCTCATGATACCTCCAATAATCCTGGGTTTCTCCTTGTTCCATCTGTTTTTATCAGCAGTATATTAACCCTCGTAAGGCTTGCGTGGATATTCGCCTGCGACGAAGAAAAATACGGCGTAACTTGGGCTTTCATACTCTTTATGGTGTCACCCTCAATGCATGTCCAAATCGTGAATTACATTCATAAATGTAAACATGGATAGTCAATCTGTCAAGATATGCACCATTAAGAAAAAAATATGTCAAAGATGTTGACTGGAGGATTGGATGCATAATAGAATAAAGCATTGTAAGATGAACAAAGCAAGCCGGAGGGGTGTTAATTGGAACTGCCATCAGTCACGAGTACCCTTGACATCTATATAGCCGAGATCAATCGCTATCCCATTCTTAGTCCGGATGAGGAATTCAGGTTTGCCGTGAAATTTAAGAAATATAATGACATGGAGGCAGCCGAGAAACTGGTCGTTTCGAACCTGAGGTTTGTGGTAAAGATTGCACATGAATATAGAAATTACGGAGTTAAACTGGCCGATCTGATCCAGGAAGGGAATATAGGCCTCATGCATGCCGTGAAAAAGTTTGATCCCTATAAAGGATACAGGCTCATATCTTATGCGGTGTGGTGGATCAGGGCATACATACAAAATTTTGTAATCAAATCGTGGAGTCTTGTAAAGATCGGGACTACACAGGCCCAGAGGAAACTCTTTTTCAAGCTTGGTCAGGCGAAAAAGAAGATTGAAGCCCTTTCACAGAAGAACCCTGAATTCGGCGAAATTGCAGAGTCCCTTGGCGTTAAGGAAACTGAGATTGAAGAAATGGACCAGAGGCTTACTTACCGTGATCTTTCGCTTGATTCATACATCAGTGGAGAAGGAGAGACGTCTCATCTCGATTATTTGACTTACAAGGGCGAGGATCAGGAGACGTCCTTGATTAAGAAAGAGGAGATGGATCTCGTAAAAAGAAACATTGCTGGCGCCCTCACAAATCTCAATGAAAGGGAGAGCTATATCGTCAGACATCGTATAATGACGGACAGCCCGAAAACCCTTCAGGAAATTGGCAATATGTATAACATTACCAGGGAACGGGCCAGACAGATTGAGAAGCAGGCCCTTAAAAAATTGAGACTGGCCATTCCATATTTAGGAAAAGAGCGGGATCTGCTCCCGGCCTGAGACATAATAGCTTCGCAAGATGTAGCAGATGTTAAACGATGCTCACAAATCTGGGATAGTTCGATGAAAAGGGGAATGTGGGAATCTTGGGAGAGAATGAGCTTCAGACCTACAATTCAAGTTTTTCCGTGTGACTACGGCTGCATGTCAATCCCTCTGGCGAGGTTCTCAAAACGAGTGAATTTGTCCTGAAATGCCAGTTTAACCATGCCCGTTGGTCCGTTTCTCTGTTTGCCAATAATTATCTCGGCCATGCCTTTTTCAGGGTTTTCCTCGGACTTCTCATAGACCTCATCCCTGTAAATAAAAGCAATCAAGTCTGCATCCTGCTCAATGGCTCCCGAATCCCTCAGATCCGCCATCTGCGGTCTCTTATTGGTCCTGTCTTCCAACTTCCGGTTCAGCTGGGAAATCGCTATTACAGGGACATTAAGTTCCTTTGCAAGGGCCTTTAGTGAACGGCTGATTTCCGATATTTCCTGCTCTCGCGATTCCCTGTAACCGCCGCCTCTCATAAGTTGGAGATAATCCAGTATGATCAGGCCAAGGTCTACAGTAGATTTCAACCGTCGTGCCTTTGCCTTCATTTCCAATGCGGTAATCGCCGATGAATCATCGATAAATATCTGCGCCTCGGAGAGCCTGCCCGCGGCAGAGATGAGCCTTGGCCAATCGGCCTCTCCCAGGAAACCCCTTCTGATTCTCTGTGAATCAACCTTCGCTTCCGAGGAAAGCATGCGCAGGGCAAGCTGCTCTTTGGACATTTCCAGAGAGAAAATTGCAACGGGGATATTCGCTTCGAGAGCTGCATACTGCGCAATGTTCAGGGCAAAAGCGGTTTTCCCCATGCTTGGCCGACCTGCAATTATAACCAAATCGGATTTTTGCAGTCCTGAAGTGATGTCGTCTATCTTTTCAAATCCAGTGGGAACACCGGTTACAAGCTCTTTTCTCTCATAGAGCCTCTCAATAGTCTTGACGCTTTCCTTGATTATGTCCTTAAAAGGGCTGAAGGCCGGCCTTATCTTATTTTCCGATATGTCGAATATGGCGCGTTCAGCTTCGTCGAGTACCGTATCGATGTCCGTACCTGCATTATAACTCTTGCTCAGAATATCGGTCGCCGTGCCAATCAAGTTGCGCAAAATTGACTTTTCTTTTACGATTTTGGAGTAGTGATCTATATTGGCTGCTGACGGCACATTATCCGCGAGGGACGATAGGTAAGATGCTCCCCCTGCCTGATCGAGTTGATTCTTGCTCTTCAGTATGTTGCTTAATGTGATGAGATCACTTGGTTCATTTCTGTCATAGAGCTCTATAATGGCGGCGAATATTTTGCGATGGGCTTCGCTGTAAAAATCTTCGACATGAAGTACTTCCAGAACGCTGTTCAGTGCCTGGTTATCGAGGAGGATTCCTCCGATCACAGACTGTTCAGCTTCGAGATTCTGGGGCGGCACTCTATGCAATGAGGTGTCAATATCTTTCATGGACTGCTTTACGCCTCACCAATTACTGTTATCTTTATCTCCGTCATTACCCCCGG
>PLLV01000233.1 GCA_003142295.1 Syntrophaceae bacterium
ATAGCTCAGGGGAAGCGCCGCCATCCAGGCCCGAAGAAGCCACTTCCGGGCAGAAACGCGCCCTGCATCAAGTCCTCCCCGCCGCCATACCCAGAGAGTCCAGAGCATGAGAAGGAAGAGGGCCGTGCCGATAGCGACCATGATCCGGAAGGCGTAAAAAGGTATGGCAACAGGCGGCTGGTCTTCCCGCGGGAATTCTCTGAGCCCCCTGACCTGGCCGGTTATGGTGTGCGTGGTGAGCAGGCTGAGAAGGTTGGGTATTTCGATAGACCAGCGGTTGTCCTGTTTTTCCGGATCGGGCCAGGCGAGGACGATGAAGGGGGCTCCGCGCCCCTGGGGGTTGGTATTCCAGTGGGCCTCGAAGGCGGCGAGTTTCGCCGGATCATATTCGTATGCCCCCCGGCCTGCACCGTCGCCAAGCCAGATCTGCAGGGGGGTTATAACGATGGCCGCGACAACGGCCCATTTGAAGGAAGCGAGAAAAAAGTCCGTTTGCCGGTTCTTATAGAGATACCAGGCGCTCAGCCCTCCTACGACGAAGACGGATATCTCCAGAGCGGCAACCCACATATGGGGGACGCTCCATACCATGTCCGGGTTGAAGATGGCCTGCAGATGGTCTGTGACGACGAATTTTCCTTTATCGAAGAAACCGCCCGCCGGCGTCTGCATCCAGGAGTTGGCGACCACGATCCAGAATGCTGAAAGGGATGCGCCCAGAGCCACCATGGACGTGGCGAAAAGGTGCAATTGAGGCGAGACCCTTTTCCATCCGAACATCATGATCCCGATGAAGCTCGCCTCCAGCATGAAGGCCATGGCGGCCTCATATCCCAGCATGTGTCCGAAGAAATCGCCTCCAGCACGGGAGAAGGCGCTCCAGTTTGTCCCGAACTGAAACTCCAGGGGAATGCCCGTGGCTACGCCGAGGGCGACGTTGAGAAAAAATAGGCGGCTCCAGAAGCGTGCATGGCGATAATACTCTTCTTTCCCTGTCCGTATCCAGCGGGCTTCAAGGAATACGAGAAAGAGGCTTACGCCAATTGTCGCAACCGGCCAGAGGATATGAAACATTGCCGTGAAGGCGAATTGCATCCGTGAGAGCGTAACAGTATCCGGAAAGCCATCCATGGACAAATCCTCTTTTAGAATATTTCAGGCTTCTATTGACAACGTCGCCAAAAATTTCTTTCTCACGCAAATGGCTGTCAACCATGGGCAGGCTCAGGGTGACAATATCAATTTCGTGCTTCGCGTACGGTGGGAATTCAACACCCTCCGTCATTCCCGAGGAGGCGGGAATCTAGTATCTTATTATTAGCATATTTCATCCATGAGAATTTGGCTATGACAAAAATGTTGCTCCTCTCGTCGACCTCTCTTAACTATCAGCTGGTATCGTAAGTGGGGAATTCAAAAATTAGAAGAAAACGGAATTTCCAAGCGTATGTACTTATGGCGTGTCAACCGCTATGACCCTTGAGGATCAGTATGCGTTTTTTATCCTTCTCAAAAGGAATTGCATATATGTGCGTATTAAGCACATGGCGTGCTATATATGCACAGAAGATAAAACACCAGCCGTTCCTGCTTTCGCCAACTGGGGGCGTTTATATCCGTGCATAAATCGCACTATTTGTCGAATGCACGCGTCGATAACTTATTATTTTGCTGCCATATCGATTGAAGAATTACCATTTGGAATATTAGTAATCCATTGTAATTAAGAGATAATCTTATGTAGCGTAAATTTCCTCTCCCGTCAATCTCAAGTTTGGCACTTATCTTGCTCAAGTATAAGCTAACGAGACCCCAATAGGCAGGAAGACACCTTTGAGATTTTAATCTNNTATGAGTTTTTCATATCGGAAGAAAAAAGCGGCAGTATAGAAAAAACGACAGCGAGAGAACAACGCCAGGAAAAAAGAGAAGACGAGTTAAAGTTTGGCGACCAAAGCGTAACATTTTTTCTTCCCGATTTTTTTACCGACGAGACTTAGTTCTGCTTGTAATTTTTTTAAGATCGATGGATGGTTTCCCTTCCCTCCTTTGCCATCCATCGACCCCCTTTCCAGAGATTCTGAGAGGGGGGTCAACATTTTTGATCCCTTTCAGTTTATATAGCGAGCGGGTGGATGGTTCCTTTTTCCCTCCTTTTACCATCCACCCTTTTTTTGTCTCAATGGCTCAATTTCCGCCGCCCGTCATTTCAGATTCAAGATGACAATGAATCTCCGGCTTACATTCTTCTTATAGCAATCTTGATTTGTAGATTTCAGGCAGTCACAGATGCGCCTGAGTCGCAAGTTGTCACGAGAAACTCTTTGACATGCACGGTCATTTTCCTTATTCTTCCCCGGGGAAAAAGCAAGGTCACATAAGAAGAATATCAGGGATAGCCTTATTAATCGTCATAGAATGAAGAGCGAGGAGATGAATTTTCAATGAAATACTCACAGGTAAAACAAGGCCGCATATTTGTTATCAGGCTCGAGGATGGAGATGTAGTGCATGAGGCCATCGAAAATTTCGCCATGCAGCAGTCCATAAGCGCTGCCGCCTTGATTGTTCTCGGCTGCGCAGACGAAGGCAGCACACTTGTCGTCGGTCCCAGGGAGGGTCGAACACTGCCGATAGAACCCATGACGCACATTTTGCAGAACGTCAATGAAGTAGCGGGTGTGGGAACGGTATTTCCCGATGATGAGGGCAAGCCGATCCTGCACATGCACATGGCCTGCGGCAGGAAGGCAGAGACAACCACCGGCTGCGTTCGCCAGGGTGTCAGGGTATGGCATGTGATGGAAATCATCCTCTTTGAACTTCTGGACAGCACCGGCCTTCGTCTGCTGGAGCCGGCATCGGGATTTAAACTCCTGAATCCGTAGCCCATCGAATTAAGATACGGTGCCGACTGAAGGCGCAGGATGAAAAAGGTGCGCATCACACTTAAGAGGAAAGCAACTGTTTCATGAGAGAAAGAGAGGGCATATTCTGGGGCTGGTATGTGGTCATGGGGGCGTTTCTGATCTCAAGCATCAGTTACGGGGCCCGCTACGCCTTCGGTGTTTTTGTGAAGCCCATGTCCGTTGATTACGGCTGGTCCCGATCCGTCGTATCTCTCGGCGCCTCAATCAACATGATAGTCTATTCCTTCTGTGCCATTTTNNTCAGTGAGCTACATCCTGACGGGTCTTGCCAGAACGCCCCTTCATTTCTATATTGTCTATGGCGTCCTCTGCGGCGCCGGTACTGCGTGCATGGGGCTCCTCGTGGTCAATTCTTCCGTTGGAAAGTGGTTCATAAGAAAAAGGGGCATTGCCATAGGAATATCCACCATGGGTGTTAGTTTCGGGACTATGGCCCTGACTCCTCTGGCCGGCTACATCGTGAAGAATTACGACTGGCACTATGGATTTATCTTTCTGGGGATCATATTCGTTCTCATTGGGGTCTCACTCTCCCAGTTGTTTATGGGACGCACAAATCCTGAGAGTTATGGACTCTTCCCTGACGGTGATAGAAAAACCGCTCAGGCACTGGAAGCCGATCATGTCGAAAGGCACCCGGCGCACCTTTCCTTTAAAGTCATTTTTAGAAATTCCCGCTTCTGGATCCTCGTGGCCAGCTTCTCCCTGGCCGTCATGACCCTTATGGCCGTCTTCGTCCATCAGGTCGCATACGCACTGGATAATAATATTGAGAATGTCGTTGCCGCTTCCTCCCTCGGGGCACTCGGTTTTGGCGGTTTCTGCGGCCAGTTCTTCTTCGGCTGGTTCAGTGACAGGGTGAAGGATGTCAAGTATTCGGCTTCCCTGGGCATGATCATCATGGCGGCGGGGATGGTCCTCCTGTTGAGGGCGACCACTGCCCAGCGCCTCTATTCCTATGCTCTCATCTACGGTTTCGGGTATGGGTCCCTGGGCCCTATGATGCCCATCCTCGTTGCAGATCGTTTCGGCAGGCATGTCCTGGGCTCTGTCTACGGGTGGCTCACCTTTTTCATGGGCATGGGTGGTGGAATCGGTCCTTTCATGGGAGGGCTGATATACGACTGGTCGGGATCCTATACCTACGTTTGGCAGGCAAATATCGTGATCCTCGTCGGTTGTGCCCTCCTCATGCTCGGGCTGGCGCCCAGGGCTGCGGGTGTAAGAGAATGAGAAGTCTGACGGAAAGCGCAATGCCATCGTACAGGTAGCTTATACCTCCCCATTATTCTACTACTTAATACCCATTGTTATCAGTCCATAAGTGCACTACTTTCTTTACGCTTAAATAAGAATACCGTATTCTTGGCAGGCCTGATGATCTTACCAGATAGGGAGGATTTAATGACGATGTCAAGTTGCACGACGACCATCAGAGTAATATTTAAACAGCGCACATCAAGAGTGGCCATTCATCTGGGGTGTAGGGCAGGCTGGCTATGATCCGACTCAGCCGCCCGGAGATATGCCCCAGGCTCAGATGACCCAGAAATACGGGGACTACAAACGTGCCATGAGCGCCTGTCTCGATGGCCGGGGGTATACAGTAAAATAGCGTGCGGCGGTGGCGTCGGACTGCGCCAGTAATATTAAGGATACTACGAGCCGCCTGATATTATCCGTGGTTTAAATTTACTTTTTTCTTCTCTCTTGAAGACGGTTTCAAGGTCGCCATCGGATCTTGCAAATATTCTGCGTAAACCTCTGCTCATCCCTGCCTGAAGAGTTTTTCCTTCTTGAACCATCAATAAGCAATTTCAATCTAGCGTGCTCAAGAAATCTCAGAATCATAATTTGAAATATGGTAAAGGTAGCGGCACAGATATAAGGGTAAAGCCGACTAAGATACCAATGGGGTGTTGCTTTATGAACTCGAAAGAAAATCTCAAGCATCTGCCGAACAGGACTGACAGCATGTGTTTTGGGTGCAGCCCTGCTAATCCGACAGGGCTTCGCTTGGAATTTTTCACTGACGGAGAATCAATTTTTTCATGGGTCAAGGTGCCGGCCCATCTCTGCGGATGGGAAAACTTGGTCCACGGAGGGGTTATATCGACTATTTTAGATGAAGTAATGGGAAGGGCCGTTGTTCATAAAATGAGATGCCTCGGAATGACCAAGTCCATGACGGTTGACTTTTTGAAGCCTATGACGATTGATAAGGAATTAAAGGCCGTGGGGAAAGTGCTCGAAGTCAAAAATGATCGCGAATGCCTTGCAGAGGCAATGATCTTCAACGAAGCCGGGGAACTTTGCGCTAAAGCCGGAGGGACCTTTGCATTCTTCAAACCCGATCGCGGTAAGAAATTGGGCATCAAAGACGAGGATGCAATGGAGTGGTTCAACTCGTACATGAAAGCATAACGTCAAGTGACCTGACCCCTGAAATTGGGGCAGTAAATATTTTGATGATTAGGCGTTCAGATAAACAGAGTATCGTTTTTATCGAAGGAAGCGAGCCATGAAACCGCTGATATCGTTAGTTCAATACACCGGCAGTCCTGATTCTCTCAGAGAGGCAGTCGAGCTTTGCTGCGGCCTTGAGAAACTGGAGAGAAATACCAGGGTGCTGATTAAACCAAATCTTATCACATGGGATGACGAGTTCAAGATAGCGCCGTTCGGCGTGTTTACGACGACGCGGCTCGTGGAGGATCTGGTCATCATGCTCAAGGATCGCGGATGCGGAGAAATATCCATCGGTGAGGGATCGGTTCAAGTTCAAAAAGGTATTGGCACCATGGCGGCCCTCGCGGGTCTCGGATACTCCTCACTGGTAAAAAAGTACGGCGTCAAGCTCGTTGATCTTAATGCCGGTAAATCCGTGAATTTCAAAGTCCGGAAAGGACTCACTCTCCATATTGCAAAAGAGGCCATGGAATCCGACTTTCTCATCAACTTTCCCGTTCTGAAGACCCACGCCCAGACGAAAGTATCCCTGGGACTGAAAAACCTTAAAGGTTGCCTGAAAACCTCCTCCAAAAAAATCTGCCATCATGNNATCTATGCCTTGGAGCGAGGTCCTCTTCATTTCGGAAACGCATTCAGAAAAGGTATCATCATTGCGTCCCGCGATATCCTTGGAGCCGACATGGTTGCTGCAAAGACCATAGGCTACGACCCGCAGGATATCATCCATTTAGTTGAGTATGCAAAACGTCACGGCAAGTCCCTTGACCTCAAAGATTATGCAATCAGAGGTGAGGCCTTGGAAGATCACATAAAGCCGCTCAAATGGGACTGGGGATGGAAAAAAGACAACACCGGCCCGTCCATCTTTGAGAAATTCGGTGTGACCGGTGTTGCCTTGCCCAAGTATGATGAAACTCTCTGCTCCGGATGCACCCCGCTTGCCAACATGGTCAATATCCTTGTGCTGTCAGCATTTACGGGCCAGCCCCTTCCGAAGGTTGAGATCCTCAACGGCAAGAAGATGCAGGCGAGACCGGGATATGATAATACAGTACTCATCGGCAATTGCATCATCAAGGCAAACAAGGAAAATGCGTGTATCAGGAAGGCGATAAAAGTGACGGGCTGTCCGCCGGACACCAGGGACGTGATTGACGCATTGAAGGAGGCGGAGCTTCACATTAACGAACTTGCCTATTGGGGCTATCTCAAACAGCAGGGCGAAAAATACGATAAACAGGAGGGATACTCCTGGGATTTTTATAAATAATATGTGTAAAGGCAAACCCCCTGAGAGGCAGTTGAGATCGGCTGGATCATGTGACGGAGTCAGGATTCACTAAAAAAATCCCGGCACATATGCGCCACGTGATGAAACCGGACACGTTCAGTCATGATGTTTAGCGAAAGACACCGTAATCAGCTTAAAACAATATTCAAGAGCCTCTCAATTCGGTGCCACCGGAGCTTGGATTTGGGAATATATGAAATAAGGAAGGAGATGTAAACGTGGCAGAGAAAACGGACAAGAAGATGTCGCGCGAGCAGAAAAAGGAACTGGAGTACGAAGAGAACCGCAAGCACTGGCTTTCCGAAGAGGAGAAGATTTACGAACTCTGGGAGAAGGCTTACAACCCGGGAGGTCAGGCACAGAACGAACGCCTGGTCAGGCAGGGCAAGAAGCCCCCTCGGCAGCTCATCATGCAACTCATCGATCCGGGCACGGAGTTCTTCGAGTTGAGCCGGGGCGCCGGCTCCGGAATCGATTACGAACTCGTGAAGGACGTCCCGTCCGCGGGTCTGGTCACGGGGATCGGCAAGATACACGGCAACTGGGTAATGATCCTCGCCAACGACAGCCGGGTGACCGCCGGGGCCTACTACCCGATAAGCTGCAAGAAGCACCTCAGGGCCCAGGAGATCGCCGAGAAATGCGGGCTTAATTTCGTATACATCGCCGATTCGGCGGGTGCCTTTCTTCCCATGCAGGACAGGATCTTCCCCGGGAGAAACCAGTTCGGCCATTTCTTCTACAACATGTGCAGGATGTCGGCCAAGGGACTGAAGCAATATACTTTAAGTACCGGGGGGAACACGGCGGGCGGTGCCTACATCGTCTATCTCGCCTGCGAATCCATCATGATCGACGGGATGTCGTACTCCTTTCTCGGCGGTCCTCCCATGGTGGAATCCGCGATTGGTGAAAAGGTGAGCATGGAGGATCTTGGCGGCGCGAGAGTCCATACCCATATCTCAGGTGGTGCCGATCATTTTGTGAAATCACAGGACGAGGGTATCGAGAAGCTCAGGGAACTGCTGGCCTTTGATCCGAAGCAGAGCCTCCATATTGAACGGCGAAAGCCTCTCGAGCCGAAGGTTCCCGGCGGTCGCCTCTATCAAGTCCTGCCGAAGGAGACCTCCAAGGGGATCAACGTGCGCGAGGTGCTCGCCTGCATTGCTGATGACAGCTATTTCAGCGAGTACAAGCGTCACTACAATATAGGCCGTGGCGACAACATCGTCTGCGGAAAGATTTTTCTGAAAGGGATTCCTGTCGGAGTCATAGCGAGCAACAATAACGGGGTCATCTTTGTGGATTCAGCCCGTAAGGCCATCGAGTGGGTGATACGCTGTTGCACCATGAAAATTCCCATTCTTTACATACAGAACTCTCCAGGTTACATGGTCGGCACTGCGGAAGAATATGCGGGCATCGGCAAGTACGGGTCCGGCATGGTGCGGGCCTGCGCCTGTGCGGAGGTTCCCAGGATTCAGTGGATCATCGGTCCCGACCACGGCGCTGCGAACTTCGGCATGTGCGGGAGAACCTTCGATCCTCTGTTCATCTTCGCCACCATGCGGGCGAGGACATCGGTCATGTCCGGAGCGACCGCCGGCTTCATCCTCACCAGCCTGGAGCGGACCAACCGGAAAAAACGGGGTGAAGAGATGGATGCAGAGGCAGCCGGGAAATTTCAGCAGATGATGATCGACAAGTA
>PLLV01000211.1:0-4676 GCA_003142295.1 Syntrophaceae bacterium
TCTGACAGTCTCAATTTTTTTCTTGACAATGATCTATAGTTATGGTTTTATACATCTCAGGATAATTTATGAGCGTGATGGATAGAATGAAAACAGATGGGATGATCAGAGCTTATTACTTTTGGTATTACTATTTCCCATTGGTCTGCCCATCGCTCAGGAGGAATTAGCGCCAGTTAAGTGAGACATAAGAGCCATGGGTAGACTGAAGGAATCTGCCCATGGCTTTTTTATTTTTGTGAGGCCATGGGAAGAGGTGTTTCCATGGCCTTTTTTAATTCAATAAGACCCGGCCTTTTCGAAACTCCCCGCCCACAGTGCGGGGCTTACGGGAAGTGCTTCCGGTCAAGGCAACGCCTTGAGGAAAAGGACGCAGTCGAATTGGCAGTGGGCGAATGAAGCGGGCAGCAGACTCTTAGGTTTAATTTTGAAGGGGGAGAATCGTGATTATTGTGATGAAGAAAGGTGCAACTGAAGGACAGATTGAGAACGTCATCGCTTGGATAGAATCCGTGGGATACAATGCCCATCCTTCCAGGGGAGTGGAACGGACTATTATAGGGGCAGTCGGCGACGAGCGGGGCAAGGCCTACCTGAAGTGTGCAGAATCCATTTCCGGGGTGGAAAATGTCGTATCAATCCTGAAACCGTATAAGCTCGCCAGCCGCGAGTCCAGGGAAGAGGACACTGTTATTGCCGTTGGGGGGGTGGAGATTGGAGGTCCACGCTTCGTAGTCATGGCCGGCCCTTGTTCCGTTGAGAGTGAAGAACAGATGATGGAAAGCGCCTACATTGTAAAGAAGGGAGGCGCACAATTCCTCAGAGGCGGCGCGTTCAAGCCAAGGACATCACCTTACAGCTTCCAGGGTATGGAAGAAGAAGGCCTCAAGTTGTTGGCAAAGGCCAGGGAGAAAACAGGTTTGCCTGTTGTTACGGAAGTCATGAATCCGGCAGATGTCGATCTTGTTGAGTCTTATGCTGATATAATGCAGGTCGGAGCGCGTAATGTCCAGAACTTCCCCCTCCTTAAAAAAGTTGGCCAGTCAAAGAAACCGGTTCTCTTGAAACGGGGGATGATGACCACCATTGAGGAACTGCTGATGTCAGCGGAATACATCCTTTCCTCAGGAAACAATCAGGTCATTCTCTGCGAGAGGGGCATTCGTACCTTTGAGACCGCGACCCGCAATACGCTCGACATAAGCGCGGTCCCGGTTTTGAAGGAATTAACCCATCTTCCCGTTATTGTTGATCCCAGTCATGCGTCGGGTAACTGGAAATATGTCATTCCTCTGAGCAGGGCGGCAATGGCCGTGGGAGCGGATGGGCTCCTTGTTGAGGTTCATCCTGAACCCGAGAAGGCTGTTTCCGACGGCGGTCAATCTCTCAAGCCGGAAAAATTCTACCAGTTAATGGAGGAAATAAAAGCGATCGAGATGGTTATGAAAAAAAGAACGCAGGTGCTTCGATGAAAAAGATAAAGGTCAATCTGGACAAGAAAGTATCTTCCTCCTATGAGATATGTATCGGGAACGAGCTTATGGACCGGATCGGGATGCTCATTGTGAGAAATATGCCGGCCCTTCATTACATCATCATTACGGATGTGAATGTCTCAGCCATGTATGGAGGTTCACTTCTGGATAGATTGAGGGGAATGTCGCTATCGGCGGACATAATCGATTTTCCGGCAGGAGAGGATGCAAAAAACATCGGCACGACCATAGCCATAGTTGAGAGACTGTTAAAACTCGGGGCTGACAGGAAGTCAGCTCTCCTCGCGCTGGGAGGCGGAGTCGTCGGCGACATGACGGGTTTTATCGCATCCACGTTCATGCGGTCTGTTCCGTATATCCAGATTCCGACAACTCTCATGGCCCAGGTTGACAGCAGCATCGGCGGAAAGACGGCCATCGACCTTCCGGAAGGTAAGAACCTCCTCGGGACTTTTTACCAGCCCAGAGGGGTGTTCATAGACATGAAGTTTCTGAACACACTACCCGATGAGGATATCCGTAACGGCCTCGCTGAGGTGATCAAATACGGCATAATCGATGATGTGGCGTTCTTTAATTTTCTGGAGGAAAATATGAGGGCGATCAAAGAGAGGGATCGCGAGGTCCTTGAGAAGATCGTTCAAAATTCGTGCAGGATAAAAAAGGGTATCGTAGAGATAGACGAAAAGGAAATGGGGATTCGCCGCGTGCTCAACTTCGGGCATACTATAGGCCATGCCATCGAAGCGGAGTCAAATTATACTATCTCTCATGGGGCCGCCGTTTCCCTGGGCATGGTCGCTGCCGCAAGGATATCAGAGAGGTTGTATGATCTTCCCGAAGGGGATCGGGAGAGGATTGAACACCTGTTAGAAAGTGCGGGACTTTCCTGCCGTATTCCGCAAACGATAACAACGGATGGCATTATGGCAAGGTTAAGGGCGGACAAGAAGAAAGAGGGTGATAGGATTCATTTCGTCCTGCTTAAGAAGATGGGAATGCCTTTCATAAACGGGGGCGTCCCTGAATCGATTCTTCGTGAAACGGTGGAGGGACTGAAAAAATGACATTGACATCGCTTGATCGCCTCCGGCGTGATCTCAAGGAAACGGACGGGAAGATCGTAAAGCTACTCAATGAGAGGGCCCTCCTATCCGCGAAGATTGGCAAGGCCAAGGCGGAAAAGGGACTGGATGTATTTGACGCCTCGCAGGAAGCGAAACTTTTTGAATACCTGGCAAAGGTGAACGAAGGGGCGCTGCCGGAGAAATACCTGAAGGCCATATTCAGGGAGATCATTTCCGCTTCCCGGGCCTTGCAGAAACCCGTTACCGTGGCCTTTCTGGGACCGCATGCGACATTCAGCCATCTTGCTGCTCAATCCTATTTCGGCACAAGTACCGGCTTTATCCCTCAGGCAAGTATCTTTCATGTCTTTGACGAAGTTGAGAAAGGGAAGGTGCAATGGGGGGTTGTCCCCGTGGAGAATTCTCTCGAAGGTTCCGTCAACTTGACCCTCGATCGATTGATATTGACCCCCCTTAAGATTCGGGCGGAGATTTTTCTCAGGATCAGCCACTGCCTGCTTGCGCCAGGGAAGAGAATGGACAGGATCAAGCGGGTCTATTCGGTTCCCCAGGTACTGGCGCAGTGCCAGGGATGGCTGCGCACCAATCTCCCTCGATGTGCGCTTGCTGAGGCAGAAAGCACCGCTGCGGCAGCCCGGATTGTCCGGAAGGACAACAACGGCGCCGCCATAGGAAGTCGCCTCGCTGCCGCCACTTACGGGCTCAATATACTTTCAGAAGGGATCGAAGATAATCCATCGAATACGACACGATTTCTAGTCATGGGAGAAGGTGAAAGCAAGATGACGGAAAGCGATAAGACGTCGATCCTCTTCGGGACCCGCCATGTGCCGGGCGCCCTGTATCATGCGCTGGAACCATTTGTTCTGCGACGGATTAACCTGATGAAGATCGAATCGTATCCCCTCAAAGAGCGGTTATGGGAGTATCTCTTCTTTGTTGATTTTTCCGGTCACGTAGATGATCCCGAAATCAAGAAAAGTATGAAGGCCTTGAGGGGAAAGACCAGTTTCCTGAAGATCCTCGGATCATATCCCAGGGGTGAGGAACCACGATGATCTGTATTCCCATCACAGGAAACACACAGGAAGAGGCTTTGCTTCAGATAGAAATGAGCCTGTCGCGCGCTCATGTGTTAGAGTTAAGAATGGATCTGATAAGTGGAGACTTAAGAACGTTAATGGAGAGGTGCAGATCATATCCAATTCCTGTCAAGATATTGGTCACAAACAGAGGGAGGGAATCTTCATCGTCTGAGGAAATGTCAGGAGAACGACGGAGGATCGCCGCGCTGAAAGAGGCTGTCCGTCTTGGCGCGGATTATGTGGACGTTGAACTCTATACACCCGAGGCTTTGCGGAAAGATTTGCTTGACACGGCGAGTGCCCATGGCAACCGGACCAGGGTGATTATTTCGCATCATGATTTCAGCAAAACGCCGTCATTCAAAACATTGAAGAATATTTTCCATGACTGCATGGAAAGCGGTGCCAGTGTCGCTAAAATAGTCACTCTTGCAAAAAGTCCGGAGGATAACTTTACGGTTCTCAGCCTGATCCCTTACGCCCGTGATAGAAAGAATGATATCATCGCCTTCTGTATGGGGGAGCAGGGAAGGGAAAGCAGGATAATGGCGCCCCTCCTTGGCTCTTATCTCAGCTTCGCCTCGCTGAAGGACGGGCTGGCCTCAGCACCTGGTCAGCTTACCATCGGTGAGATGGAGGAGGTCATGAATCTCGCCGGTCGTGGTGTTCACAGGGAGGGCAAATTATCCGTGCCCCCGAATGCGAGGCTTTTTGGCCTTTTGGGAAATCCTGTGAAACAGAGTCTCTCGCCCTTGATGCACGATGCGGCGCTCAATAAGATGAAAATCGCAGCGAAGTATTTGCCGTTCTGCATCCGGGATATTGGCTCTGCCGTAAGGGGCATGAGGGGGATTGGCATCTGCGGCGTAAGCGTAACCGTACCTTTTAAGGTTGCCGTCATGGAACATCTCGATGAAGCAGATGCTGACGCGCGGAAGATCGGAGCTGTAAATACCATCGTCAATGACAACGGCAGATTGAAGGGCTTCAATACCGACTGGATCGGT
>PLLV01000211.1:4719-15576 GCA_003142295.1 Syntrophaceae bacterium
TTTTACCCTCTTTCCGAGTTGGGTAGGGTCAGGGCGGATTGTCTGATCAATACAACACCCGTGGGCATGATACCGAATATAGATGAATCACCCGTCAGCGGCGCGGTCTTCGTTAACTACCGATGGGTCATGGACGTTATCTATAATCCTCTGAAAACAAGACTGATGCGGGATGCTGAAAAGGCAGGGTGTATAACTGTACCAGGCCTCGGCATGTTCGTTCATCAAGGGGCGGAACAGATCAGACTCTGGACGGGGCAGGAAGCCCCGAGAGAGTTTATGAAACAGGTCGTGATGGAGCGCCTTTTATATGGAAATTAAGCCGGTTCGTCATTTGAATGCAACTGTCGAGGTTCCCGGTTCCAAGAGTTACACCCAGAGGGCCCTTGTTGTTGCCTGCCTGGCGGAGGGTAGATCTATGCTCAGCAATGCGCTCATTTCGGAGGATACAAGATATCTTGTGGAGGCATTGCGTTTCCTTGGTGCTGAAATTTTCATCTCAGGGAGTGATGTTGCAATCACCGGAACAGGCGGGAATATCCATAATCCCGGACGGGTGATCTTGCTGGGAAACAATGGGACAGCACTGCGGTTCCTGACGACACTGGCCTCCCTGGGAAAGGGTGAGTATATTCTGGACGGCAGCAGCCGTCTTCGTGAAAGGCCGCTGAGGCCGCTTCTGGATGCCCTGAAAATCCTGGGAGTTCAATTTCAAAGCAGGGACGGCTATCCTCCGGTCAAAATCGATGCAGAGGGCTTAAAAGGTGGCAACGTTGCCTTTGCAGATGTGGAGAGCAGCCAATACATCTCTTCCCTCCTCATCGGCGCTCCTTACGCCGGGGGTGATATAGAAATTGCGCTCACAGGGAGGACAGTTTCCCAGCCCTACATAGATATGACTATGGACGTCATGGGGCACTTTGGCGCGGAAGTGATCACAAGAGGAAAAAAATTATTCAACGTAAGAAGCGGGCGGCATTACAGGGGACAGAGGTACATCATTGAGGGAGATGCATCCAGCGCATCCTATTTTTTCCTGGCTGCTGCCTTGTGCCACGGACGGGTCAAGGTCGTGAACATGAACCCGGCGAGTCTTCAGGGAGACATCAATATCCTGGGTATCATGGAAAAGCTAGGATGTTCTGTAGTCCGTGGTGATCAATGGGTCGAGGTTACTGGTGGGCCGTTACGTGAAGGGGACGTCCTTTTCGATATGGGAAACATGCCTGACATGGTGCCCACTCTTGCGGTTCTTGCCGCATTCAGACAGGGACAGACGGTTATCACAAATGTTTCACATCTGCGCGTTAAGGAAAGTGACCGCATTGCGGCACTGGTAAATGAACTAAAGAGTATCGGTGTGGCTGCAAGAGAAACGGCCGACGGCCTTATTGTTGTCGGAGGGAAACCGCATGGCGCCCATATTGAGACATATAACGATCACCGGATTGCCATGAGTTTTGCCATCGCAGGACTCGCTATACCCGGGATCAGGATAAAGGACAGACATTGTGTGGGGAAATCCTTTCCCGGATTCTGGGATGAACTCTCAAGATTGTACGAGGATTAAGTGCACATCGTATTGATTGGATACCGTGGAACGGGTAAATCTGCCGTGGGGAAAAGGCTTGCTGATAAGCTGCAAATGCCGTTTTATGATACTGATGAGCTTGTCGAGCGAGGGGCCGGGAGGTCGATCCGGGACATGGTAGCGGAAAAAGGCTGGGCATATTTCCGGAAGAGAGAAAGTGAGATTGTCCGGAAACTGGCGGTTCTGCAAAGAGGCGTTGTAGCGACCGGCGGCGGGGCAGTCATGGATGAGGGCAATTGCGACATTCTTAAAAAGCATGGTTTATTGATCTGGCTTAGGGCTGACGTGATGACGATGGTTGAAAGAATGAGGGACGATGCGACAAGCAAAGAAAGGAGGCCTTCCTTTTTGCATGATGATACCTTTCGGGAGACAGAAGATGTCCTCAAGCAACGGATACCGGTATACAGGGGGCTGGCAGATTTTTCGCTGGATACAAAAGGTAAAAACATAGATGAAATAGTCAACGCTGTCTGTGAATTTCTGAACGGAACAGGCAGATTTGTCAGGAAGGAGTCAACATGTCAGGAAATTCCATAGGCGTCCTCTTTAAAGTGACCACCTGGGGTGAATCACATGGTCCCGCAACTGGTGCAGTTGTGGAAGGATGTCCTCCCGGCATCGATCTTGCGGAAGAAGACATTCAGAAATGGCTGAATAGAAGAAGACCGGGCAGGATCGCATCAAGCTCGCCCCGTAAGGAAGACGATGTCGTTAAAATACTATCTGGGACTTTTCAGGGAAAAACTACGGGCACGCCCATTTCCCTGATTATAGAGAACGCGAACGTTGACGGCAGCGCCTATGAAGACATCAAGGACATCTTCAGGCCGGGGCACGGTGATTTTACCTATTTCAGAAAGTACGGGATCCGCGATTACCGGGGCGGCGGACGTGCCTCGGCCCGGGAAACGGCAGCCCGCGTGGCCGCCGGAGCAGTTGCGCAAAAAATTATTTCGCGGGTGGGTATGGAAGTCATTGCCTATACGAAGGCGCTGGGAGGTATTGTCATAAATAGGGAGAGGGATGTGGCCAAGACCATCTCTCACGAAGACATAGCCATAAATCATTTGCTGTGCCCCGATCCGGACGCTGCAAGGGTTATGGAAGAGAAACTGGAGGAGGCGAGGCGCTCCGGCGATTCCCTCGGCGGCGTTGTTGAAATCATTGTGAGAGGATGCCCTCCGGGCCTGGGAGAACCGGTGTTTGACAAGATGGATGCCGATCTTGCGAAGGCCCTCATGAGCATCGGGACGGTAAAGGGGGTGGAGATAGGAGCCGGCTTCAAGGTTGCCGAAATGGCGGGGTCTCAGGCAAATGATCCCATCATACCGGGTGGTTTTCTTTCCAATCACGCCGGCGGCATACTGGCCGGCATCACGACAGGGCAGGAAATCGTTTTGCGGGTGGCGGCAAAGCCTATCCCTTCCATAGCGAAAATCCAGCAGACTATCGACGTCCATGGAAATCGTGTGGAATTGTCGATCAAGGGGAGGCACGACGTATCTGCAATACCACGGATTATTCCTGTGTGTGAGGCCATGGTAGCGATTGTGTTGGCAGATCATTTATTGAGGCAGAAGACGATTTGAAGAAGACTGAAATAGGCGTCATAGGCGGTACCCGCGGCATGGGCAATTGGTTCGCCCGCTTCCTCGAGAAGAAGGGATACACCGTACGTGTGTGCGGAAGGAATGTGAGTGAAGCGGATATTGCCGAAATGGCTGATGCATGTCAGGTGGTAGTCGTGAGTGTCCCCATGGGAGCAACCGGCAAGGTTATTGCGAAGGTTGGTCCCTATATGCGCGAGGCTTCTCTGCTTATGGATCTCACATCTCTGAAACGGGATTCCGTTAAGACAATGCTGGAAACATCTGTTTCCGAGGTAATCGGATGCCATCCTCTCTTCGGCCCCAGGGTTGATTCCATCGCAGGGCAGCATGTTGTTCTCTGTCCCGCAAGGGCGGGGAAGTGGCTTTCCTGGCTGAAGGATATCTTTGAGAGGAACGGTGCCCTTGTGGTGGAAACTACGCCGGAGAAGCATGACCAAATGATGGCCATCGTCCANNTAATGAAGTTTGCCACACCGGTCTTCCGGGCGAAGATGGAAATCATGGAAAGGGCGTTTTGTCAAAATCCCGGGCTCTACGCTGACATCTTAACGATGAATCCTGAGATTCATCGGCATATCGATGCATACGAACAAGACGTAGCTCAACTGAAAAACCTAATCTGTCAGGGAAATAGCGCAGGTATTGCAGATGTGATTGAGAAGCACTCCTCTTTTTTTAGGGTCATCTGAGCATGACGCGAAAAATCAGGATTCACCCGCGGATTTCTTCTGGACGAAGCTATCACGGAATGTACGGGATAACTTGATTTCCTTCATGTAGCTGGAAGCCTCTTCCATGGTAGAAAAATCTCCGAGCAATATCCTATGCCAGATTCCCCGTCCCCGGATATGGACCGTCTCCATACGAACATCGGGCAGTTTCTTTTTCATATCGTCTACAAATTCCGCTGCCGCGTCTTTTTTATTTTCAGGAAAGGCCTTTATCTGAATGGCGTATTTCAGTTCACTTAGAGTGTTTGACGGCGCAGCTGCGGCTGGTGAATCCTCAGCACGGGTTTTGGCTTGATTTATCTCAGGAGGTAATACCGCCGCTGATTGAGCAATCTGTTTTTCCGGGGCAGTGTCTTTCACTTCCGCCGGAATAGGGGGCCGCAACCATTCGGCTCCATCAAAATATGCGGCTTCTCCCGTGAGCCTGTTAATCCTGAGCGGATAGACCTTTCCTTCAAAGTTTAGTGCATCGTAATGGTAAATCACCGGCCAGTAAAAAACAGTAATCAGGCCGAGAGTAAGAACTGGCAGCAATGCGAAGACAATGCGGGAAGATCGAAATTTTCGTCCTTCTATCCTCTGCAAGGGCCATTTTTCTGCCTCGGTGTGAAGCGTTGGTCCTTCAGGCACCATCGTTTCAGTTTTCAATTGTTGCGGAGGATAAAAGACATCTTCCGACTGATCGCGGCTTGAGACCTTCCGGTACAGGAAGTCCAATTCCTCTTCGAGTTCAACCTCTTTTGGGTCCCCTTTTTCCATTATATGCCTTTTGTATCCCGGGAGCGCCCCGCATGCCACGCCTTTTGCCGGCGAAAAAGGGCGCATCATCCAATAAACATCTTCTTTGACGGGCAACCTATAAGTCCAAAGTTTTGCAATTGCACTCTATAAAATTATTTTCCCTCTCCTACGTGTTTGATAAAACCATTGACGATGACGTTCTCATCAATCTGCAGATACCGCGCATATGATTTAAGGAAACCTTTCAGATACACCGCAGGCGGGAAAAGTTCCAGCTTGTCCTCTTCTATCGCCCGAAGCATGCCTATTTGCACTTTTGTATTATCCGCAATTTCCTCAAGAGGAATTTCCAATTCCGTTCTTATCTTGTGGAGATCCGCCCCCGTCAGTATATCCTGGGCCAGGATTTTTTGTATCAGTTGGTTTTGCGAGACCCTTTCCTTCAGCTCCTCAAGCCTTCTGGCAGGTTCAAACATGTCAAAATGGATTTTTTTGAAATCATATATGGGAATCGGCTCTTTCATTTTGTTGCTGTATTGCATTCCCTTATCCATTAATCCGAGTTCAATGAGCCTGCGATCATACTGTGCCCTGGACTCAAGGTCAATCAGGGCCAGATACGCCTTTTCCAAGAGGGAAAGTATCTCTTGTCTTTCCTCCTTTGAAAAAAAAGAATAACTGACAATGGATTCGTCCTCATAAAGTTCAAAAATTCTTTTATACGCGCGCCGTATCTCCAATGGCGATGCATCGGGAAGGATCTCCAGGAGTTCATAGTAGTTCTGTTCACGGTACGGTTTCATTTGACCTTGTTCGATCTTCTATCAATTACTAATCAACGGCATTTTGCAGGATTGGTTCTGCTTCATTCACTGACATTAGATTCTTGTGGCAATTCCTGAGATCAAGGGTAGTCTGAGTATAGGGGTAGAGATCGAGAAAGGGAATCTTTTTGCAGACGGCGTTGTGAACCCGTTCATCAAAGCTGATGTTTCCGATAAAATGCATCTTCAGGGCGAGGTGTCTTTGGATAATTTTGCAGATCAATGCCCCGATATTCGGGTTATCCTGCTTTCTTAACTGATTGAGGGCCAGCTTGAAATTGAAAGCCCGCAGTTCATTTTCCAGGATTTCACCCTTTTCGGGGTCCAGTTCCTTCATGATATAGAGTAGAATGTCCGGGTTGCTTACAGTGGCCCTGCCGTCCCGCTCTTGGGCTTCCTCGGCCAGCGCCCGGAAATCATGGCTATTAAGGACTTGACGGATCTTACGAAAATAAACAGAACGAATTAGCCGGTAAATATTTTCTATGGAAGTCGGTTCGGGCGTTGTCACGAAGATGCCCGAGTTGGAGATCATAAAAAAATCGATGGTGTTAAAAGAAGTTCCCGCGCCGAGATCCAGCAGAATATACTCATAAGAGAGCTTGGAAATGTTTCGTATGATCTTTAATTTCTGCTCGTGGGCAAGATTGGCGATGTCCAGATTATTCATGGCGCCGCTGATGAGATAAAGGTTTGGAACAGGCGTGGGTTCGACGGTCTCTTGAAGGGTACCCACCTTCTTGTTTACGAAATCCGAGATGCTTTTTTCAGGAAGAGGAAGACCGATAATGGTATGGAGATTGGCTGCCCCGAGGTCAACATCAACCAGAAGGGTCTTATACCCTCCCTTCGCAAGCAGAATACCGAGATTGCCGGTAATGAAACTCTTGCCGGAGCCTCCCTTCCCACCTCCGATGGACCATATGTTCGGCATAGTTTTTCTCAGCAATTTTCGTCAGATGGCTGAAGTATAAGAGAAAGAATAGTATATGTCAAGAGCGAGTCACTGCTTAAAATGGATTTTTCCAATCTCCAGGAGCCGGGAGATCACAGTTATACCATNNCCGCCCTTCCAGGGGTTAATGCAGTCTTCTTCTTTCTTATGATTTTGAGAGGAAATTTGTTTATTGATGAGTTAAACATCGAGAATAAGATTTTCGTTTATGGTCGGAAAGGGGACAGCAGGATGGTGCATATGATGTATCAGAAGGGGCAGAAGGAAAGTCTGCATAATGCTTATCCAGGGGCCTGCAGGACATTTGATGTGTCTGTTTTGTGCCTTTTCGCCCCACAGGGAGGAGTGTAATATCAGTCCCCGGCCTGCAACAAGAAAAAATAATACTTGATTAAAATAAATTCTTCAATTAGTTAGAAGTGTTATGCATAGAGACCTTTGCAAATCTGTGCTTCATGTCATTGTGAGGGCAGGCTGTAGCCTCGGGCGACGCTGAGTGCAAAGACTTTTTCACGGGGCGCAGGAGGGGATACGAAGGGCGGAGGTTTTCAAAGTCATTGCGTAATGCTGCCAATTGGGCAGCATGCATGTAAATTGGGAGAAACGGAGACTGACTGGTGATCGAAATTGATTTTGAAAAGGGGAACGGACTTGTCCCTGTTATAGTTCAGGACGCTGACACAGGAGAGGTTCTCATGCTCGCCTACATGAATCGGGATGCCTGGCTGAAAACGCGCCAGACGGGCAAGGCGACGTATTGGAGCAGGTCGAGAAATGAGCTGTGGGTCAAAGGTGAGACATCCGGTCATATNNTGCTTCTACAGAAGGGTCGTTAATGAAAAGACGGAGGTTATCGGGGAACGAATATTCAAACCGGAGGATGTCTATAAATGAAAAAATTGAAACTGGGAATACCAAAAGGAAGCCTGGAGGCCAAGACTGTTGACCTCTTTAAAATGGCTGGCTGGCGCATTACATATGATGAGAGGAGTTATTTCCCGGAAATAGATGACGAAGACATCTCCTGCACCCTCGTGAGGGCGCAGGAGATGTCAAGATATATTGAGGATGGGACTCTGGATCTGGGGTTGACCGGCAAGGACTGGATCATCGAAAATGAATCGAATGTTGTCGAGGTGCAGGATCTGATTTATTCGAAGGCGTCGGCAAGACAGGCGCGGTGGGTTCTGGTAGTCAGAGAAGATTCTCCTGTGCGGGCCATCGAGGACATGGAAGGGAAAAAAATCTCGACGGAACTGGTAAAATTCACAGAGAGGTATTTCAGGGAGAGGAAGATCAATGTTCATGTCGAGTTTTCCTGGGGCGCGACGGAGGCGAAATGCGTTGAAGGCCTCGTGGATGCTATCGTGGAGGTAACCGAAACGGGAATGACGATTAAGGCTAACAAGTTGAGGATTGTGCATGAACTGATGAAGACCAATACAAAGCTGATTGCCAGTCCCGCCGCCTGGGAGGACCCCTGGAAGCGTAAGAAGATAGAGCAGGTCAGGACATTGCTCAATGGTTCATTGCTGGCCATGGGGAAGGTGGGCTTGAAGCTGAATGTATCCAAGGAGAATCTTGGGCGGGTTGTCCTCCTGCTGCCTGCTCTGAAAGCGCCCACCATATCCGGGCTGTACTCGACTGACTGGTATGCCGTTGAAACAATAGTGGACGGGAATGTTGTTCGGGATTTGATACCCCTGCTTAAGGAAGCCGGGGCCGAAGGCATAATTGAATATACATTGAATAAGGTCGTCTGAAAGGTGCAACAGTTATGGCACGGAAGGCTAAAATTTACAGGAAAACGACGGAAACGGAAGTATCCATGGAGCTTGATCTCGATGGTACGGGACAAGGGAAGATATCGACAACTGTGGCGTTTATGGATCACATGCTCAGCCTATTTGCCCGGCACGGCCTTGTGGATCTCATCATAAAGAGCCATGGTGATACGCAAGTTGATGATCATCATTTAGTTGAGGACATCGGTATTTGCCTCGGCGATGCCGTGAAGAAAGCCCTTGGTGATAAAAAGGGGATACAACGTTACGGATCAGCCATGATTCCCATGGATGAGAGTTTATGCAGTCTGGTCATGGATATTTCAGGAAGGCCCTATCTGATTTATAATGTGGAATTCAAGAGCAAAAAAAGCGACAAGTTCGACTACTCTCTGTTAAGGGAATTTTTTAAGTCTTTTTCAGATCATAGCGGAATAACCTTGCATATTAACCTTCTTTATGGTAGGAATAACCACCATATAGCCGAGGCGATTTTCAAAGCCTTTGCCCTTGCCTTGAGAAAAGCAGTGACCATTCACGGCCGCATAGAAGGCACCTTATCCACTAAAGGAAGTCTGTGATCAACAGTCTCCGCAGAGGAGGTGGTAACATCCACAGAGATTCGTTTAATATTTTAGTTCGGTTTGCCCGGTTTCTCCTTTTATTTTTCATTCTTTGCATCTTTTGCGGCTGCCAGCGAGCGAGCGGCGTATCTACAACCCTTAAAGATGACGGGAAGGTTATCTTCACGCGTATCGCCATCGTTCCGTTCCAGGCAATCCGTCAAGAAGATGCAGACATTAAGACGGTGCGGTGTCCTGTGTGTGGACTGGTGTTCCGGACGGAAAGCTATACCAAGGGCTCAGAGACGGTTGTCGAAGGTATATTTCTTGATCGTCTCAAAGAGGAGAAGGCGTTTGCTATTATCCCGCCGGACAGAGTGGGAGGTGTTTATGAGGGGGTCGCGGGAGCACTTTTCAAAGCAGATATCCTGGATGTCCTAAAGAAAGTCGGCACTGAATTGGAAGCGGATGGAATTATATTAGGTTACGTGTACCGTTTTAAGGAAAGGAAGGGATACGCGTTATCCGCTGAAACGCCGGCATCCGTGGCCTTTGAAATCCATCTGATCAGGGTTTCTGATGGCGCCATCGTCTGGAGAGGCATCTTCGATAAGACACAGGCCTCACTTATGGAGAATCTTCTTCAAATAGCTTCTTTTATAAAAGAGGGTGGGAAATGGGTTACCGCCAAAGAGTTGGCTGCCGAGGGCATGGATGCGGTTTTGAAGGACTTTCCCGGAGTTCGGCACGAATGACGGAAACTCATAGAGAATCTCGTGTGGAACCGTACAGCTGTAGTTTTCACGGCGGGAAGTTTAAGAGATTCGGGTTGGGAGTAGACAAGTGATCATAATACCGGCGATCGATTTGAAAGATGGCCGGTGTGTGCGGCTTGAGCAGGGAGATTTCAGGCGTGTGACCGTATATTCCGACGACCCTGTCGGAATAGCCAAAAAATGGCGGGAGAACGGCGCCGAGCGCATCCATGTGGTAGATCTTGACGGTTCAGTTACCGGTTCACCAAAGAATGCGGATGTGATCCGGGACATCGTCGAAGAATGCGGCTTGCCAATTGAGGTCGGCGGTGGCATAAGAGACATGAAGACCATCGAGGCCTATATAAGTATGGGCGTAAACTGGGTGATCCTGGGTACGATGGCTCTCCGAGACAAGGATTTCGTCAGAGAGGCATCTGACACTTATAAAGGCGGAATTATCCTTGGCATCGATGCGAATGACGGGAAGGCGGCAATCCAGGGGTGGACGGAGCGGACTTCAGAATCTGCGGTTGATGTAGCAAAAGGTTATGAGGGCTATGGGCTGGCTGCAATTGTCTATACGGATATCAAAAGGGACGGCATGGGAACGGGCGTCAATATAGAGGCTACCAGAGATCTCGCCCAGTCAGTTGATGTACCCGTAATCGCCTCTGGCGGCGTTTCAAGCGTTGAAGATATCCGCAGACTCCGTGAAATAGAAAAGTTCGGCGTTATGGGTGTTATTATCGGTCGAGCATTGTATTCAGGTGCCGTTTCGCTTGAGGAAGCTATAAGCCTGTCAAAGTATTGATATCTGCGTAACTGACGCTTTTTGACTATTTGCAGAATCTTCATTCTCAAAGTCCCGCCGTTCAGGCGGGTAGGTTCAATTCAAAGAGAAAGGATGACGTCATGGAAGATTGCATTTTTTGCAAGATAGCAAATGGCACGATACCGAGCAAAAAGGTTTACGAAGACGAGGATACAGTTGCCTTTGACGACATCCATCCTATGGCCCCTGTTCACGTTGTCATAATTCCCAGGAACCATATCCCGACCTTAATGGATGTGAGGAAAGCAGACATGAACTCCATCGGATCCATGTTCATTGCCGCGCAAGAGGTGGCGCGTATCAAAGGCATAGATGAAAGAGGATTTCGCGTCGTCATAAACTGCAATGAAGATGCGGGGCAGGTCATTTTTCACCTGCACATGCACGTCTTGGGGGGGGGAAAGCTGAAGGACGGGCTGGCCTGATTGAAGACGTCTTGACAAACGGCCAATGTGATATAGATTA
>PLLV01000181.1 GCA_003142295.1 Syntrophaceae bacterium
GCGGCGGCAAGGCCATAGGATAAAGGGAGGAGTGCAAGAGATATGAATCTTAAAGAGTTAATCAAATATTCCAAGGACAGGCGTCTGGAGTTCATTGATTTGAAATTCACGGATATTCCGGGATTGTGGCAGCATATCACGATTCCGATCCAGCAACTGGACGAGGATCTTGTCATCCACGGCATCGGTTTCGATGGTTCGAGCATCCGCGGTTTTCAGCCCATCAACGAGAGCGACATGCTGATCAAGCCCGACACTGAGACGGCATTCATCGATCCTTTCATGGCGGATCCAACGTTGAGCATGATCTGCAACGTCAAGGATCCCCTGACGCAGATACCGTATTCGAGGGACCCGCGTAACGTGGGACAGAAGGCGGAGAGGTACCTTTCGGTCTGCGGGATCGCGGATCAGGTTTTTTTCGGTCCGGAGCCCGAGTTTTACATTTTTGATGATGTCCGTTTCGAGCAGAGCTACAACACCGGTTTTTACCGGGTCGATTCGAAGGAAGGTTTCTGGAATACGGCAAGGGACGAGGGACCGAATCTGGGATACAAACCGCGCTACAAGGAGGGCTACTTTCCGGTGCCGCCCACGGACAGCCTGCATAATCTCCGGGCAAAGATGTGCAAGGTGATGACGGAAGTGGGCATACCTGTGATTCTCCATCACCATGAGGTTGCCACAGCAGGTCAGTGCGAGATCGGTGTGCGTATAAATAACCTTGTGGACACGGGGGACATTCTCATGAAGTACAAGTATGTGGTGAAGAACGTCGCCCTGGCACACGGGAAGACGGTGACGTTCATGCCGAAGCCTCTCTTCATGGATAACGGTTCGGGCATGCATGTGCATCAGAGCCTCTGGAAGAACGGGAGGAACCTTTTTTATGAGCCCGGCGGGTACGGAGGCATCAGCAAGCTCTGCCGGCATTACATCGGGGGCTTGCTCCATCATGCGCCGTCGCTACTGGCCTTTACATCACCCACGACGAATTCGTACAGGAGACTTGTTCCCGGGTATGAAGCGCCGATCAACCTGGTATACTCGCAGCGGAACCGGAGCGCCTGTGTGAGGATACCCATGTATTCACCGAGCGAGAAGGCGAAGCGTATCGAGTTCCGTTGTCCCGATTGTTCCTGCAATCCGTACCTGGCCCTTGCGGCGATGCTCATGGCAGGTCTGGACGGCATAGAGAACGAGATCGAGCCGCCGCCGCCCATCGATGAGGATATCTATGAACTCTCCCATGAGGAGAAGAAACATATCAAGGCGACACCGGGCTCCCTTTCGGAGGTACTGGATGCGCTGGAGAAGGAGCACTCCTATCTTCTGAAAGGGGATGTTTTCACGGAGGACTTGATCCAGACGTGGATCGAATACAAACGGAAGAGGGAGGACGACATGATCAGGCTTCGTCCCCATCCTTACGAATTTGCGTTGTACTACGATATTTAAATAATAAGGATTCAGGGGGTCGAGGGGTCTAGGATTCGAGTGAAATGCATAGACAAGAACCTCGATCACTTGAACCCTGGAATCCTCGAATCCTTTTCGCAACCAAAAAATATAAGGAAGAACCAAAAAAAATAACAGGAATAAAACGATTAATATAAATCAGGAGGTTAAGGACATGGACATAGGAATGGTGAGCATTTTTATTGCAGTACTGGTCATCATGGCGGTCATTATTTATATCAAGGCTAATATGAAGATCTGTGAGCCCAATGAGGCGATGATTTTTTCCGGCAGGCAGATCAAGGACAAAGACAAGAAGATGGTGGGATACCGTGTTATCAAAGGCGGAAGAGGTTTGAAGATCCCCCTCATCGAAACGGTGCGGACCATATCGTTAAATACGATGCCCATCGAGATGGATGTAACGGGGGCTCTCACGAGAGGCACGATCCCCGTGAATGTGAAGGCCATGGCGAATATCAAGATTGCAGGCACCATGGAAGACGGTCTGGGGAACGCCATCGAGAGATTCCTGGGGAAGAGCGCGACGGCGATTGCGACAACGGCAAAAGAGATCCTGGAAGGCACGCTCCGAGGCATCCTGGCGACGATGGAGCCGGAAGAGGCCAACACGAACCGGATCGCTCTGGCACAGCAGGTTGCCAGGGATGCCAGGGAGGATATGCAGCGGCTGGGTTTGGTTCTGGATACGTTCAAGATCCAGGAGATCAAGGATGATAAAGGCTATTTAGAGGCGATCGCGCGGAAGAAGAACGCAGAGGTCCACCGTGATGCGCGAATCGTGGAGGCCGAGTCGAATGCGGAGGCGAGCAAGAAGGAGTCTGAGGGCAAGAAAATTGCGGAGATAGCAGAGATCGAGTCCCGGCGTTCCGTGGTGGAGACGGAGATGAATTTCAGGGTTCAGCAGGCGCAATGGAAGGCTGACGCCAATCGTGCGGAGGAGAAGGCGAAGGTAGCCGGAGACATCTCCCGCATGGAGGAGACGAAGACCCTCGAGGCGAGGCGGGTGGAGACGAACAAGTTGAAGTATCAGGCGGACGTGGTAATCCCTGCGGCGGCGGAAAAAGAAGCCATGTTGATGAAAGCGGCGGGAGAGGCGGCATGCACCTTTGAGGAAGGGAAGGCGAAGGCGGAGGCCCTGCGGCTTCTCCGTGAACAGTGGGAACACCCGAACAGCAAGGATCTTTTCATGATCCAGCTCATGCCGGAACTGGTGGGTCATGTATCGAAGGTTATCGCATCCAATCTCAGTGTGGAAAGACTGACCGTAGTTGATGGAGGCGGCAGCGGCGGCGGTCTCCCTCACCTGGTAGGTAACCTGGCAGGTTCTGTAAATTCCTTTTTTGAACAGATGAAGACCATGACAGGCCTGGATCTGGCCAGGATGCTGGAGGAACGTTATCAGACGTCCTCTAAATAAAAAACCATATTCAAAAGGTATTACCCTGCACCCCCCCCTCACAAGGGACTGTGTTGCAACATCACTGCGAGGGAGTGAAGCAGCCGAAACAACAGAAGCTTGGCACACCCCTTCTTTGGTTGTTTGCTCCTCACAACAGTGATTGATACAGTCTCCTCAGTGAGGGGGTATTCATGTTAACGCCGATCCGTTACCTGGGTTCTCTCTTCCGTCGTACTCAGCACAGCATATCTGAAAGCTTCTATTTCTTTTTCTCCCTGTTTCCACCGATTTGTAAAACTGGGTTTGATATTTACGGGGGAATATTGTAAACATTGGCCATGAAACGCAAAGACGAAGAATATGCCGAGGCTTATCGGGGGAAGGCGCTGATTGCCGATCCCATATACCAGTATGCCTCCTTTACGGTACCAACGCCTGATTTCCCGGATGAGAAAACGGAAAAGGACTTGATCGACTCTCCCTGGGTTCAAAGGCTGCGGAGGATTTATCAGCTTCAGTCCGCGCGCTGGGTGTATCCGGCGGCCGAGCATAGCCGATTTCAACACTGCCTCGGGACCATGCACGTCGCCGGCGAGTTCGGGAGATTTCTCTATCCGAGTCTGAAAAAGGTGTGCAAAGATGCCCCTTCGCTAAACTATGTTGAGGAACTCCTCCGGGTTGCGGGACTGTTGCATGATGTCGGGCATGGCCCGTACGGGCATTTTTTTGATGACCACTTTCTCGGCCAGTATAACATTACCCATGAGGACATCGGGAAAGCGATTATCACGAAGAAGTTGGGGAAAATCATCCGTCAGATCCGGAGAAGTCCTAATGGTCCCTTTGCCGGCGGGGAATGCCTCGATCCGAATCACGTGGCAATACTAATCAAGATGCCGGAAGGGTATGACATCAAGATGCCAAGATGGCTGCAGCTATTGAGGCAGCTCTTTTCAGGCATTTACACCGTGGATAATCTCGACTATGTTCAGAGGGATGCCTACATGACGGGATTCTCCCTCGATATTGTGGATATTACAAGACTTCGCTTTTATACTTTTTTTACAGAAGACGGCCTCACCCTTCATCAGGCGGGCATCTCGGCCCTCAGTCGCTTCATAAATGCAAGGCTGAATCTCTATACCAATGTTTATTTCCACAGGACAACGAGAGCTCTGGATTTACATCTGCAGGAGATATTCAGGGACACGATGCGCATAATCTTTCCGTGGAATCCACTGGAAGCGCTGGACGAGTATCTGAACTGCGATGAATGGCATCTGTACAGTAATGTTTTGGGCTGGCTCAGGGAAAAGGATCGAAAGAAAATGAGACTGGGTCAGGAATGGGCGAAGCTCTACAGCAGAGAAGTAAAATGGAAGATGTCTTTTTCCACGGAGATATCCATAGACCAGATTCAGAAGGGTACACGGTTTGCCCATGCCGCTGATTATGAAAGGCAGCTCAGAATATTTCTTCCTCAGAAACTAAAAGGCATTTCATTTCGTGTTGATTTGGCAACCCAGGACCCACGGCCCATTAATCCCATGGCAGAGACGGAAAAGAGGGTTAATATCTTCAACCCAACCACGGGCATGACATCCCCGGAGCCACTAAAAGATATCTACCGCTTTATACCGGCGCGGGTTGTCCATCTGCGGGTCTTCGCTCTTTCCCACGATAATGATGCAGAGATTTCCGCGGCCGCCGAAAAGATGCTCAGCGCCCTGGAAGGAACTTCACAGACGAATATATGAGAATATCTGCCGTTGCAGTGAAATGTAGGGTAGAGCTTTAGCTCTGCAGACCTGCGCGACGTCGATGTTAGGTACGCTGGAATTGAAAATGTAGCGCGAACCTTTAGGTCCGCTATATTAGCAGTCTGCCTGTGTCTAAGATGAAATACAAGTCCAAACCGAGGTTCAAGGATCTCGACTACCGCGGATTAAACCGTTATTTTGTGACCATCTGCACGTCTGAAAAGGAACCGCTTTTCGTGGACGTAAGGCTTGTAGAAACGATTCTTTCGATAATTCGTGAGAAAGCGCTGAAGCATGCCTTCACCGTCTGGGGTTACTGTTTCATGCCCGATCACCTGCACTTGCTTTTGGAGGGGACGGACGCGTCGTCAGATTTGAAAACATTCGTGAAAGCCTTCAAGCAGCGCTCCGGCTATCTTTTCGGCATGGGCACAGCCGATCCGGGGAAGAAGCTCTGGCAACCTTGGTTACTATGATCACGTGCTGCGCAGGGACGAGGATACGGCTGGCGTTTTACGCTATATCCTTGAGAACCCCGTGAGAAAGGGGCTTGCAGACAACTTCACGGATTACAGGTATTCGGGATCATTCGTAATCGATATTGAGGGAATTACGTTCTGACATTGAAAATGTAGCATAATGCTTCGAAACATATGACAAATGTAGCGCAGAGCTTTAGCTCTGCTTTAAAAGCGGGACTAAAGTCCCGTGCTACAAGGAAGATACGGTTGGAAAATCACAGATGGCAAATGACGAGACTACGGATCTTACACTGTTCGTGAAGACGTCTGGCGAGGATATTGCCAGATGGAACCGGCAGAAAATTGTTGATGCCCTGATCCGTGAAACGAACGTCGACGTAGATACGGCAGAGGCAATCAGCAGAGATGTTGAAAAACAGATCATTTCATCCGGTATCGGTGTGCTGACTACGCCCCTCATAAGGGAACTGGTGGACGCAAAACTCATCGAGAGGGGCCTCGAACAGGCAAGGAAGATGCACGCCCTTCTTGGATTTCCCATTTATGACGTAAGGCAGTTGATCCTTCTCCAGAATAAGGAGAACGCCAATATACCACACAGTCCGGAAGGTACGAACCTGATCCTTGCCGAAGGGATAAAGAAGGAATACTCACTTTATGAAGTCTTTTCTCAGGATGTTGGAGATGCCCATGTAATGGGGGATATCCATCTTCACTCGCTGGGATATATCGACAGGCCTTACAGTTCCTTTCAGTCTCTTGAATACATGAAAAAATTCGGTTTGAACCTTCCTCATTCTCTTACAGTTGCCAAGCCGGCCAAGCATGCAGAGGTTCTCCTCGCCCATATGGTCAGGTTTGGCGCCATTCTGCAGGGGCATTTTGCCGGTGTGATCAGTTGGGATGCCGTTAATTTCTCTTTTGCGCCCTATCTGACCGGGATGAGCGACAAGGAAGTGAGGCAATTCGCCCAGATGCTCATCTATGAATTTTCACAGTTAACATCGGCCAGAGGCGGGCAGGCCATGTTTACTGATATTCATCTCTATTGGGATGTTCCCAAACATCTTCGGAATGTTCCGATTATAGGCCCGGGAGGTGAAGTTGCGGGCAGTAATTACGAAGACTTCATCGCTGATGCCAGGAGGTTTGCCTGGGCCATTTTTGACGTCTTTATGAAGGGGGACGGTACGGGGAAGCCCTTTATCTTCCCCAGGCCCCTTGTTCACATCACGGGTGCTTTTTTTCAAACACCGGGTCATGAAGACTTTCTGAAACATATCTGTGACGTGGCCGTTGAAAAGGGGAACACGTGCTTCCTTTTCGATCGCGAAGAGGTGATTAAGGCTTACTCGTGTTGTCTTCCGGCTGCCGCGGAAACGGGGCATCTGTCTCTCGAAGCGAAGATGCCTTGGCGGATGAGATGTCCGGCCTTACAGAACGTAACTCTTAACCTTCCCAGGCTGGGTTACAAAGCCCTGGGGGATGAGAGCAGATTATTGTCTATGCTCTCGGCTATTATGGAAGTAGCAGTAAAAGCCCATGTACAGAAAAAGGATTTTATTGAGAAACTCCTCTCCTATGGCGATGAAGGACCTCTGGCCATGCTCGCCATGAACAGAGATGGCTACCCGTATCTGAGGATGGATCATGCATGCTTCCTCATAGGCATTGTAGGGCTCAATGAGCTTGTCCAGATTCATACGGGAAGCCAGTTGCATGAATCGGAAGAGGCCCTGATGTTTGGTTTGAAACTGATAGGCCATATGAAGGGTGAGACCGAAAAACTCAGCCGGAAATGCGGGTTGAATTTTATTCTGGAACAAACGCCTGCGGAAACGACAGCTTACCGCTTTGCACGGCTCGATCTGCGATATTATTCTCCCAAGGCGGGTCATTTTGTGCGAGGTGATATTTCGAAAGGGGAGGTCTATTATACAAATTCAACCCATCTCAGCGCATCAGCCTCCGTGGACCCGATAGAACGTGTAAGACAGGAAGGTCGCTTTCATCCTTTGATAAAGGGGGGAGGCGTTACCCAGGTGTGGCTCGGTGATCTTCGGCCTTCGAGTGAGGAACTCGTCAGGTTTATCACCAAGGTACTTAGGGATACTAAGAACGATCAGGTTCTGTTCTGTCCTGAATTTACCACCTGTAAAGAATGCGGCCAGACATTCATGTGTCTTAAAGACGAGTGTCAATTCTGCGGTTCTAAGGATGTTGAAGGGATAGCGAGGATAACACAGTATTTCAGCAGGATATCCGGCTGGAATAGAGGTAAACTGGCTGAACTTAGAGACAGGAAGAGGCACGAGGGGGTCATTTGACTCCGCATGCCTCTAAGTATGCCTCATACCATATGATTTGCACGCCTTAAGACTTGCGTTTTTTACGCAGCTGTCTGTTTAGCAATCCTGTATAAGACCTTTTTTTGGAATATCATCAAGGCCCTGCCCTTGACATGGGATAGACCGATAAATATATTATTGCAGAAAATTGGTCGTTTTAAACGCAAGACCGGGTAGTTGACATGGAAGATCATATCGTAAAGATATTTAAGGAAAGCAGTAATCTTACGGATGTTTTCGTTGGAGAAAATCTTGACGGCATTGTCAGTGTCATTGAGGCAATTACGGCGGCATTGAAAGCAGGAAACAAAATACTGCTGTTTGGAAACGGCGGCTCCGCCGCGGATGCCCAGCATCTGGCAGCAGAATTTGTGAACCGCTTCGTTATAGAACGTCCGCCGCTTCCGGCAATCTCTTTGAGTACCGACACGTCCGTAATTACGAGCATCGGTAATGACTATGACTTTTCTGAGATATTCAGCAAGCAGATCAGGGCGATAGGTCAGGCAGGCGACGTGGCATGGGGCATAAGCACGAGCGGTTCCTCCCCAAACATCATAAAAGCCATGGAAGTGGCGAAGAAGATAGGGATGGTCACGATCGGTCTCACTGGTAAAGATGGCGGCGAGATAGCTAAGATGGTGGACTATTCCCTCAATGTTTCTTCCAACAGCACTCCGCGTGTGCAGGAGGTCCACATTACCGTGGGGCATGTGATCTGTGAGATGATTGATTATAAACTCTTTCAGAAAACGGACGCGAAATAAAGGCGAGCGCTGAGCGCCGGGCATGAGATGATTTAAAGTGATAAATCGACACAGTATGGGCCATAAAACGAAGAAAGAAGTTATAAAAGAAACACCGGATGTTCTGGAAAAGGAAGGGGAAGAACAAAAGACCTCCGGTGAAGAGGATATAATGTTAAAGCTTCAGGAAAAGGAAAAGGAGGCAGCCGACAACTACGACAAATATGTTCGTGCGGTTGCAGAACTTGAAAATTACAGAAAACGCGCAGCCAGGGAGAAGGCTGATTCGATAAAATATGGGAATGAAAATATTATTAAGGATATCTTGCCCCTGGTAGACAGCATGGATAGGGCGTTGCAGCATGCCGACAGCTATGGCTATTCCGATTCATTTAAGAAGGGATTGAAGCTCCTCCAGGATCAACTCCTGGGTTGCCTGGGAAAACACGGTGTCCAGCAAGTCGAGTGTGTTGACAAGACTTTTGATCCTAATATCCATGAAGCTGTATATCAGGTTGATACCGGCGCCCACGATGATAATAAAGTCGTCGAGGAACTGGAAAAAGGGTATCGTCTGCATGAGAGGTTATTGAGACCGGCCAGAGTGTCTATTTTTAAACGACCGAAGAAAGAAGATAGCAAGGAAGAAGAAAAGGGGAAATTAGATATTAAGGAGGATTATTAGACATGGGAAAGATTATAGGGATTGATTTAGGGACGACAAATTCATGTGTCGCTATTATGGAAGGAAGAGATCCCGTTGTAATAGCAAATCAGGAAGGAAGCAGGACCACGCCTTCAATGGTGGCGTTTACGGATAGCGGTGAGAGGCTGGTCGGTCAGGTTGCCAAGCGGCAGGCTGTAACCAATCCGGAAAATACCGTTTATGCCATAAAGAGACTCATCGGGAGAAAGTTTTCCTCCAAAGAGGTTCAGTACGATAAGAAGGTCTGTCCTTACAGGATTACGGAGGCGCCCAATGGTGATGCCCAGGTAACCATAAAGGGACGTAACTACAGCCCGGCGGAAATATCAGCTTTTGTTCTTATGAAGATGAAACAGACGGCGGAGGATTACCTTGGAGAGAAGATAACCGATGCCGTTATAACGACTCCTGCTTACTTTAATGACTCTCAGAGACAGGCTACGAAAGACGCAGGAAGAGTTGCCGGATTGAATGTGCTCCGAATCATCAATGAACCGACGGCGGCAGCCCTTGCCTACGGTCTTGATAAGAAAAAAGACGAAAAGATTGCCGTATTTGATCTCGGCGGTGGGACGTTTGATATTTCCATCCTCGAGTTAGGAGACGGTGTTTTTGAAGTCAAATCAACGAACGGAGATACCCATTTAGGTGGTGAAGACTTTGACCAGCGACTGATTGAATATATTGCCACGGAATTCAAGAATGATTACGGTATTGATCTGCGTAATGACAGGATGGCCCTCCAGAGGATTAAGGAAGCGGCAGAGAAGGCGAAGATGGAACTTTCCACCGTTATGGAAACAGATATAAACCTTCCCTTCATAACTGCTGATGCGTCAGGGCCTAAACATTTGACAATGAAATTGACGAGGGCCAAGCTGGAATCTCTGGTTGAGGACCTGATTGAAAAAACAGTCGAGCCTTGCAGAACCGCGCTTAAGGACGCAAATCTGACACCAAAAGACATCAATGAGGTTATTCTCGTTGGCGGTATGACCCGTATGCCCATGGTTCAGCAGAAGGTTAAAGAGATATTTGGGAAGGAACCCCACAAGGGGGTGAACCCTGATGAAGTCGTTGCCGTCGGCGCTGCCATCCAGGCGGGCGTCCTGGCCGGTGATGTTAAAGATGTCCTCCTTTTGGATGTGACACCTCTGTCTCTCGGAATTGAGACGCTGGGTGGCGTGATGACGAAGCTGATCGAGAAGAATACCACCATTCCTACCCGGAAGAGCCAGATCTTTTCGACAGCAGCGGATAATCAGCCTGCCGTTAGCATTCACGTCCTGCAGGGTGAGAGGTCTATGGCGCCTGACAACAGAACCCTGGGAAGATTTGAACTGGTAGGAATACCGTCCGCGCCGAGAGGTATGCCGCAGATTGAGGTGACCTTTGATATCGATGCCAATGGCATAGTTCATGTATCGGCTAAAGACCTTGGGACAGGCAAAGAGCAGAGCATCAAGATTACTGCATCGAGTGGTTTGACTGAAGCAGAGATACAGAAACTGGTCAGAGAAGCGGAAGTTCATGGAGAGGAAGATAAGAAGAAGAGGGAGCTTATAGAGGCCAGAAATCAGGCAGATTCCATGGCATACAGCGCAGAGAAGAATGTCAAAGAATTCGGGGAGAAGATAGATGCCGCAGAAAAGGCACGCATCGAAGATGCCATTGCCAGAGTAAGGAAGGCCATTGAAGGGGATGACATCGATGCCATCAAGAGCGCCCAGGAAGAACTGACCAATGCATCACATAAACTTGCTGAGGCCATGTATGCAAAAGCTTCGGCCTCACAGGCAGGGGCTGGCGCAGGCGCAGGTGCAGGGGCGCACGGAGGCCCATCCGGGGAACAGCCGGGTGCCGGCAAGAAGGATGAGGACGTGGTCGACGCTGACTTTGAAGACGTGAAATAATTCACTGTGGTTCTCCATGCCCGGGATTCATCACCATGGATTCCCGGGCATTTTTTTGTCGACGGCAAGTATCCTTTCATATAGAATATATTGAACCCTCGAATCATTTTGGCGACTATATGGGAGAAAAACATCATTTTAGAAGATTATTGATATTGTCTGTTGTTCTGATGCTCTTTCTATGGGATGCCGGTGCGGTATTTCCGGCAGGGGCAGGAGCTAAGGGATCTGTTGTCTCCAAACCGGTTGACCGTTACGCGATTGGCTGTGTCCTGCCGCTATCGGGGCGAAACGCCGCCGCCGGGAACAGGGCTCTGGATGCCATTGTTCTGGCCTCCGGTGTATTCGATCCCATAGTCAAGACGCCGATCAAGCTTATCATAGAAGATTCGCAAAGCCGGCCGGAAACAGCCAGGGCGGCGGTAGCAAAACTGGCTACCCAGGACGGTGTGATCTGCATTCTCGGCCCCCTCGGCGCTGATGAGTCCCTGGATGCCGCCAGAGAGGCTCAGAGGTTGAAGGTTCCTATAATAACCCTTACCCAGAGGGAAGGGATTACGGATACAGGAAATTACGTCTTCCGTTCTTATCTGACCAATCGCGTGCAGATCGTGTCACTGGTTAAATATGCCATCCAAGAAATGGGCTTGGCCAGGTTTGCTGTCCTTTACCCGGAAGATAATTACGGTCGCGAAATGGAAAAGCTGTTCCGGGAAGAGGTTCTGCGAAGGAAAGGAGAAATCCTGAAAGTCAGGTCATACCAAACGACTAAGACGGATTTTGCCGACGAGATCAAATCAATAAGCGATTTAAAGCAATGCTCGCCGGCGGGCAAAGAAGGCGAAAGCCCCGGAGATGAGGACAAGCCTGACATCGGCTTTGACGCCCTTTTTATTCCGGATTCCCCTGCGAGGATAAGCATGATCGTTCCGCAATTGGCCTTTCATAATGTCAGAGGCGTTAAACTGCTTGGTACAAGCAGCTGGGATACGCCGGATATTTTGAAGGCAGGCAGTGAATTACTGGAAGAGGCCATTTTCGTAGACGCTTTTTCTCCAAATAGTTTTTATCCCGAGGTCAATGACTTTACTGACGTCTACTATACAAACTACAGCCGGGAACCGGGAGCGGCGGAGGCACTCGCATACGATGCGGCGGGCATCATTGTAAAAATTATCAGGGAAGATGGCATCAAGACGAGGGATCAATTCAGGGAGAACCTTCTGGATGTGAGGAATTACCGGGGCGTGACGGGGAAAACGTCATTTTTGGGGATGCGAGACGCCCGGAAGGATGTCTTTGTCTTGACGATAAAGGATGGTAAAATCATCCAGATCAAATAGGTATGGGAGAAGTTTTATGAGGTTTCTTCTTACAAATGATGACGGCATATATGCGAGGGGGCTGGGTGCTCTCTATCAGGAGCTTTCCAAGGACGCCGATTGCCTCATCGTCGCCCCCGAGGTTGAACAGAGCGCGGTGGGACATGCGATCACGATTTTCCGACCCCTCATGGTACGGGCCGTAAAAAAAGAAGGCAGCTTTGTCGGATACGCTGTGAAAGGGACACCGGCGGATTGCGTCAAGATCGGGATCAAAGAATTATCAGACAAACCGGTTGATCTGGTTGTATCGGGGATCAATTTGGGCGCCAATGTGGGGACCAATGTGATCTATTCAGGAACCGTTTCGGCAGCGACCGAGGGGATCATCATGGGAATTCCGTCCATGGCTATTTCTTTGGACACTCACAGAAATGCCGATTTTTCATTCGCAGCCCGATTTGCCCGAAAGATGGCGGCATTCATGTTAGAAGACAATCCCATAAAAAACGTCGCTATGAATATAAATATCCCGGCCATTCCCGAAGAGGAGATCAAGGGGGTTGTTGTGGCAAAGCAGGGCAGGGCGCGCCTTATAGAGAGTTTTGAAAAAAGGGTGGATCCAAGAGATAACATCTATTACTGGCTTGCCGGAGAAACTAAACTCTCTGACGGGGAGGAAGCAGATTCCGATGCCTGCGCTCTTCGCCATCGCATGATTTCCATAACACCTATCTATTATGATTTGACCAGGCATGACGTCCTGGCGGAGTTGAGCGAAAAGATCAAACAGAAGTTTTGATTGTAAGAACGCATGTGAGGCGCATTAGCATCAGCGTAAAACACTTTCCGGTTATCGCGTCAGTAAAACGGGGATTGTGCTCTTGCGGATGACGTGTGAAGTGGTGCTGCCGAGAATCAGTTCCCTCAGTCTGTTGTGGCCGTAGGCCCCCATGACCATTAATTCGACGGGACCTTCCTTGATGAACTTGATTAGTTCACGGTCTTCCTTACCCCGGAGAATGATGATGGCGCTGTCGATCTTGAAGGGCTCGAGAAAGTCCTCTATCTTTTTTGTAAGGCTTGCCCCCAGGTCATGATTATCCGTGATGATAATTACAGTGAGAGGCCAGGAGGTCTGCTCGGATAATTCTGCCGCAAGCTTCAAGGCTTTGTCTGCCGGTGCACTGCCATCGTAGGCCAGGCCCATGCTCTCGATCTCCTGGAAGGTAGCCGGTGTCACCATGACCGGCTTTCCTGAATTCCGCACGACTGATTCCGCAACAGAGCCCAGTATGCTGCCTCCGCCTGAGTGGAAATGTTCACCTCTCTGGGCTATGATGATCCAGTCAGCATTACCGCCCTCTTCAATAATCATTTGATCGATGACGCCGACGGCTTTCTTTATCTCAGGATGCAATCCTGCCTGTTCGCACTTTGTCTTGAAGGCCTGTAAAACAGTCTCTGCCCTTTCATCAAAACCTCCCTGCAATACCGGGAGAAATTCCTGATAAGGCGGAAGGCCTACGGAACCTGAAATATCGGTGAATACCGGTCCCTGCATCAATCTGATATCAACCACATGGAGACCGATCAATTGCGCGTTAAGGCGCTTGGCTATATAGATGCCGTATTCAATGGCAGTTTTTCCGTAATCAGAACCATCTGTTGGAATCAGGATACTTTTTATGATCATTTACCCTTCTGCTCCTTCTCGAAGTTCGCCAGGTTCCTGAAGAGATCATCGACCATTTTCTCCTTCTCTCTCAAATTGTCTTCATCCGCGAATGTAGATGGTTTTTCTTCCTGGCTGTTATCCCGATTTACCGGATCATCTATGTCGAAAGACAGGAACTTTCCTTCCGGCTTTCCATTCCTGAATGTTGCCTTTTCCCTTGTCCTGCCGTTTTTATAATAGGCTATATATTCCCCGTCTCGTTTGTCATTTACGAAACGCCCCTTTTCTTTGACCTGACCATTCTTGTAATAACATATGTAGTCGCCGTCAAGCTTGCCGTCTTTGAAATTTTCTATTTCTCTCGTCTGGCCTGTTGTAAAAAAAAGCGTGTATCTCCCGTCTAATTTACCGTCTTTGTAATTCTCCCTCTCTCTGATCTGGCCGTTCTCATGATAAGAGACATATTCTCCATGCGGCTTGTCGTTCTTGAATGTACATTTTTCTCTGATCTGACCGTCCCTGTAATAGGAAACGGCATCACCACCTCTCCCGCCGTTACGGAAGTAAAGATGGGCCATGACCTGCCCGTTGCCATAATAGGAGGTGTATTCGCCTTCATACTTTCCATTGAGGGTGAACTTCTTCTCCCTTATCTGGCCTTTTTCATCGCAGGACACTTCTTCTTTGATTTTTTCCTTGGAAGATAACATACAGAGTCCTTCTGTTAGAGAATGACTATTTTCGTTTGCAGTTCTTATGCTATTATTCTGTTACCTTAATGTCTTAAAGACCTTTCTGTCAAGCACACTTATGTTTGCGTCTCTGCGTTTTCCCCTGGCGTCAGATATTTTCCAGCTTTCTCCCTTTTGTGGCGATGTCCTCCAGGGTTGTGCGATCCAGTATCCTCATGCGTGAACCTTCCGATCTAATCAATCCCTGCCTGCCCATTTTACCGAGGATACGGGACAGCGTTTCCGGGATCGTACCTAAGATAGAGGCCAGATGCCCTTTCGATATATCGAGCTCGAATTCGTCTTTGTTGGACGATTTTTTGCTCGCGTAGAGAAGATAAGCTGCCAGGCGCCCGGGTACCTCCTTCAAGGAAAGATCCTCAATCAGTGCCGCGAATCTTCGAAGACGCCACGACAGCAGGGCCAGCATGTTCAGAGACAGTGACGGGTCCTTTTTAATGAGCTCGATAAATGAGTTCCTGGGAAAGAATAGGAGTGAGCAATTGATATGGGCCTCGGCGTATGCCGGATATTCCTGGCCGGTAAAAACAGGCACCTCTCCAAATATCTCTCCGGCTCCCATCATGTGGAGGATCTGTTCTTTCCCTTCCGGTGAAAGTTTGAATATCTTCACTCGGCCGGAAATGATCGCATAAAAGCCCACGCCTTCATCACCTTCCGAGAAGATTGTCTGGCCTTTCTTGTAAGAACGGCTTACAGAGATTCTGGCCAGCGCTTCATGCTGTCCTCTTGATAGACCTTCGAAAAGGGGAATGGCGATAATATGATCGAGCAGATTCACGGGAATCCTCCTTGCAAACCTATCGGCCCTTTTTACTTGCGACTTTTTTAGATCTGGGTTCATTATAATGTAATAAATTGTTGCCCAAAAGGAAAAAATAGAAAATAAAGTTAAAAAAATTGACTTTTGTCAATGCATAAACACCCGATGATGAATACGTTAAAGGAAATTTCGCGAGGACTCAAAATAGCGTTCAGCTGCAATTTTGGAGGATAGAGGAGGAATTTATGAAAAAGAAGAGAAAGATCATCCAGATTGACGAGAAGAAATGTGACGGCTGCGGTTTATGCGTTCCTGCCTGCGCCGAGGGCGCTATCCAGGTGAGGGACGGCAAGGCTAAATTAGTGGCGGAGATATATTGCGATGGCCTGGGGGCCTGTCTGGGTGAGTGTCCCAGGGGCGCCCTTAAAATTATTGAACGTGAGGCGGGTGAGTTTGACGAGGCGGCCGTGGAGGAGCACATGAAATCTCAAGAAACAGGGCCGGTTCCGGAAGCGCCGACCATGGCCTGCGGATGCCCATCTTCACAAATTGTGAGTTTTGCATCTCTACAGCCAAGCCGAGGCGCAAGTAAACCAATTGCGCAGAAAGGTATCGCTTCGGCTCTGTCCCACTGGCCGGTTCAGATCCGGCTCGTACCGCCGACTGCCCCATTTCTAAAGAATGCGGACCTTTTGGTTGTGGCGGATTGTACGCCTGTTGCCTATCCGCGGCTACACGATGATTTTATGAAAGGCAGAGTAGTTCTCATGGGCTGCCCGAAATTCGATGAAACAGAGATGTACGTGCATAGATTTGCGCAGATATTTAAGGAGGCAGATATCAGGAGCATAACTGTGCTCGTCATGGAAGTACCATGCTGTCAGGGACTTCCAGTAATTATCCGGGATGGCATGAATATGGCTGGCAAAAATATCCCCCTGGAAAAAGTGGTCATCGGAAGAACCGGCGAGGTTTTGAAAAGGGAATTTCTCAAAGGATGACATGTCTTATCGCTTTTTCTCCTTTGAGTCCCGTGATCTCTTAAAAGCAAAGACCTTCTCAAGGAAATCTTTTCTCAAGACGGGGTCGCCAAGTCGGTCATCATCTATTACGGGTATCATAGAAAAGTGTTTGATGAAGGCTCCTCCGAATATGCCGGCTCCTATACCGCACTCTACGCCGGATGGCGAAAGAATTGTAACGCCCCGTATCGCCGAGCTGGGAGATTTACTTTTGAAAATAAATCCGCAGAGGTCTTCTTTTTCGAGTTCCACAAGCTTCTTTTCTGCCCACTTCATCATTCCATCGGTATGGTCGATACCCGTGGAAATCGTCACGAGGCGCGGCTTTGCCGGGTCACCAACTAACTGCATGGGTTCTCTCGGTATTCCGAGTCCGTATTCAACCTCTGGACAGACAGGTATCCATCCAAAATATTTTCCGAGGATATCTGTTATGTAGCGGTTGCGCCGGTGTCCTCCATCGTATCTGACTTTCTTCCCCAAGAGGCAGGGGCTTATTCCTACACATGGCTTTTTCATAGTCATAATAAGGCGCTCATTGAAAAAAGATCAGGGTCACTCGGCATTTGCCTTTCATGTCAGATTTTTAACTGATTAATTATCAAAGAGTGACTGCACCCTGTCAACATAAAAATCATTGTAACTATCATCGATGTCTTAGCAACAAATAGAATTGT
>PLLV01000044.1:0-3378 GCA_003142295.1 Syntrophaceae bacterium
CCACTAAATCGGGGGAAGTCCATTGCGTATTATGAACGTGGGAGTGTCTATTCGAGTTTGGGATACGATAAAGAAGCACTAGACGATTTTAAACAGTCGGCTAAGAAAGGTTACTTGCAAGCTCAAACCTTTCTTAAATCAAAAGGAATTGAATGGTAGATTGATTATCATCTTTCGCTTAGGCACCCTTACCGCCCATGGATAATAACTAACAGTCAATATGAATTGTCACGGAGCAATCTGATGAAGAGAAAATTACTTAACATACAAAGAAGACAACTTCATGATATTTTGGTTGCTGCAGGTATTGATCTCGCACAGACGAAATGGACTAATGATCAAAAGAATTGGACAAACAATCCCGCTGATACGCTAGAAATTGGCCTTTGTTACTTTGTTATTGTACCGAACTATAGTCAGATCGATATTAAGTGTAGCCCTGCACCAGATGGCGGTGTAGAGTTTGGCGATGTTGATCTTGGTTGGGATGGCGTTCTACAATACTTCGAGTCTTGGGCAACGTATGTGAAGCTTGAGCTTGGTCAAGCCGACCCGTGGGCTAAGTACATTAAGTTTTCACCACCACGAGATTTATCAGAATTTCCAGACAATTCATCATTTTCATATACTGAAGCACAGGAAGCCGAAGAAGCAATCAAGAAGTTGATCACTTTTTTGCATGAAAAAGTAGACGGCTATAGTAAACAAGCAGAAAGATATGATGCTGCTCTCAAACGACTGATCGGACATGCAAAATCCGGATTGGGTCGAGTAGATTGGTCAAATCAGTTTATCGGTCTGATAATTAACATTTGTGTGTCTCTTTCTCTATCACCCGAAAAGGCAAATGAGATATGGCGATTTTGGTTAAACACTCTTTCCAAAATCTATCAGTTGCTTTCCTAACAAATGAATCCAGCAGAACGTTAATGGGGTTTGCTCATTTTGACGTTACTTTCTTTCGATCCATAATCATCAATTCTGAAATTGCCGACCACTGAGTAGTTGTAGGTGAAGTGATAACTGGCTTCACTACAAAACAAGCATTTCCTTCCATTGCCCATTTTCATCCTTACTGGCGAGCCAATGCGGACTCGAAATATTGAACCAATGGCTAGCGAAAATCATCCCCTCACCATTACAAATGCTATTCATTGAATCTAAATAATTTGGCTATGTGTACCATTGTGGGTGCAGTCCTCTCACAGAACCTCACTTGCTATAATTTGCCACGTCGATTTTGACTCTTGCATTTTATGCAGCGGATGTCGATAATATGTGACGTTTGAATATCTGCATGTTATGTCATTGCGAGCAGTCGACCGTTTATTTCAGAATTTTATGGAGGAGGGGAAAATGGAAGGGAAACGANNGGGAACGTTCATGGCGGAGTTATCATGAAGCTCATTGACACCGTTGCGGGATCCGTTGCAGTCCGACACGCAAGGGCCAATGCAGTTACTGCCTCACTTGACCGATTGGACTTTCATTGTCCCGCATTCATCGGAGACTTTGTAACCCTGCGAGCCAGTCTCAATCTTGTAGGAAGAACCTCCATGGAAGTGGGTATCCGAGTGGAGTCTGAAAATCTCATCACCGGTGAGAGACGTCATATGGCTTCTGCCTATATGACCTTTGTGGCACTTGATAGAAATGGCCATCCCACGCCATTGCCTCCGCTAATCTTGGATACAGATGAAGAGAAAAGAAGGAACCGGGAAGCAAAAGCCAGGCGGGAGACGCGTCTTAGAGAAAAAACAAAGGAAAAGCAATGCCAGCTCGATGCGAACAGCTGCGAGTTATCTTGATAATATATAGATACTAAAGATATTCAACAGCTCAAAGGGAAAACAATTAAAAAAAGCTCCGTATCTCTCGTGTAGCTAATAAGACGGAAAAAGGGTAAACACCCCTTTGATCCTAAGTTCTGTCTATCTAATTCTATAGGCGCCATTTAAAAGAACCTGTGCCTCTAAGAGGGATAAAATGGTCCAAGAAACAAAGATTAGACGCAGAATCATTTCTTCAATATCTAATCATGGCCTTCTGGTCATCCTCGTCTCGGTTTTGTTCGTCGCACTCATATCGATTATAATCGCCTATCATTTCAAGGCTCCTGACAATTTAATTATGACCACCGGATTTGAAAGCGGGTCTTATGCAATTTTTGGTGAGCGCTACCGGCAGATCCTGGCGCGTGAGAATATTCATCTTAAGTTGCTTCCCTCCTCAGGTTCTGTAGAAAATCTCAAGCGTCTTAACGATAAATCCTACCGGGTCGATGCCGGTTTTGTCCAAGATGGAANNAATTGCGATCGGACCGGAGGGGAGCGGGGTGCGCAAATTTGCCATCGATTTGCTTAAACTAAATAATAGTGCAGCTCCACCAACCGTGCTACTCGACCTTTCCAGTGCTGCTGCCAATAAAGCTTTATTGGAAGGGACGGTAGATGCGGTAATGATACTCGGTACAGAGGATAATTCCCTCGTTAAGGAACTCTTGTATACCCCCAAGGTGAAGTTGATGAGTCTGAGGCAAGCTGAGGCTTACACCCGGCTTATCCCTGCTTTATCGCATGTTGTGTTACCCCAAGGCATACTGGATGTTTCAAAGAAAATGCCCTCCCAAGATGTTCATCTTTTGGCAGTGACAACAAGTCTCATTGTACGTAAAGACCTGCACCCTGCTTTAGTATATTTGCTTCTGGACGCTGCCGTTGAGATTCATAGCAACGTAGGTTGGGTGAATAAGAAGGGGGAATTCCCCTCGCCAAAGGAGATGAGCTTCCCTTCCTCCAATTATGCGGAGAGATTTTATAAATCGGGACGGCCTTTTTTGCTTGACTATCTTCCATTTGGAATAGCTGCGTTTGTTGACCGCACGATTTTAATTATGATCCCGGTAGCCATAATCTTGATCCCTTTAATCCGAAGCATACCCTGGCTGTACTCTTGGCGGCACCGTCGGAAATTCTATCACTGGTATAGAGAACTTAAGAATCTGGAATTAGAAATGATGGAAAGTCCCGAACCAGAAGACATATCGGGTTATCATGAAAAGATTGACCGGATCGAGGCATCGATCAATAGAATCCCAGTGCCTTTAGCTTTTTTTGACGAGGTCTATAGCCTTCGAGAGCATGTTGATTTGGTTCGGGGGAAACTTATTAGATTAAGCAATCAGTCTAAGGAGGGCAATCCGTAGAATTAATTGTGTGCGGTGACGGGGGAAGTCTATGCAAGGTCTTCCCTGCTCTCGAATGGCTCGCTGCCATGTGTTCACACATACCGGCCAGGGGTGAGCAGATGATGCGCAACTATGGATTCTTCAACACGGTCAGAGAATACAGTTCAAATGGTAAGTGCGCCACGAGGCTG
>PLLV01000044.1:3438-3586 GCA_003142295.1 Syntrophaceae bacterium
CAAAAGCCATGGTAGTGAGCGTTGATGGAAAAGGCGCACAAGATGCGTCAGGTGTGAATCAAGAAGGTGAGCATAAGCTAACCGATGTGAGCGTCGAAACACCACTCTAGATGGAGTCAAAATTGGGGACTTTAACGCTTCCCAAGAT
>PLLV01000143.1 GCA_003142295.1 Syntrophaceae bacterium
CAGTCTTCGGGGCAGATCCACAGAATCTGACTCTTGCTGACGAAAATTACCTTTCCACCGAGACCGCCAGGGATTGTAGCATTGAATAAGACGATAAAAGGGTCTTCGCCGATATTGAGCAGGTCGGAAAGCCTGTCATGGTCCTTGATATTAATCTGACCTTTTACGTGGGATCCGTCCGTCAGGCGGATATTTGCTTTTTTTATTTTTGGATCTTCAGATTCAGACATACTAACCTATATATCCTGTATCTTAAATATGCACCGCTCCATATCAGCTGAAGGCAGGACGAATTGAGTTGAATTGATAAGAAATCCCTTTTTTGTTGGAAAAGCATAAAAGAAATTATTCTTCTATGTCAAGTCAATTTCCTTACAAAATATGGCAGGTATCCCTGTCGATTTCCACAAGTATGCCTGTGAGAGTTTCTCGCGGGTCATTTAAAGGGGTGCGTTGAGGTATTTTGCTGGTGTTACCAGGTGCAGCGGGCATTTTCAGTCATAATCCGGGCATACCTTTCCCCATCATCCTTTTTTCTTTCAGTATTATGACTGGATGTAAGCATTCCAGGAGTAGTCGGGATCTCGGCAGAGGTGATCGTCATTCATGGGTACAGGATGACGCTTCTTTATATAAGTTTGCAGCATGTCGAGGATGGGATCGTTACTTCCCGATGCAAGGAGCCCCCCTTCGTTCCGCCTGCTCTTCCGTCTTGCCTCTTTGACCCCCTGCTTCGCATTCGTTTCAATCCATTCATCAATTAATCTCTTAGGGAAGATCCACTTCCCCGTGACCCTGGTGGCAGGAATCCTTCCGGATTTAATCAGTCCGTATACTTGTTTTTCATGAATATCGAGGTAGCGGGCCACCTCCTTTGTGTTCATCACGTCCTCTGACATAGCTCCCCCTTGATGAACAAATTGAACATCATATGAAAAATTGATTCAGCCATCCATAGGGGTCGAGGGAATTTACGTAACAACAAAGAGCCCCGTGGAACTACCCGGGGCTCTTTTCAGTGTAATGGAACTTATGCAGTCAGTTTAGAAAGTAAGCGTCAGTTTGTGCGTCAAGAGGTAGTCATTATCGATAGTAGCTGCTGCATTGGTGCCTTTGAAATAGTTACCCGCCCACAGGTAGCCGAAGCCGACCATGTAGGAGAGGTTGTCATAGATCCTGTAGGTTGCCGTAATATCAAGCTCGCTACCATAGGTCTTGGACTGCCAATTCGCCGATGCACCGTCCTTGTCCGCCGCGGCAATGGCGTAGGCCGCCCTGACATCCAGCTTCGGAATAGGCTTCACACCGACGAAAAGCTGTCCGATCTGCGCGTTGTAAATGCCGCTAGACTGTGCGGCGTTTGGACCATAGTAACTGGTAGGCGTTGATGTCGAGCTTGCTGTGGTTAAGCCACCAGCAGAACCATAAGCGCCGTTCCATCTGGCCAGATCATAGTTGAAGAGCATCAGCAAGGGGTTAAAGTCGGTGCCCCCCGCAGGTCCCGATTCATCCTTATCGCTTGTGCCTCTGTCGTCACCTGCCACATAGACCAGGTTAATGCCGGCATACACGGGTGCGAAATCAACGGTAGCCGAGACATAGGCGGAAAGTCCGTCCTTACTCACGTCTGTGCCGCCGACGAAATCCATCTTCCTCAGTTTACCCGTCTGGTACAGGACTTCACCCTCTACATAGACAGGGCCGATCTGAGCCTTGAAATAGGGATCAAATTGCAAGTACTGCCCCTTGTACCCGGTAGCATCTGTCGTGTACGCCGAAGTGTTGGTCCCGTAGTATGGATATACACCGGCGGTAGAGCTATAGTTATAGTAAGTGATCTGTAAACCCGCACTCCCCTTGCCCCATTTGTACAAGAACTGGCCGGAATACTTTTCATTAACTGCATCCACCTGGTAGGTGTTTACGGCGACGTTGCCGGAGGGACCGGTTGCGCTGTAGTACTGGGTACCTTCAATCTTGTCCCAGCGGGCGCCAAATGACCAAGGGCCGACCACGTAATCGTACGCGATCCTGGGGCCGTATGTGGAATCGCCGCTGTCACCGAACGCGGTGCCAAACGTCGTCTGCTGCTGGTAGCCGACTCTTAAGACACCGCCAAAGAGGTTGGCGGTCACATACACATGCTCGAACTTGATGTTTTCCGCTTCCTGGTTGTTCCCGTCGCTGGTGGTTCCGGTATTGCCGGCGAGCGAAGATACTTGGGCGCCTGTTGTAGTTGAAGTATAGAGAACAGGCGTCCTCGCTGCGCCCCAGATTTTTTCCATGGCGTCGAACCGGGTCGTCAGTTTAAGGCCTTCCTGGACCTGGAACTCTGTCTGCACCCGCAGTCTCTGCCAGATATTGGAGACGGATGCGCCGCCATCAGTCTTTAATGAGCGGTTGTTATCATAGTAGCCCTGTGCTACATACGACCCGCTGAACTTGACATCCGCCGCAGATACGGGCAAGGCGAACGCCATAATCAGCACAATTAATAGTAAAGCTATCCAAACCTTTCTCATTTTTTCCTCCTTTCCTTTTATTAAGTGATCTTTCCGGGCATGATTTGTATTGATAAGAAGTCCCTTTTTTTTGGTGCGGAGTATAAAATAAATTTTTCTTCTATGTCAAGTAAATTTTTTTACAAAATATGGTAGGTATCGCTGTCGATTTCCACAAGTATGCCTGTGCGAGTTTCTTAATGATCAATGAAGGGGTGCGTTGAGGAATTTTGCTGGTGTTACCAGGTGCAGTGGGCATTTTCAGGCATAATCCGGGCGCACCTTTCCACATCATCCCGTTTTCCTTTCAGGATTAAGCCTGGATGTAGGCGTCCCAGGGATAATCGGGGTCTTGATAGAGGTGATCATTACAAAGAGAAAGATTGAATAATTTTCATTACCTCTAAATTGTGGATAGCAGGAAGGAGCCTACCACCCACGCATCTATCATAACTGAAAAGGTTCTTATAAAGAATACAACCCGTTATCAGTAATCTACTCAGTACATGGTATTAACCCAGAACCTCGAAAATCAGCCACAATACCGGAATGATCTGTAAGGGTTAAAAGCCTGATCTTAAGGTATCAATGTTTGATTCCGCCGGTCAATAGAGGATACTAAAGTCTTTGCCTGAAAGCGAGGGTTTTTCCAAGTCGCGGAAGGGGACAGTGAGATATTCTTAAGACATAAAAAATTTTTCTTGACTAAAAATGTGACATTATGATAATCAAATCATCAGATGATTAGATATATTCTATCATATTGAAATAATACATGAAAAGTATGAATGCTGGTATTGATTTGAAAGTGACTGAAGCTTTTGCTGAGGATGTAGGCAAAGGCATGGCGCGCCTGGGTCCCGAGGACATCAATTCATTGAAAGCTGTCCTCGGCGATATCATCGAAATCGGTGGCGAGAGGACAACGGTTGCAAGAATCACAGGTACTTTCCCTGAATCACAAGGGAAACAATTGATCCAAATCGATGGTAACACGCGGGAGAATGCTGGCGTTCATATAGGTGGACTCGTAAAGGTTAAGAAAATACCTCGAACAACTGCAACTACAGTCGTACTGACTCCCGTTGACTTTTCATATGTATTGCCGGATGAGAGTGAACTTGAACAGTTTGCAAAAGTTCTCCAGGGTCTTGCGGTTATAGCTGGCGATAAAATCAATATTCCTTTTCTGGCGGGGAAAGAGCGCTTTTTTCAGATTGAGGCAACTTCTCCCACTGGCGGAGTGATTATCAATCAGAAAACAAGATTTGTATTGAAGAAGCCTGATTTTTCTTTAGATGGAGCCTCGCGTGTTTCCTATGAAAATATCGGCGGTCTTGAAAATGAGCTCAGACTCGTTCGGGAGATGGTGGAACTTCCTCTGCGGTATGCCGAGGTATTCGAAAAACTTGGTATAGAGGCGCCAAAGGGTGTGCTACTCTATGGTCCTCCAGGAACTGGTAAAACACTAATTGCCAGAGCCATCGCGAGTGAAACCAAGCTTCACTTTATGAGGATAAACGGACCTGAGATAATCCACAAATATTATGGTGAGAGTGAGGCAAAACTCAGGGAAATCTTCGAGGAGGCCTCCCTAAAGGCACCAAGCATCATCTTCATCGACGAAATCGATGCCATTGCCCCCAAGCGTGCAGAGGTATTGGGTGATGTGGAAAAAAGGGTAGTCGCTCAGCTTCTTGCCCTGATGGACGGCATGGTCTCCCGAGGACATGTAATTGTCATAGGTGCAACTAATATTCCAGAGATTATCGACCCTGCCTTACGGAGGCCAGGTCGATTTGATCGGGAAATTGTGATTCCAGTTCCAAACGTCGAAGGTCGTCTGGCAATACTGGGGATTCACAGTCGCAACATGCCCCTATCACCTGATGTCAACCTTGGTAAACTTGCCAGTATCACTCATGCCTTTGTAGGGGCTGATCTTGAGGCACTCTGCAAGGAGGCAGGGATGGTCGCCCTGAGAAGATACCTTTCCTTCAAAGATGAGAATCACCTTGATACGATACTCACAAAACTGGATAACCTCCAGATCACGATGGAGGATTTCCTGACAGCTCTCCGTGAAGTAGAACCCTCAGCAACCCGTGAATTCTTCACCGAAAGATCTACAGTAAAATGGCATCACGTTGGGGGATTGAAAAATATCAAGGACGCACTGATATCGATTATCGAATGGCCGACACGATATCCGGACCTTTTTGCGCTGGGAAGAGTAACACCGCCGAAGGGAATTCTCTTCTCTGGGCCTTCCGGCACGGGTAAAACACTTATGGCAAAGGCCCTGGCAGGAGAAACCGGCCTCAACTTTATTTCCATCAGTGTTCCTATTCTCTTCTCAAAATGGCTGGGAGAATCGGAAAAGGCGCTTCATCAGATCTTTAAAAAAGCGAAGCAGTCAGCACCATGTATACTTTTTTTTGACGAGATAGATGCCTTAGGAATGAGTCGTAATGCAACGTTAGAAGGAAGCAGCACCGTGGAGCGTATGTCAACGCAGTTTTTCAACGAACTGGACAATTTGAGCGACCATTCCCAAGTAATTGTACTCGGGGCTTCAAATAGGGAGGAGTTCCTTGATCCGGCTCTCACGCGCGCGGGTCGTCTCGATTGCATCCTGAGGTTCCCGATCCCTGATGAAAAAGACCGACTGGAAATATTCAAGGTGCACAATAGTGACAGACCACTCCATAACGATGTGGATATAAATGACCTGGTATTATTAACTGACGGTATGGTCGGCTCACAGATTACTTTTATCTGCCGCAGTGCCGCCATGATGGCTATTAGTGAGCGCATCAACAACTCTGAGAATCCACCGGCAAAGCTTATCATCAGTGCCCGTCACTTTCATGATGCCATTAAAAGCCTTGAAAAGTAGGGAGGACCAAAACATTGTTGAAAGAAGTCAGGAAAAAGCGGGCTTACGAGGATATTGTTCTACAGATTAAAATCCTCATCGAAAAAGGAAAGCTAAAGCACGGCGACCAGTTACCCAACGAAAATGAACTGTCAGAAACTTTTAAAGTATCTCGATTGACCGTACGTGAGGCTATACTTTCCTTAGAGATAATAAACCTTGTTGAGAGGAGACAGGGTAATGGAACGTATGTAATTGCTTCCAGCGAGGAAGCAATTATAAAACCTTTAGCAACAGTACTCTTTCATGATCGGGACAGCATCATCGATATTTTCGCCCTTCGCAAGATTATAGAACCGGAGATCGCAAAATTAGCAGCAATAAATGCATCACAAAGAAAAATAGCCCAACTGGAAGAGATTATAGCAAAACAGGAAAAAGAGATTTCTGAGGGGCGAATTCCGGTGAAGTTGGACTCCAGCTTCCATTCTACCTTAGCCACGATGTCGAAAAACAAAGTGCTCGGTCGTCTCCTTATTGCCCTTATGGGCTTTCTCCGTAAAACGCGAGAGGCATATCTTCAGACGGAAGAAAGGAAACAGAAATCACTCACGGGCCATCAGGACATTCTTGAGGCAATCAAGGAAGGTAATGGTCCAGCAGCCCGGCAGGCAATGATGCAACATATAGAGGAATTGGAAAACACACTGTTCAAGAAAAGGGAAGTTGAAGAAAGGAGGTCTCGACCCACATTAAACCGTTTGAACACGCATTAACATTATGGTCTTTTTTATGGGTCAGTCTATGACTGATCAATTTTATTCGAAGGAGGTAGCTATTTATGGCGAAAGTAACTGAAATAACTGTATGGACGAGGGGCGTGGTAATGGACAAAGAAGCTCGCGACATTGCCAATGCCTTCGCTCAGGCAGCCAAAATGGACGGCAAATTCGTTCAGGCTTTTGATAATTACGAAGATTTGCCGGACCGCGTTCTTGTAACCACGAGGAAGTATGTACGAATCAGTGATGAAGAGATTGAGATGAAATATCTCTATACTAACAGCCATCCTGACGTCGTGGTTGTTGTTGAACCAACCATTGTAAAAGGGATTAATGTTTTAAAGGGGATGCCCGAAGGAGGTCTGCTCATCATTAATACGGCTCGGCCTATCAATTACATGCTCAAATTCATTCCAAATGCAGACATACTTGGTGCTGTTGCCACTGTCGATGCCGACGGCATTTCAGGGATAAGAACCGTCGATTTCTCCGGATCGGAAGGCGGTGTCGACGCGTCCGGTATCGGGGCCGGTATTGCGGCTCCTATCCTTGGAGCAATGGCAAGAATAACAGGAATGGCGAAAAAGGGAAACCTCGCAAAGATCGTCAGCGATGTGGCTGCAATGGAACGTGGCTTCAATGAAGTAAATCTCGAAAAATTCAGAAAATCCCGTGTCGAATATTCATGGGGAGGTTAATACGTGTTTAGTTCATTATCATTAAAACTTAGAGGAAGGAGAAAAATATGGCTATAAAGATACCTAAAGACAGAGAAGTCCCTTTCGGAGCAATTACTCCGGCGCCGGTCGGACAGCAGGACCTCTTTATAACTTCAAACTGGAGGATTGTCAGACCTGTTATCGACCATGAAAAGTGTACAAGGTGTTTTACCTGTTATGCTGCATGTCCGGATTCATGCTGGTCATACAATGAAAAAGAGGATCATATGGAATGGAACTGGAAGTTCTGTAAAGGCTGCCAGATCTGTATCTATGAGTGCCCGGCAGATGCTATATCTTCTGTTCCGGAACTTGATTTTGAAGACGGGGTACATCGATTAGAAAAACCCTTTTAAGTAAGAAGGAGGAAATAATATGGCTCAAGAAAGAATGCTTAGTGGGTGTGCAGCTGCAGCCCAGGGAGCAAAATTTGCGGAAGTAGAAGTAATATGTTCCTTCCCCATCCGTCCCTATACAGCGATCATGATGGAACTTGCCAAGATGGTCGCAAACGGCGAACTGGATGCGGAGTTTATACATGGTGAAGGCGAACACGCCCAGGTTTCAGTAGTGCTTGGGGCCTCAGCGTGCGGCGCCAGGGCTTATACGGGAAGCTCAGGTGTGGGCGTTACCTACGCCTTTGAGGTTTACAGCCCGGCGGCGGGCGGGCGCTACCCCTTTCAAATGGCAATTGCAGACAGGACACTCGATCCACCAGGAGATTTCGGCTCGGAACATACCGATGCAATGTCTGCAAGAGACCAGGGTTGGCTGATGGGGTGGGCGTCAACGCCTCAGGAGGTCTTTGACAATACCCTCATCAATTATCGTGTCGGAGAAGACCCCCTTATAATGCTTCCCCAGTTCGTATGTCAGGACGGATACTTTATTTCCCACATCGCGGATAAGGTCGTATTGCCAGAGCTCTCACAGGTGAGGGAATTTTTACCCCCCTACAGAGCGCCTCACCCTTTAAGTACCACATGTCCGGTTTCCCATGGCCCGCAAATCAGGCCGGATCAGGGAGCGCCAATGGATGCTCAACGGGCAATGACGTTTCTGGAAGCACCCGCGGTAATCGAAAAAGCAGTGGCCGATTACAACAAGATTTTCGGTCGGAAGTTAGACCCATGGCTGGAGAAGTATATGATGGAAGATGCAGAGGTGGCATTCTTTATCCAGGGGGCCCATGCAAATACATGCAAATCTGCTATCCGTAATTTACGGAACCAGGGCTTAAAGGCCGGCATGGTGAGACCACGCTGGATGAGACCATGGCCAACCCAACAGATCATGGAAGCGTTTGCACATGTGAAAGCTGTAGCTACGGTGGAATCCAGCACCTCCTATGGTGGCGCCACAAGGGGCGGCAACCTGATTCATGAGGTCAGCGCATCCCTCTATGACCTTGATAAGAGACCGTTGCTCACATCATTTATGGCCGGTCTCGGAGGTGACGTAATTCTTCTTGAAGACTTTTACTATATGGCGAAGATCATGAAGAAGATGGCTGAAGAGAAGAAAGTGCGTCAGAAGGTATACTGGGTTGGATTTGAAGATGAAGAATAATAAGGAGAACAAGGAGGTGTCAAATTATGCAAGCCTTTGATTATAAAAAACAAGTTTTAGAGCCGATCAAGTCCCTTAGAGGCGCACCGAGGGAAGAGATGTATGTGCCAGGACACAGGACATGCGCCGGATGCGGTCCTGCAATAAATTACCGTCTTACGGCAAAAGCCGCAGGTAAGGATACAATCTTCATTGGGCCTACAGGCTGCATGTACGTGGCAAATTCAAGTTATCTGTGCACACCGTACGCAGTATCATGGATCCATGCTCAGATAACCAACGGCGGAGCTGTGGGGTCGGGTATCGAGGCGGCCTACAAGATACTGGCGCGTAAAAAGAAATATGACGGGCCATTCCCAAATGTAATAGTAATGGCAGGTGATGGCGGGTCCGTTGATATTGGTCTCCAGGCAATGTCTGGAATGATGTATCGCGCTCATGACGCTCTGTTCATCTGCTATGACAACGAATCCTATGCAAATACAGGTATTCAGACCTCGCCAACAACGCCTTACGGCGCAAACACTACTTTCACACCGCCGGGTAAAGAAATTCCGGAAGGAAAGGTTCTTTTTCCGAAGGACCCCCCGCAAATGGTAATCGGGGGACATCCTGCGGTAAAGTACGTTGCTACTACCTGTGTTTCCTACCCACTCGACCTGATGAATAAGGTGCGAAAAGCCCTCAATTATGATGGTCCTACATTCCTGCATATGCTCGCACCCTGCCCGAAGGGATGGAGATTCGATGAGAAACTGACACTCGAAATGGGTAGGCTGGCTGTAGAGACAGGTATGTGGACGCTCTATGAGTGGGAGAATGGCGTCTACAAGTACTCACGTCTCCCGAAAAAATACAAAACTGTAGACGAATATATGAAATACCAGGGAAGGTTCTCTCATCTGAAACAGGAACATATTGCCAAGATGCAGGCCTTCGTCGACGAAAAGATTCAGAGGATTAAAGCGATTGCAGTTGAAGCTCCGATTCCTACGCCCAAGAAAAAGAAGGCATAGGCTTTGATCGAGACAAGATTCGTTCTTGTGTATTGAGTTCAAGGCACCCGCCGCACTGGGTCGGGTGCTTTGAAACTCACTCAATCTTAGATACATCTTAGTTATTTAAAAGGAGGACCGGATATGACTAGCGAAAATGTAACTAACGGAAACACAGATATCGCAATAGAGAAGTTTGGTCCTATCGTCGGCAACCGGTGGGTGCAGTTGACTGCAGGTGTGATAGCTATGATCGTCATATCAAACTTTCAGTATGCCTTCACCCTTTTCACTCCGGGACTGAAACAGACATTTGCGGCTGTGCCCTACGCCCAAATTGCTCTCATTTATACCTTGTTCATCTTGTTTGAGACATGGCCTGTGCCGGTCGCCGGATACTTCATCGATAAATTCGGCATCCGCAACCTCATGCTCGTGGGAGCAACGTG
>PLLV01000200.1:0-26883 GCA_003142295.1 Syntrophaceae bacterium
GAAACGGGGTTTCAGTAATCAGTCCATAGCACCCTCACGCAACCACGAGAGGCTTCATAAACCCCTGGCGGTCTTTGTAATAGGCAGAAACGATACGCCACCGATTCTGTTTTTTTTGCAGATACACGGAAACCTCTGTTGTCTGTTTGCTTTTTCCAATGACGTCAAAGGTGAACATGGCATTCTCTTCGCGGCCGATGGGAGGCATTTCTATAGGGAACCACGGATCGCATTTGTCCACCTCTCCGATCTCAGCCTTGATTGCCTGATTCTGGCGGATGAAAGACTCTGAGAGTTTGTAAGGTTCAGAATTCATCACATAATAAACAATGCCGTAGATAACGAAGATCACCGTAAGGATAACGGCAGCAACGACGGGCCACGATGAACCGCCGCGGGGACGAGTGGGTTCATATTTTGTTTGGGATTCCTTACCCGTTTGCGAGGGAAAGACCACAGGAGGTGAAGATTTTGACGTCTTTTTCATTGTTATGCATCCTCAATCAGCGTCTGCAAAAATCTGACAAGACCTACAAAATCTGGGGCCAAATGTGGGGATACCATACCAGTTAATTTGCCAATATCTTTCTTACTGAATATGACTTGAAATCTACACATTACTGCGAGGGATGTCAAATGCTGAGTATAGGAAGGACTCGCTCATGATATTGATCTGCCGGTTCAAAAATTTCTGATTTGAACCGGCAAAGATGATGACAGGCGGGACACGGCGCGCCATATAGGGATGTACCGTGTCCTGCCAGAGATTGTCATAATCCTTTAGTTGGGCTGATTAATGGCAGATAGCTGCCAGTTGTTGTTTCCTACAGGTCTTGTGAATGTCCAGTATTCTTCAAATTTTACGGGTTCTGTTTTGCTTCCCGAGAGTACATCGCCGCTTTCACTGACTGTATAGTCAAGAAGGCTGGCGAGGAATCTTACAGTTATAAAGTCCATTCCTCCTTCCTGCCATGCTTCTGTGATTTCTACAGACCTGACCGCAATGTTATCGAGTTTGTTGATTTTCTTTTCCGCTTTTAATTTATCTCCGTCTCTCTGCAAAATGCCGAACATTTCCTCTGTCAGAATATTCCTGACAACTGTCATGTCGCGGTTAATCCACGCACCCTGAATCTTGAAGAAATTATCCATGCAGAGGTCTGAAAACCTGGCTTCATCAAAAGAGGCGTCCATCTGCCGAATGTGGCGGAGTCCCGTTTGGGTGTCGCCTTCAGCATATCCCTGATCACGCGAAGAATCTGCAAATCCTGTCTGTTGTCCCGTTGATGGGGAAGCGCCCGTTTGGTAAGAGTACCCAGCTGTATATGCGGCTTCCTTGCGCCTCTGAATGCGCATATACAAGACGTAAAGCAGACCGCCAATGAGGATAATCTCAAAAAGCCCGATGCCGCTTCCGCCGAAGCCGCCAGAACCCATGCCATGGCTGAGTCCGCTAAAGAGCAGGCTGCCCAGAAAGCCCCCTGCTACGCCCATGGCGAGACTTCTCCACATGCTGGGTTGCTGCTGTGGCAGTTGCGGAGTCATTGGTTGAGATGGAGTTGGCGCCGAGTATGGTCGGCTGGGCGAGCTGAATGACCGCGAACCGCGGCTACCCGAAGACATACCACCTCCAGCTCTGGCAAAAGCATCCAGTTCCATTATCCCAATGAAAAAAAACAGAAATATAAAAAGGGTCACTCCTGTTTTCCAATTCTTTCGTGACATATTGTCTCCTCCTTCGAGTTACTTAGCATCTGCGCATATTTGTGAATTGAGAGATACAAGTATAAACTTTGGACGCCGATTCTAGAAGATATGTCCTAAAGTGTCAACATCTCCTTTTCGTTTTGTTTTTTCAGGCAGATGGTGTATTAGAGGCGTCAGTAAGGATTGGCGTGGATATACTTCTCGAAATCATGATAGACAAAATACTTCAAATGCATATAAGCAATTGAGGAATACGTATGGGCGTTTACGACTTAGACGGAAAAATTATACAAGCGGCGGATCTGATAGTGCATGCCGGGAATGTGGTCGTGTTTACAGGGGCCGGGGTCAGCACGGAATCAGGCATTCCTGATTTTCGCAGCCCCGGTGGGATATGGACAAGATTCGATCCGGAAGATTTTACCATTCAAAAATTTCTTTCAAGCCCAGAGACGAGAAAAAAACAATGGCAGATCCTTCTCGAAGGCGGTTTGTTTGCCAATGCGGAACCGAACAGGGCCCACCTTGCCGTTGCCGAGCTGGAGGAGATTGGCAAACTAAACTGTATAATCACACAGAATGTTGACAACCTTCATCAGAAGGCCGGAAACTCTCCGGAGAAGGTCTATGAGCTGCACGGCAATATGAGGTGGCTGAAATGCATGAGCTGTGATGCGCGCTATCCTGTCGGTGATGTCGTAGAGAGGTTTCGTGCAAAGATGGAAGTCCCCGACTGCGAGCGCTGCCAGGGGATTTTAAAGCCCGATGTAGTTTTCTTTGGAGAGCTCCTGCCCGAATTGACATTGAAAAACGCGACTGCTCACGCAACCAGATGTGACCTCATGATTGTCATCGGCTCATCTCTTGTTGTGTACCCGGCGGCCTACATGCCCATGTATGCCAAAGAAGCGGGAGCCAAGCTGGTCATCATCAATAATACGCCTACGTCCTTCGATGATGCTGCGGATGTCGTAATCCATCATTCTGCCGGTATGGTAATGGAGAGGATAATGGAAAATGTCAAGAGGAGACCCTGATTCAGAAGATGCCGAATATTATTCCCATAGAAACGGAAAGACTGAAGCTGGTGCCCCTGGATCTGGAGAGTATAAATCCGGACGACCATCAGAAAATTGAGCAGAAACTGGGCTTGCAGCTCGCCAGCATGATCTTGGGCGAGCAAATCGACAGGGAAATAAAAGCGGCCATGAGAGCCTCCCTGGAAGATGTAATAAGAAATAAAAAACAGGATCAATGGTATGCCGACTGGCAAAGCGTCCTGATCATACTAAAGGAGGAAAACGCCATCATAGGAGGATTCTGTTTCCAGAGATATCCTGACGAAGACGGCACGGTTCAAATCGGCTATATGATCAGACCGGAGTATCAGAGAGAGGGATACATGACGGAGGCTCTGAGAAAAGGTATCTCATGGATATTTCAGCGTCCTGATATATCGGCCTTACTTGCGGAAACTACAAGGTCTAATCTGCCGTCGCACAGGGTACTGGAGAAAGTCGGTATGGTCGTACATAAAGAAACGGATAACGGTCTCTGGTGGAGGATCGAGAGATGTGCCTGATTATTTTATCCTACAAAGTGCATGATAGATACCCTCTCATCCTTGCGGCTAACAGGGATGAGTTCTATGAGAGACCTTCGGCAGCAGTATCTTTATGGGAAGATGCCGCGGGCGTGATTGCGGGGAAGGATTTGCAGAGGGGTGGAACTTGGCTGGGTATCAAGAAAACGGGGGGTCTCGCCATGCTCACCAACTATCGTGAACCGACCGCTTTCGGGCGGAACGCGCCTTCGCGGGGATGGCTCGTGAGGGATTTTCTCGTGGGCGATGAGGATCCGGAATCGTATATCGAAACAATAGCGGCCAAGAAAGATCAATATAACGGGTTCAATATGATCATCGGAGACCTGAATCGCCTGTTCTATTTTTCTAACCGTGGGGGAATGCGTGAACTGCCGGCGGGCTTGTACGGCTTGAGCAACCGTCTTCTGGATACACCCTGGCCCAAGACTGAACGGGGGAAAAAGGCGCTGGAGTCATTACTCACGAGTACGGACAATCCTCTGCCGGAAGAGATTTTCGACATCCTCAATGACCGATCAAAACCGGATGACAACGAACTGCCTGACACGGGAGTCGGGCTGGAGTGGGAACGGATTCTTTCTTCCATATTCATAACGAGCCCCGTATATGGTACCCGCTCCTCTTCAGTTATTATGATTGACAGAAAGAACCATTGCATGTTTATAGAAAGGGTCTTTAACGCACATCCCGAACCGTGGATGGAGGCAAAGTTTGACTTCCGGCTTCATGATAATTGAGTCAAGTCAAAGGCAAGAAGCGAAGGTCGTAAGATGTCAAGACGTGAATATCCAGACCGTCCGATTTGTGGAGTCGGAGCGGTCGTAATTAAAGAGGGGAGAGTACTCCTTGTAAAACGGGGCATCGATCCGAATAAAGGACTGTGGGCGATTCCCGGAGGCTCTCTAAAATTAGGTGAAACCCTGCAGGAGGGCGCCGAAAGGGAGATTCTGGAAGAAACGGGCGTTACCATCAAGGCCGGAGCGCCTGTCTACTCCTTCGATTTTTTCGAAAAGGATAGTGAAGGACGGATTCGCTTTCACTATGTGATTGTTGACATGATTGCTGATTATGTATGCGGCGAGGCGAAGGGTGCCGACGATGCCCTCGAAGCCAGATGGGTTTCACCGGCAGAACTCAGACACATGCACGTCTCAAGAAATACCCTGAGAATTCTGGATTTCCTGAAAAGTCATTTTCTCGAGGAGGTGTAGTCATGAAGGTCATTTATCACAAAGATTTTAATCAATCATACTGTTCTGATCCTGCCGCGGCAGCAGGCCGTATAGAGGCAGTCGTCAAAGCAATCCGTGACAAAGTGACTTTTGTCGACGCGATTCCTGCCCGGAAAGAAGACATTGCCGCTTGCCATACACCATCCCACATGGAAAGGGTAGCAAGAGAAGGCATCTATGATATTGCCGCACTGGCAGCCGGGGGTGCCATACAGGCTGCCGAGATTGGCTTGCTGGAGCCATGTTTTGCCGTGATCAGGCCGCCCGGGCACCATGCCTCTGCCAATAGCGCATGGGGATTCTGCTATTTTAACAATATGGCGATTGCCCTCGAAAAGCTAAAACGGGAAAACCGGATTAAGAAGGCCTTCGTGCTGGATATTGATCTTCACTTCGGTGATGGGACGATGAATATATTAGAAGGGACAGGATATGTGTCGCTTTATAATCCTTCGGCATCCTACCCGGAAGAATATCTGAAAAGTGTGAAGAGCCGCCTCTCTGAAGAGAAGGTCGATATCATAGGAGTTTCTGCGGGTTTTGACAATCATAAAGATGACTGGGGGGGGCTGCTTTCTACCTCCGATTATACAAAAATCGGAAGAATGGTCAGGGAGGCCAGCAAGAAAAACGGTGGAGGGTGTTTTGCCATTCTGGAAGGCGGGTATAATCACTCCGTTCTGGGACAGAACGTAATGGCCTTCATCGAGGGCATGGAAGGTAAGTAAAAACTAAAGCAGGGATGGTTCAAAATGCATCCCTGCCTATTTTTCTAGATTCACTGCCGATAATTCTGCGCGGACGATTTCAGTATCCCATTTTCTTCATGAAACCCTGTCCTCCCAGGGGTTGTCTCTCCACCAACTGACCAACCTTTACCCTTTTTAAATCTTGCGGTTTGCCTTCTACTGTGGTCCACGCGCTTTCTGCCTGGATTTGGTCTGTTACGGTTAGCTCAACAGGCAATTTAAATATATTGCAGGATGATTTCTTAATACCGGTTACGGGATCTTCATCTTCCAATTCCTCGAAGGTATAGACAACTAATTTTGATCCCGGCTTGATTCCCAGCTTTTCACCGATGTTTATACGGGCGACCCTCTCTTTCCCGTCAGGGCTGGTCCTTAATTGATTTATGTAACCTTTGACTGTAAACCACTTGGAGAGTTTTGGGATTGTGTTTTCTATTCCTTTGGATGCCGCCTTTTTGATGCCACCGACCAAGGCATCATAATTGGGATAGGGGATTTTGCCGATATTGGCTTTCCCGATGACCTTATCTGATAATAGAACTTCACCTGTTTCCACATCAAGAATCCTCAGGGTTATCTCCGTGCCGATGTTCCAGCCTTCCTGTGCTTCCAGACCGGCTGCCATTGCCGATCCTAAGAGATCAACGCCCCAACTGCCGCTGCCGCCTTTTCCCAGACCTTGTCTGGCAGACTCATAGGACTTATAAGTGAGATCTATATTATTGACGGAACCCGTTATGATGTATTTGACGCCGGCGAATTTTCCAAGTCTCACCAGAGTTGATTCATCCACAAGTCCCGAACGCTGAAACTTTTGTTCCGATGTGATTTTTTCCATTTCCTTTCTCGTAAAGACCTTCGCTCCCCCCATGTTAACGATTTCGTTCATCACGCCGTCTTCAACACTCTCGGAGAGCTTTGCATTGACCTGTCTCTGTGTTGTCTCGGAATCTCGCTGAAACTGGTGCTTCTCCTTTGAACCCCAGACGACACCTGCGGCTCCAGGAACAACTCCGACAGCAGCCCCCCCTACGGCGGTCCTTTGACCGGACCCCTGAACGTGAGATTGTACCACGTTGGCATAGTCAAAGGTGGAGTTGTTTGTAAAATTTACAACAGCGACTTTCGGGGAAATAGCCTCATAGGCCGATTTGCATACTTTGGGTGGCGACTCTTTCGGTCCTTTATCAATAGGATATGCCGTCGGATCGATCTTTGGCACAGCTGCGCAGGCAGCCAAAAAGAATGATGCAAGAAAAAGTAGTGCGAATCTCTTAAACATAACTCTGTCCTCCTTATTTCTGGTAATCCAATGTCAAGGAATAGGGTGAGAAATTTACGACATTAAAATTACCTTTCTGTTTTATGCTGTTGGCCAGGTAGATTGAGTTTTCAGGGTAGCTGACTATAAATTCGCCCATCTGTTTATCCTCTACTCCTGTTACCCAAACAATGTTCTGCAGAATATTCTTGATTTCCATGTTCGTATCAAGATCGGTTACCCCGTTGACCTTTATACTTACCTTTTTGATATTGCCCTGGACGTAGGATGCAACTTTATCAAGTATTTTGGGAGTCAGCTTTTCTGCCAGGTCTTTAAGACCTTCTGCGGCGGCATCCTCAACGTTGTTGGCGAGACCTTTGCCCTGTGCCGTATCCGCCGTAAGAATCTCCATACTGCCTGTCTTGTTGTTCTTGGCAACGATGCGATAGGTCAGCCTTACCGTCACATTATTGAATGGCATAGAGAGTCCGTATCCAATATCCTCTCCCTTTTTTGTTGATATGGTGTAATCGACTTTACCGATGATGATGATGTTGGAGAGAAATTTATACATCAGGCTCCTGACGGCAAGGGTACTGCCGCTTTTCACGGCCTTTTCGATTTCCAGGGCATCCAAAGCATGTGTCGGGGCCACGTCGATGACCCTGTAATTTTGATCGGTGAGTTTTCCGATAAGGGTCTCTGAAAGGATATTCGTTTCCTCAAATTCATCTCCACGTTTGCCTGGTTTCCGTGCAGGGATAAAGACAGCAAGGGAGTTGTTCAGGGCAAGGGAGGAAACGGCTTCCTTCGCCTTTGCAGGTTCAACACAGGCCGTGATCTTTACCGTGACCATGTCTTCTTTCCTGGCCTGGTCCAGGACCTTGTAACTTTTGACAACCCCTCCAACCTGCGTCTTTATCACGTCTTCGACAAGTGTGAAATTCTGAACAAAGCTCTGTGCCTTAACCTCCGTCCCGACGGTCTGCTCGATGGCTGCCCACTTCGCTCTGGCAATGGCTTCCGTTTTCGCCGAAGGGAGATCATTATTGATGATAGCTGCTTCTCCCTGGGCATTCACGCACTTTTCCTGACACAGGCCAGCCGACACGGGGATGAAGCTCAGTAACAGCAAAACAATAATGATAGTAATTCTGTGCATCGTACCCTCACCTCCGATGTAGGATCATAAGAACCGCCGAGGACTATACTGAAAAGGGTATGGTTTGTAAAGGACAATATGTTTTGCATGTCATAAGAACACTGTCTTCCAGTTCTCGCAATCACTTGCCTATGCAGAAGGTTGAGAATATCCTGTCCAGTACCTCTTCGGTAACCGTTGCCCCGGCGATTTCACCAAGACTTTCAAGACCTTGGCGGATATCAAAAGCAGATAATTCAGGAGAAAGTCCTTGGAGGATGCTATCTCTGGCCTTTGACAGGAGATCCCTCGTTTTTTCGATAGCCATTTTATGGCGGATGTTGGAGACGATGGTCAGGGTGTGACCACAGTCTGCACCATTTAAAGCGAGACTGTGGATTGCATCTTTCAGTGCTGGTATGCCCTCGCCGTGTTTTGCTGAAATCCAGATGGGCGGCATGACATCAGGAGTGAGACATGCTAACTCCTTTCCATCAAGGACATGGGGAAGATCGGCTTTGTTAATTACCAGGAAGAATTTCTTTGCCTTGCACCTCTCGATGATCTCGATGTCCTCTCTTGTTAACCGTTCGCTGCCGTCGGCTACGACTATCACCACATCCGCCTGTGAAAGTTTTTCCCATACCAGATTGACACCTTCTTTTTCGACGATATTCTGCGGCTCTCTTATTCCTGCCGTATCCGTGAGTCTTACAGGCACTCCCTTGATGGGGATAATCTCCTCGATGAAATCCCTCGTTGTTCCCGGCATGGCTGTCACGATTGCCCTTTTTTCACCAAGAAGCCTGTTTAATAGACTCGACTTTCCCACATTCGGCCTTCCCGCAATTACGGCATTGATGCCATCCCTGTATATCTTTCCCTCACCGTATGTCGAAGCAAGTCCAGTGAGTTCGCCTATGATGGCATCGATGTCTCTGGCGGCACTTGGAGGATTACCTACCTCTACATCTTCGTCCGAGAAATCGATGGATGTCTCGAGGATGGCGAGAATATCAATAATCGCAATACGTACAGCTTCAATTTTGCCAGCCAAGTCGCCTTTGAGATGGGAAACAGCCAGGTCAAGTGCCCGGTCGGTTTGTGCCATGATCGTTTCCGCAACTGCCTCCGCCTGAGAAAGATCGATTCGGTTGTTGAGAAAGGCGCGTTTCGTGAATTCCCCAGGTTTTGCAAGACGTGCACCTGCTTTGATCACTAGAGAAAGCACGGACTGAAGAATAAAAGCGCTGCCGTGGCAGTTAATCTCCAGTATGTCCTCTCCTGTATAAGAGTGAGGTTTCATCATGAAGGAAATGAGAACTTCGTCGATGACTCTGCCCGTATCAGGTGAAATGATGTCTCCGTGATAGAGTCGATGGCTATTGAAGCCTTCAGTCTTGTTTGATGGTCTAAAAATGAGGGAGGCAATATCTCTGGATCTGGGGCCACTGACCCGTATTATGCCGATCGATCCCGTACCGGGAGGAGTGGCTATGGCCGCTATCGTGTCTTCCAAGTTTAATAACCTCGCAAAAAGCCAAATATTGGGTGAAGAAGAAGGTGATGATAAAAGCGAAAGTTACAAGGCGCGTCCTCTGACAAGCTCAGATTAAAACTCGCCTAAAGCGTGAGATATACAAAGGTGCGCTGCATAGCTTGCCCTGAGCTCGCGAAGGAAGGGATGAGGAAGTAGAATTACACTTCCGGGCATATAGTACGCCGCCAAACCTAACCCTTCTTGGCCGGCATGATAACAATCTTTCTGAATTCCCCTTCACCCCGGCTTTTTGTAGTCAATGAATCGTCATTTTGCAAGGCAAGATGGATGACGCGGCGGTCATGGGCGTTCATGTGTCCGACAGTCAACGCCTTCTCTGATTTTTTTACTTTCTCCGCCAGCTTTGCTGCCAGGGCAATGAGTGACTCTTCCCTTTTTTTTCTATAAGATTCTGTATCCACAACAATCATTTTGCGGTTATTTGTATTCTTGCTTACGGACTTGTTCACAATGTACTGTATAGCATCCAGGTTCTGCCCTCTCTTGCCTATAAGTAAGCCACTGCCATCGCCTTTAATATTCAGCAGAATCGTATCAGAAGTTTCTTCAACGGTTAAAGGGCAATCGAGGTTCATTCTCTGCAAGATGCCTTCCAGGATTCTTTTTGCCCTCATTGCGGGGCTCTCTGCGGAATCTTCGGGCCCCGCCGGTTCTATGGAATCTGAAATAACAGATGATTTCCTTTGAGCGCCTTTCTTGGATTGTGCAGCCGGCGTATCTATGGCCATATCAATGGACATGATGCTTGCTTTTATTTTTGCCTTTTTCGAACCGAGGCCGAGGAATCCCGTCGCGCCGTCTGAAATGATCTCTATGTTAAGTTTTTCTCTCGGAACGTTGAATTCGCTGCAGGCCTTCTCAATGGCCGCGTCTATTGTCTTCCCTTCGATCTCTATAGAATTCATAGTCACTACCTCAACTCATTATCTGCGCTTATTAATGTAGTACTGCTGCCCGATACTCAGGACGTTTTGAAAGAGCCAGTAAATAACCAGACCCGATGGAAAGCTTACAAACAGAAATGTGAAAACCACGGGCATCAACATCATAATTTTTTGCTGCATAGGATCTCCCATGGAAGGGGCCATTTTTTGCTGAATGAGCATGGTCGCACCCATGATAATTGGCGTAATGTAGTAGGGGTCCTTTGCCGACAGATCCTGTATCCACCAGTAGAAAGGGGCGTGGCGGAGTTCAATAGAATACATGAGAGCCTTGTAGAGCCCAAAGAAGACAGGTATCTGAATGACCATAGGAAGACAGCCCCCCAGGGGGTTTACCTTGTGCGTCTTGTACAAGGCCATTGTTTCCTGACTTAGTTTTGTCTTGTCGTTTTTGTACTTCTCCCGAAGTTCGGCTATCTTCGGTTGCAGTTTCTGCATCTCCTTCATGGATTTGTAGCTCTTATTGCCCAGTGGCCAAAAGATTATTTTTATCAGTATAGTCAGGATGATAATAGCGATGCCGTAGTTGTGAACATAGCTGTTGAGAAATTTGATGGAGATCAAGAGGGGCATGGCGAGCCACTTCATCCATGAACCGAAATCAATAGCATTCTCGAGGCCGACTCCCTGAGCTTTGAGAAGGTCATTCTCCTTGGGTCCGAGGTATAACGAGTAGCCAAATGACGCGACCTGTCCGGGGGGAATAATATTGGGAGTGCTTTTCAGGTTCACAGAAACCATGTTCCGGGAATCCACGGAAAGAGAAAGACTGGTCAGTGTTGGGTTTTGAGGCACCATGGCGGCAATAAAATATTTGCTTTCAAACCCCGCCCAGGCAAGATCAGGGCCGAGCAATTTTCCTGATTCGATTTTTTTTACTTCGAAACGGTCTATGCTATTGGCAATGAAAGAAATGGGTCCATCGTGCCCGTAACTGTCTGATTCTGATTTGGGATCGACATACTGATTCCATGAAAGAAACGCACTTTCACTAAGAGCTACTTTTGACAGGTTGTGTATTCTAATTTCCAAGTCAAAGGCATATTTATCAGGATAGAAGGTGAATATCTTTTCCTCTTTCATCTCATTGGCGTATGTCTGTGTGAAGGTGAGTATGCGGCTCTCAGGACTTTGTGTCATATTGATTGATACTGTATCCGATGTGAATATACTTTCAGGGTGAATATCGACACTTGATTCGGGGAAAGTCATTGTGAGAGGTCTCGGCATGCCATCCATAGTGTGGACGAGTTCGATAGGTTCGGAGTCCCCGTCGAGAGAACTGCGGTAGTTATTGAGTTTATAAGATTTCAGGCTGCCGCCTTTAGTAGAAAAAACAGCTTTATAAAGAGAAGTTTCTACGGGAATATCCTTCTCGGTTCCCATGACCGGCTTTGACAGGACGGTTCCTGTCTTAACCGGCGTCACCTGTTCCGGGGCAGCCACTTTACCGGCGGGCTTTTCTTTAGCTGCCGTCTCCTGCCGGGCGGATTCCGGCTGTTGCTGGGGCGGTTTTTTTACAAAAAATGCCTGCCATGCGAGAATAACCGCCACTGACAGGATTATGGCAAGAAAGGATTTCTTGTCCATTCAATACCTCCGTACTTTAGCGTTTTATTTTATTTAACTGGATCGTAACCGCCGGGGTGAAGAGGATGACACCGAAATAGCCGCATCAGGCCAATATACGGTCCTCTGACGGGGCCATATCGCCGGATTGCATCTATGGCATATTCGGAACAAGATGGGTAAAAACGGCAACATGGAGTAAAAAGAGGAGAGATGCATATCTGGTATAATTGGACAAATACAATAAGAATTTTTCCCAGAATCTGCGCAAACGTTATCTTATACATCTGATTTTTTGATTAAGTGGCTTTCTAACTCTGTGCATACATCTTGATATGCTAACGGTGTTATATTTCTTTTTGCAATTATCACGATGTCTTGTGGAGTAGAAAGCCTTGATCTGTTTAATCTAAAAAACTCTCTTACGAGACGTCTAATCCTGTTTCTCTGAACAGCGCTCCCCACCTTTTTACTGACCGTTATTCCCAGTCTGCTAACGCCCATTTCATTCTTGCATACGACGATGGTGAAATGTTCCGAATGGCTGCGCACCCCCTGCTGATAGACGGTCAAATAATCTCTTCTTTTGCTAATTCTTACATGCTTGCCAAAGGATTGTTTTTCCATGGACCGCTTTTTCGGGTGTTAAACGGCCAACCTCTTTCTGCCCTTAGCTCGTCTGCGACTCAGGACCGATCTCCCTCCCCGCGTGGACATTCTAACTAGAAAGCCGTGGGTTCTTTTCCTCTTCGTGTTGCTGAAATTTGTCAGGTTCTTTTTCATTCACTTGACCCCACTGAAAAATATTAAGGTGTTTTATTAACCATAACCGGATTTGTTTGTCAAGGTTAAATTGGATGTGTGCAATTGATAGCTATTGATATTTCGCTTTAATGTTAATATAATACGGTCAGAGAGCGGGATATGAAAAAAAAGGACAAAACAAAATATCAGCTTCTGAATGAATTGTTTGAGTTGAGTCAGCGGATCGCAGAATCAGAGAGACTCGAGGCCGGACACAAACTGGCAGATGAGATATTATCTGAAAGCGAAATAAGGTACCGCCGAATGGTAGATGCTGTCACTCCTTTATAATATCTGGGAGTGGCATGAGATCTGAAAAGAAAACCCATTTTTTTGATGCGGGGATGGCAAAAAATTGCCGCATCAAATCAAGCCACAGGGATGCGGGATTCGCGTAGGAAGAAAGCGATCTCGCCCCGTCATCGGCAGTTTCTTCGACCGCCTTTTCGCATCAATCGAGGGACCTCCTTACCTTCACTGATTCGTCTTTGTCTATCTTAAGGTTCTGCCGGTAATACGCGCAGCATATGTGTCATCATTTCTGTAGCGTTATATTGGGCACGATCATTTTCCCGCATCTGATTTCACATGGATCTTCTCGCGATAAGGGATGGGTGAAAGTGGTCATTTCTCTGTTGCAGGAATGGAAAAAGTCTGTCTATTATGGTCATGTAAATCTTTACGTGGATGCGTTGGAAAAAGGTGTTTTGGTGAATCAGTTCCGGATCGTTACCGAATTTGAACCGAAGGGTGACCAGATAAAGGCCATCTCGGAGCTTGTCGATGGAATTGAGAAAGGGGCTCTCCATCAGGTGCTCCTCGGCGTTACGGGTTCGGGCAAAACCTTTACCATCGCTAATGTCATTCATGCGGTTCAGAGGCCTGCTCTGGTGATTGTGCACAATAAAACGCTGGCGGCCCAGCTCTATGGCGAATTCAAGACCCTGTTTCCTGATAATGCCGTTGAATACTTTGTGAGCTACTACGACTATTATCAGCCTGAAGCCTATATACCGAGCACGGATACGTACATCGAAAAAGATACGTCAATTAATGAGGAAATTGATAAGCTGCGACATTCTGCGACCCATTCCCTTTTGGAACGTAGTGATGTCATCATTGTTGCCAGCGTTTCCTGCATTTACGGTCTCGGGTCCCCTGAAGCGTATCATGGTATGCTGCTCTTTTTAGAAGAGGGCGCGGAGCTTCCTCGGGATGAGATGCTAAGAAGGCTTGTGGAGATTCAGTATGAGCGCAATGACATTGATTTTCATCGGGGAACATTCCGGGTGCGCGGGGATGTAGTGGAAATATTTCCGCCCTACGAAGGAGAAATGGCGATCAGGGTCGAATTTTTTGGAGATGTTATCGAGTCCATTTCAATCGTAGACCCGCTCCGGGGAAGAAAACTAAATGCCGTGCAGAAGATGTCCGTCTATCCCGGGAGTCACTACGTGACGACGAGGGACAATATGAAAAGGGCCATATCCGCAATCAGGCAAGAGCTGGAGGAGAGGCTCGGGGAACTCCGCACGCAGAATAAACTTCTTGAGGCACAGAGGCTTGAACAGCGCACAAAGTTTGATATCGAGATGATGGAGGAGATGGGCTACTGCCAGGGCATCGAGAATTATTCGCGGCATCTCACGGGTAGAGGGCAGGGAGAACCGCCTCCCACCCTCATGGAGTATCTGCCGGAAAATGCGCTCGTCATCATTGATGAGAGTCATGCCACCATCCCGCAGCTGATCGGGATGTACCGGGGTGATAGAGCGCGCAAGGAGACCCTGGTCAATTACGGCTTCCGCCTTCCATCCGCCTTGGATAACCGGCCATTGATGTTTGCAGAATACGAGGGCTTCGGCAATCAGAAGATATATGTATCGGCGACGCCTGCTTTGTATGAATTCAAGAAGGCCAGGGGACGGGTTGTTGAGCAAATCATACGGCCCACAGGGCTCGCGGATCCGGAAATAATTGTGAAACCCGTGAGCCACCAAGTGGATGATCTCCTTTCCGAGATCCGTGAAAGGGTAAGAAAAAGCGAGCGCGTCTTGGTGACCACCCTTACCAAGAGGATGGCGGAAAATCTCGCGGCTTACTACCAGACTTTAGGAGTCAAGGTGAAGTATCTTCATTCCGATATTCACACGCTCGATCGGGTAAGCATTATCCGGGACCTGCGTTTAGGGGAATTTGATGTCCTGGTCGGGGTTAATCTCCTCAGGGAGGGCCTTGATATACCGGAGGTATCTCTGGTTGCTATTTTAGATGCCGACAAGGAGGGGTTTCTTCGCTCTGAGCGGTCCCTGATTCAGACGAGCGGAAGGGCGGCGAGACATTTGTCGGGGCAGGTCATAATGTATGCAGATAATATAACGGATTCAATCAAAGCCTGTCTCAATGAAACGAAAAGGAGGAGGAAAATCCAGATGCGCTATAACGAAGAACACAACATCACTCCCGAGTCCATCAAGAAAGGTATCCATGATATACTTGCTTCCATCTATGAAGCGGATTATGTTACTGTACCTGTTATCTCGAAAGGCAGGGAGGTCATTGCCTCGGAGGAAGAACTGCCCGTCATGATCAGAAAATTGAAGGAGGAAATGAAAGAAGCCGCAAAAAATCTTGAGTTTGAGAAGGCAGCGGAGCTCCGTGATCAGATTAAAGAACTGACAAGCATATTATTAGAAATGGGAGAAGAAATTTGATTTCGTGTTTATGAGAAAGACCATCTCCACAATAACGTTGCTGACTGTGATTATGCTCTTGGCTCTTCCAGGTATCTCACTTGCTGAGACTCCGTCGGACCAGGTGTGCAGTCAAATTGGCAATAGGATTAAGGGGGCAGAAGTATCATCGAAAGTCGCATATCCTGAGGGATTGCCGTCCGTTTCGCCACTGCTCTCACAATTCTATGAGGGGCGTGGATTTCGGCCCGCCTGGAGCGATGATTATGGTCCCTCTCCGGATGTGGAGGATTTTCTTGAAGTGATCCGCGCTGCCTATCGCGAAGGATTAAATCCGCAAGATTATCATCTCAATAAAATCGAAGCCGTGCTATCCGATTTATATGCAAGGCAAATTGGATTGGGAACATATGATGTGGAAAAACTTGCCGATCTTGATCTAATATTGACAAAAGCGTTTTTCCTCTATGCGTCTCACCTGGTTGATGGACGTGTAGATCACCGAAATATTTATCCTGATTGGGTTGTTAACCAAGGATCTGCGGACCTGAAGGCACTCCTCAGCGAAGCCCTTGATTCGGGGGATATGCAGAAGACGCTGGCAGATCTGGCGCCCCATTATCCGAAATACGTCAGGTTGAGGGAAAAATTAATAAAATATCTGGCTATTGCCGAAAGCGGGGGTTGGCCTCAGGTCCCCGATGGACCCAAACTGCTAAAGGGATCGGGCGGCAAGAGGGTGGCCATACTGAGGCAGAGGCTTATTGCCTCGGGAGACCTTGCTTCAATGGCACAGGAAAGCCCCGTAATCTTTGATCACGATGTGGAGACGGCCGTCCGAAAGTTTCAAAAAAGACATGGCTTGAAAGATGACGGGAGGGTCGGCAAATCAACATTAAAAGTAATAAACGTTCCCTTGGAAACGCGGATACGACAGATAGCCCTAAACATGGATCGCCTGCGCTGGCTTTCTTCTGATATGGGACAGAATTATATTTTCGTAAATATAGCTGATTTCTCTTTGGAGGTCATGGAAGATGAGCAGCCTGTGATGTCAATGCGCATCATAGCAGGTAAAGATGAGCAGCGGAGCTGTGTCCTGAGCGCAAAGATGACGTACCTGGAATTGAACCCGTTCTGGAGAGTGCCGGACAGCATCGCAACCAAAGAGATATTGCCTCAAATAAAGAAATATCCTGGTTACCTGGCGCAAAAAACCATAAAAGTGTTCAAGGACTGGAGCGACAATGCAAAGGAAATAGATCCGATGCTGGTAAACTGGTCACGTGTCAGGGCAAGTAACCTCGGCTATAAATTCCGTCAGGAGCCGGGCCCTTTAAATCCCTTGGGAAGGATAAAGTTCATTTTTCCCAACGAGTGTGAGATATACCTCCACGACACACCTACGCGCCATCTCTTCGGGAGGACCCGCAGGGATTTCAGTCACGGGTGCATACGCGTGGAAAAGCCTGTTGAACTGGCAACCTATCTCCTGAGAAACAAGGAGACTTGGATACAAAAGAAAATATTGGCGGAGATCAAGAAAGGGAAACGACAGGTCGTGATGCTTCCCGAACCCGTTAACGTCCACATTTTCTATGGGACTGTGTGGGTAGACCGTGAGGGAGTGCTGCAATTCCGCAACGACATTTATCATGCCGATGAAATACCATATGACCTGCCTCTTAAGAGGGGACATGTCGCCGGTGAGACACGGTGACCTGTGCAGAGAACATTTTTCAACATCTGCCATTCCAGCCATAACCATGCTAAACTCAAGCGAGATTCCAGTATCTGTTGTATTAACTGCTATCTATATGGGGACTTCCTCTGGATTTCATCATAGTGGAAATGCAAGGAAAGGAATTATGCAAAGCACGCAATCAAATCATGTGTTTCGTCTGAAGATATTCTGTAACTATTGATGTGGCGAAATTAAATGACTGATCAATTAATTGCCAGGGTTAAGAATGCACCCGCGTCGCCGGGCATCTACCTCATGAAAGATAAGGATGGTAAAGTCATCTATGTCGGTAAGGCCAGCAATCTGAAAAACCGCATCAGGAACTATTTCGGCAGGACGGACGGGCGGTCCATGGTTTCCTTCCTTATCGCGAAAGTCCGTGATGTAGAATTTATAGTAACAGAAACAGAAAAGGAGGCGCTCATCCTGGAGAACAACCTGATCAAGGAGCACAGGCCTCGCTATAACGTCAATTTCAGAGATGACAAAACTTACTTCAATATACGGATCGATCCAGCCGCCATCTTCCCGCGTTTCCAACTCGTCAGGCGCACGAGAAAAGATGGGGCTCGATATTTCGGACCGTACCCGTCGAGCGCTGCGGCTAAAGAGACGCTCCGTTTTATTCAGTCCATATTCCGTCTCCGGACCTGCACAGACCAGGAAGTGATATCCAGAAAAAGCCCCTGTATTGAATACCAGATCAAGAGATGTCTCGCTCCCTGTGCCGGACTCATCGATGAAGCATCTTATGAGGGATTGGTAAATGACAGCATGGCGTTTATGGAAGGGCGCGAGAAAAAGCTGATTGCTGATCTTTGTGTACGCATGAACACGGCCTCTGAACACTTGCGCTTTGAAGAGGCGGCGGTCCTGAGAGACACGATTGCCGCAATTGAGGAAACTCTGGAGAAACAGACGGTAGTCTCCGGGTTCTTAATGGATCGTGATGTATTTGGTATGCATCGCAAAGGAAACCTGACACAAATATGCATACTGTATGTAAGAAAAGGGAAGATTATCGGAAAAAAGACATTTCCTCTATTTAGGATCGGAAGCGATTCTTCTGAAATACTGTCGTCTCTTTTGCAACAATACTATGACGGCGGCGCTTATATTCCAGATGAAATAATCATTCCTCTCAATATAGAGGACCGTGCAGTTACGGCGGAATGGCTCTCGGAAAAGAAAGGGAAGAAGGTATCCGTAGCGGCGCCGAAAAGAGGCCAGGGGATGGAACTGCTCAAGATAGCGGGAAACAACGCCAGAAGCATATTCGAAATGGAAAAACATGCAACCCCTATGGAAGAAACACTCTTTTTACTTGCAAGAGAGCTCATGTTGAAAAATATACCGCGCCGGATGGAGTGCTTCGACATTTCCAATATTGGCGGAAAGTACGCCGTGGGATCAATGGTCACCTTCGTTGATGGAAAAGCATGGAAGCCAGGATATAGGCGCTTCAGGATCAAGACCGTTCATGGAGCCGATGATTATGCCATGATGTACGAAGTCCTGAACAGGAGGTATAGGGAAAAAGACAATCCTCCGGATCTTATCCTCGTGGATGGAGGAAAAGGACAATTGGGTGTAGCTGTCGCTGCTCTGAAAGATTTGAATATAGAAGGCGTCGATGTTGTCGCTCTGGCGAAGGAACTCAGGCAAAGGCAGACCGATAGAGGCGAGGACCGAGTTTACATCGTGGGGAAGAAGGATCCTGTGTATGTTTCAAAATGGCCTGAAGCGCTTTTCTTACTTCAGAGGGTGAGAGATGAGGCGCACAGATTTGCTGTTGCCTATCACCGGCAGTTGAAAGGGAAGGGGGATTTCCACTCTGTGTTGGATGAAATTACGGGTATTGGGGGAGAAAAGAAGAAGGCGTTGCTTAAACTCTTCGGTGACGTCAGAAGGATCAGAGACGCATCTGTGCAAGAACTGCAAGGGGTCCGGGGCATTGGCAGAAAGACTGCTGCAAGAATCCGTGCCTTTCTTAGGGGGCAGGGAGGGGTGATTGATTGATGAGTTTCCTGTCTATCTTGATCATTGCCATAGGCTTGGGAATGGATGCCTTCTCCGTGGCTGTCGGTGTGGGGGCAAGCGTCAGGGCGGTATCATGGGGAGGTGTCTTTCGGCTTTCCTCTTACTTTGGACTATTCCAGTTTCTTATGCCTATGGCGGGATGGTTTGCCGGAGTGTCGGTGGCTAATATCATTGCAGGGTACGATCACTGGATTGCCTTTGGACTTCTTACTCTTGTGGGCGGAAAAATGATCATTGAGTCATTTACTGGGGAAGCAAAGGTCCACACTACGGACCCGACAAGAGGGCTGACCGTCATTATATTATCTGTGGCAACAAGCATTGATGCCCTCGCCGTTGGTTTCAGCTTCGCTTTCTTGCAGATGCCTGTATTCTATCCCAGCATTGTTATCGGCATTGTTGCTTTCATAATGACTATGTGCGGCATGTTTTTCGGAGAGAAACTGGGGGAGATTTTCGGCAAAAGAGTGGGAGTACTCGGCGGTCTCCTGCTGATAGGCATCGGCGTGAAAATATTAATGGAGCACATGGCATAAAGGCAAGGGGGTTTTAAGAATTATGGAATCCGTATATTATACTTCGACGGCCACAATACTTGGCGACGTGGGAATCGTTTGGAGACGCAAAGATGGCGGCGCAACCGTCATGAGAATATTTCTTCCTGCTGAAGATGAGGGGACTGATGATCTTATCCAACGCTCCTTCCCGGTAGCTGTCAGGCGGTCGCACAGAGCGATACATCAGCTGTGCAGGAGCATTCAGGGGTTGAGAGCAGCGCGGGATGTTACATTTTCTGAGAAAATTCTTGATATGAAGCTATGCGGGGAATTTCAGAGAAGGGTTCTAAGTCGGGTCATGCGGATTCCGCGGGGAAGGGTCAGCACTTATGGGCGGCTAGCGGAAAAAAGCAGGGCGTCAAGAGGCGCGAGAGCTGTGGGGAATGTCCTTGCGATGAATCCTTATCCACTCATCATCCCTTGTCATCGTGTGATTAGGGCCGACCGCTCTCTGGGTGGTTTCGGGGGCGGTTTGAAAATGAAAAAAGACCTCCTCCTTATGGAGGGTATCACATTTGATGCAAAGGGGAAGGTCCTAGCGAAATTTCTCTGTTGAATGGCCGTTACGATATCAGACGTGAGCTTGCGGCTTTCGTACTTCTCCTAGTACCACGAGGTTATCCCGGTGGATAATCTCATCGTAATCTTTGTAACCTAAGACCTGTTCGATCTTAGTTGTTTTCAATCCCATGATTTTTCTGACTTCAGAGGAGCTGTAGTTAACAAGCCCCTTTGCGAGGGGTTCTCCCCTCATGTCTACACATGTTACCGGGTCGCCTACGGAGAAATCACCTTCTATATTGGCAACGCCTGATGGCAGCAGGCTTTTTCCTTCCTTAATCAGGGCATCCCTTGCCCCATCGTCAATAAATAATTTGCCCCGTGACTTAAGTGTAAACGCTATCCAGTGCTTCCTGCTGCGCAGGCGGTCACTGGTGGGCAAAAAAAGCGTTCCTATGTCTTTGCCGGCAAATATATCGTGCAGAACGCCCTTCCTCTTGCCCGGGGCTATAATACATGGAAGCCCCGACGACGTTACCGCTTTCGCGGCAATTACCTTGCTCTTCATGCCGCCTAGTCCGATAGGTGTCGTCTCATCTGTTGCTGCTGATTCTATCTCCTCGGTAAACTCTCTTACCAGTGAGATAAGTTTTGCTTTAGTAGATCCTGTAGGGTTCTGGTCGTACAGGCCTTCTGTACTGGTCAGATTGATGAGAAGCTGGGCATCCATAATATTTGTAATCATGGCCGCTAGATGATCGTTATCCCCGAATTTTATTTCGTCAACGGCCACGGAATCGTTCTCGTTGATAATTGGGACAACTTCCCAGTCGATGAGAGTGGATAGTGTATTGCGGACATTCAAGTATCTCTTCCTGTCCGTCAGGTCACTCATAGTGAGGAGTATCTGGGCTACGAAAATGCCGTATTTTCCGAAGGAATTGGAATAGACCCGCATGAGTCGACTCTGTCCGATAGCGGCGGCGGCTTGTTTCTGGGGCATACTTTTCAGCTTGCCCGTTATTCCCATTCTGTGTTTACCGGATGCAATGGCGCCTGAAGTTACAATTACGATCTGGTGTCCCGCTTTTCTGAGTTGCGCCATCTCGTCAACGAGTTGCTCGATAATCTGAAGATCAAGGCCGTCCTCGCCTGTTAATACGGCACTGCCGATTTTAATGAGAACACGCTTAACGTTGGCAAGGGCTTCTTTCCGGGTCATGGCTCTTTAGGTTGCCTCGTTCTTATGCAGTTTTCTTGTGATTTCATTTATCACACTATCAATTCCTTCCCCGGTTATGGCGGAAAAAGTTAATACCTTTATGCCGTTTCTTTCAAATATGTCAATTTCTTTTTTGATCCTTTCCCTGGTTAAGGGAAGATCAAATTTATTTATGGCCACGACCTGTGGTTTTTCTATCAGAGACGGTCTGAAAAGGGTGAGCTCCCGATTGACAGTTTCGAAATCCTGCCAGGCATCACTGTGCGATTCATGCGATATGTCAAGTATGTGAAGAAGAACAGATGTCCTCTCAATGTGGCGGAGAAATCGTGTCCCCATTCCCATCCCCGCGTGGGCGCCTTTGATCAAACCGGGAATGTCGGCTATGACGAAGGTTTCAAAATTTCCATACCTTACGACACCCAAGTGAGGTACCAGTGTAGTGAAAGGATAATCGGCGATTTTGGGCCTTGCCGCAGACACTTTAGAAATGAATGTCGATTTTCCAACATTGGGAAGGCCGATGATGCCTACATCGGCCAGAAGCTTCAGTTCAAGAGTTATCCAGCGTTCCTCACCCTTTATACCATCCTGGGCATAACGTGGCGCCTGATTTACTGATGTGGCGAACCACGCATTTCCCTTGCCGCCTGCACCCCCCTTTGCCACGATAGAGGTCTGTCCATCAACAGCGAGGTCTGCTATTAATTCCCCGGTTTCCGAATCTCTGACCATCGTGCCGACGGGAACAATAATTTCTATATCGGGAGAATTATGGCCGGTTCTGTCAGCCCCTTTTCCATGTCCACCGTGTTTCGCCCTGTGGTGCTGTTTGTACTTTAAGTCAAGCAGTGTCCTGTGACTCTCTCTAGCGCTAATAATTATATCGCCGCCTTTACCGCCGTTTCCGCCGTCGGGTCCGCCACGGGGAACGAACTTTTCTCTCCTGAAACTAATACAACCTCGACCTCCGTCGCCTGCCTTCACATAAATTTTTGCTTCGTCAATGAATTTCATTGGAGATGATCTTTAAAAAAAAGAGGCACTTGAACAAGTGCCTCAAAGGAATTTACATACTTTAAATAAAATTCCCGGCCATTTTCACTCATGGCCCGTAGAATCCGTCTTATAATTTGCGGACATTCACGGCTGCCTGCCCCTTATTGTCTTGCTTTACCGTGAACTCAACACGTTCTCCTTCTGCTAAACTACGAAAGCCCTCCCCGTCAATTGATGTGTAGTGCACAAAAACATCCTCTCCCGATTCCCGGGAGATAAAACCATACCCCTTTTTGTCGTTAAACCATTTAACAACGCCGGTTTCACGCTCGTCCATTTTCCTGAAAGCCTCCTCTTTATTTGAAAGCTGGCTATGAAGCATAAACGCTTACTTTTTTTCTTTTTTTGTCCAGCCTTTCATACATTACAATGCCGTCAATTTTGGAGAAGATTGTGTAGTCTTTGCCCAGACCGACGTTATTGCCCGGATGGATTTTTGTCCCGACCTGACGGACGATGATGGTACCAGCGTTAATCTTCTGCCCGCCAAAGGCCTTAATACCACGCCTCTGGGCATTGCTGTCTCGTCCGTTCCGGGTACTTCCCTGTCCTTTCTTATGTGCCATGATACCCCCGCTAAATGGAAATTTCCTTAATTTTCATTCTTGTCAATTTCTGGCGATGCCCTGTTTTTTTCTTAAAGCCCTTTCTTCTTTTCATTTTGAAGACATTTATCTTGCCTGCCTTCGTCTGATCGATAATCTCGCCCTCTACCCGTGCACCCTCGAGGAATGGCGTACCCACTTTGACATCTTCGCCACTGGATACCATCAGCACCTCATCAAAGACAACGGTTTCCCCTTTAGAGCCATTTATTTTTTCGATTGAAATCTCATCTCCTTGTGAGACTTTATGCTGCTTTCCGCCTGTTTTTATTACCGCATACATACAATCAAACCTTTGCTAGAAAAATTTGAAATGCACTTTATCGAATAAAATTACCATTTGTCAACATAATTTATTTGGCTATGCCGTTCTCTTTTTTAATTGGGGTTGCAACTTTTCGCGAGATCATAGAGTTTAGTCTCTTTCTCAAATAAAGTTTTAGCAACAGCCGGGCTTTTTCCAACTGGCCCGTCAGGAAGAGTTATCCCCGAGGAAGGAACTGTATTTGTAGCTGTTTTTCTCGATATCCCAGTATTTGGAGAGAGCGAAGCTGCGGGGAAATGAGGATTTGGAAAGGTAAGGCAGAGAGGTTTTCTTGAAATTATCCAGCAGTTCTTGAAAAACGACATCTTTTTCCTTATCCCTCACGAAGGCGCGCTCTCTTTTTTGTTCGAAAAAAATTTCCGGGCCCATAATTTTTCTGACCAGCTCATAGTGATCAGGTTTAGTAAAATAAGATGGCTGAAGTTCAACCCGAATCCTGATTAAGAGTGCAACCTTCGTCGTATCCGCCGCAATAGAAACGGATTTATCCCAGATTTCGACTATGAGGCCGTTTGGCATGGGTATTTCTTCTACAAGAATCATATGGACCTTTTTATCATCTTTATACTTGACCTGCAAATGTATTCCTCATATAAAGGGGCAAAATCTGCCTCCAGATCTCAGTTTGAAGAGAGAGGATCGACCTCGCCATGGAGCGGAGGCTCCAACCCGAGCACGGGATTTTAACCACAGTTCGAAAACGATTATCGTGGCATGAAAGATGATGCATTCATCCACCTTTGCCAGCCGGATGCAAACAAATCCTGCGGGGCCTGTTGCGGACTCTATAATTATGCTGACAGCACCAAAGATTCTCTGTCCAGACGATTAAGAGAAAGGACGAATTATTTCCGTGAAACGATCAGGTGCAGGGAAGACCTGCCGGACTTTTTCCGGACGGTAAAAATGTCGGAAGACACGAGGAAAATATACGAGGTTATCTACTGCTGTGAGTACCTGGGTTTCCTCGATGACGCGGAGAAAAAAGTAGGGTGCCTCCTCCATCCCTGCCAGAATGACGGTGCGGATATGCGGGAGGTTTCCTTTTATGGCAGGGAGTTATGCGAGGGGCACCTGTGCCCCAGCTATCATTATCTATCAAGAGAAGAGAAGCTGGCTCTGACAAATATTGCGAACGACTGGTACCTTTACGGCCTATGCGTCACCGATATCGATCTGGTCAAATCATATTTTCGCCTGATCAGCGAGAGGGTTTGTGAAACGCCGTCACCCGCCAGATTGAAAGAGAACGGTCTTGGGGATATCATTCTCAATTTCTTTTCCTTCAAGATTTCCTGGCCTTTCAGGTCGTCTGCCACTAATCGTTTCGGCAAGTATTATTTCGATGGCTCAGAATATATGATCAACCGCATCGACTACAATGCCCTTGGCTGCAAGGGATCCAGATTCAACAGTATATTTCTCAGCCTTTCTTCAGAGTTTCAGAATATGCAGGAATTAAAGGAAGGGGAGAAGCTGATAGAGGCAAACATTGATGAATTTGCTCGTGCCTATTTGCAATAATTCTGATTGCCGTTGATGAACTATCGGCATTTGCACAGGATTCTTTATCCTGTAATGGCTGGCATGGGGGTATCGTATGAGCGAAGTGAGAAAAGAGATTCTTATTGCCAAAGCGGATATTGACAAGAGGGTTCAGGAATTAGCTGATGTCATCTCCCGTGATTACGAAGGGAAAGAGCTGATCCTTATCGGTATTCTCAAGGGTGCGTTTGTATTTATGGCGGATCTGATACGTTATCTACGTATCCCGTGTCAAGTTGATTTTGTCCGACTGGCGAGTTATGGTGCAGGAACCATGAGCACAGGCAATATCACGATCTCTAAAGATATTGAAACATCAATACAGGGAAGGGACGTTCTCGTTGTGGAAGATATCTTGGATACCGGCCTGACCCTCTCTTCTCTGGTTGAGAGGCTCAAGAAAAAAGATCCGCGATCGTTAAAAATCTGCGTGTTCCTCGACAAAAAAGACAGAAGAAAGGTGCCGTTTGAAGCGGAGTATGTCGGTTTCGACATTCCGGACCGTTTTGTCGTGGGATATGGTCTTGATTTCAATGAAATGTATCGCTTTTTACCGGATGTATGTGTCATCGGGGAAAGTTGATGAACAAACCATTCTTCAAGATGGGATTGCTCAGAGGAATCTTTCCGATTAATTGGAGGGGATATGGTCGCTCAATGTAAGAATTGTCAAACGAAATTCAAGTTTGATGAGACACTGATTGAAGGGGAGGGTATATGGGTCAGGTGTAACCAATGCAAGAATGTCTTCTTTCTGGATAATCCGGCAGAGGCAGGAAAGACATCTTTAAGCGATAGAGAAAAAGATATGGGTACAGAAGATATGAAAGAATCTGCATCTGAGTACAAGAGAGCGGCACAAGGGCAGATTATGTTGGATCAGAAGGAAGATACGAAGCGGCCGGAAACTGTGACCGTCGGGGATATTGAAAAGGAAGGTGGAGACATCGGCAAGTATAAGTCTATCGGGACAGAAAATGTGCACGATGATAGACCGGATCGGGATGAGATTACTGAGGAAAAGACCGGAATGAAACCGGTAACGTCCCGGGGAAGACAGGTGGTCTGTTTATTAATAGTGCTCCTAATGGGGGGTGTTTATTTCACCTTCTTCGCTGAGACAGATTGGCAGGCGACCTTTGAAAAAATATTCGGCACATTTAAGAAAAGTGAGGAAGTCGGTCCCACACAGGTCGATGTTGCAGATGTGAGACAGCGACTCGTGAATAACTTGACCATGGGAACAATTCGCGTTCTAGAGGGTACTGCAATCAACCATTCGTCATTTCCCATGACAAGGATCAAGTTTAAGGGAGAGGTTACCGATGCCTACACTGTTGTACTCGGAGTCAGGGAATCGTATTGCGGCAATCTACTGAACGCGGATGAACTGGCGACCATGACAGAGGATCAAATCCAGAAGGAACTATCCAATCCTCAGGGAAGTGACGTGTCTAATGACCGGATCGTGCCCCAGGGCCGGATCCCTTTCATGATAGTATTTACGCGTGAACCGGCGGGCGTTGTGAAAGCATTTGCCACGCCTGTAGGCGCAGAGCGCCTGCTGCCGTGATGCTAATACGAGGTGTATTTCGCAATTTTTTTTCAAACAATCGCTTGCCTTATTTACTGTCCATTTCATCTTTATTTTTATGGCACGATCTCGATCGGTGTACTGAGCCAATCATGATAGATGGTAAGAGAGTTCAGCAGGTGCTTCTACAGGGCTATAAAAATGCGGAATAGGTTAATTTATACTTCGGAATGATCCCCTCTCGCAGGATCACCGGAGGGTCAGTGGTTACATCTATGATTGTAGATCCTGATCCGCCCGGGGTTTGCCCGCCGTCCATGACCGCGTCTATTTGGTCTCCAATGCCTTGGATAACTTCATCGGCTGACGTACATTCATGCTTACCCGAAAGATTCGCGCTTGTCGCTGTTATGGGGTGACCGAGTTTATTTGCCAGAGCGGTTGCTACGGGGTGGCTGGAGAGGCGGATGCCGATCTT
>PLLV01000200.1:26995-35107 GCA_003142295.1 Syntrophaceae bacterium
TCCGTAGGATAGGCCACGACTCCTCCTGCCCCGAGAATCGATGACGCTTCTGCAATCACGGATTCATCAGGCCTTTGGCGATCGATTTTCAGGACTTCTCGCATGTCAGGCTTTCCTGCTTCTTCTCCACATCTTTGGCCATACGCTCTACGAATGTATGCAATTTTGTTCTCAGGCTCTTATCTTCCAAGGCCAAGATTCTTACAGCGAGCAGGGCTGCATTTTTTGCGCCTGCCTTGCCGATGGACATAGCCGCAACAGGTATGCCTCCGGGCATCTGTGCTGTGGAGAGCAATGCATCCATTCCACCGAGTGGCGTCGCATCAATCGGCACTCCGATGACTGGCAGGAGTGACTGGGAGGCAATCACACCGGCCAGATGCGCCGCCGCTCCGGCGCCCACGACGATAACCTTGATGCCTCTTTGAGATGCCTTCTTGGCGAATGAGGATGTCCTTTCCGGCGAACGGTGAGCGGAGGTCAAAAAAACCTCGTGAGGAACTGCGAAACCCTTTAAAAGCCTGATCGTCTCTCCCATAATGGGGAGGTCGGAATCACTTCCCATAACCACGCTGACTATGGGCGCCTTCTTCTCTTTCATATCAATTAGTCCTCCATCTTGTAAAGTCCCCAAAGTGACAATATCCAAATCCCAAACAGATACTAAATTCCCATGTCACAAAACAAGAGATAAAAACTCAACCGCATATCCGGACGTCTTGCACATTCAGTCCTTGAGGCAGCCAAGTGTCTCGAATTCAGTGCCCTGATCTTCACATCTCTGTCAGTGTCGGAAGTGCCTCGTCTCCGTGAAAATCATGGCCATGTCATGCTCATCCGCTGCCTTGATAACTTCTGCATCTCTGACGGAGCCGCCGGGTTGGATTATGGCGGTAATGCCTGCGCCCGCTGCCATATCGACGCCGTCCCTGAATGGGAAGAAGGCATCAGAAGCCAATACGCATCCTTTTGTCGGCAGCTTGGCTTTCATGGTGGCAATTTTTACGGAGTCCACGCGGCTCATCTGTCCTGCGCCCACACCGACCAATTGGTCCTTTGTGGCGTACACAATGGCGTTTGATTTGACGTATTTCACAACCCTCCAGGCAAAGTCCAAAGCCTGGTATTCTTCCTTCGTGGGAGGCCTCTTTGTAACTACATGCACTTTCCGGATATCAATATCATCCATATCCCTTTCTTGAATGAGAAGGCCTCCTACGACCCTCCGGAAATCATAGCCGGCAGGCCGCGTTCCCGTCAGAGGAATTTCCAGGAGCCTCACGTTCTGTTTTGCACTCAATATAGCTTTTGCGTCCTCGTCAAATCCTGGTGCAATAATGACTTCAAGGAAAATTTTGGTCATATCTTGGGCTGCTTTTTTGTCTATGGTCCGGTTTACGGCCACGATCCCCCCGAAGGCGGAAACGGGGTCGGTTTCCATGGCCTTCCTGAAAGCTGCGGCGATATCACTGCCAGAGGTGGCTGCACCGCAGGGGTTGGCGTGCTTGACAATAACCGTAGCCGGTAATTCAAAATCAGACACCATCTGCCATGCGGCATCGCTGTCCATAATATTGTTGTACGACAGCTCCTTCCCCTGGAGCTGGTGCGCACCGGCTATGGCAGATGGGGGTCGATCCGTTTCCCTGTAAAAAGCGGCGTGCTGATGAGGGTTCTCTCCGTAGCGAAGATCCTGGGCCTTGACAAACTGAACGGTAAAAGTTTCGGGGAACGTTTTTTGGCCCCCATCCTTGCTGATGCTGCTTAAGTAGTTGGAGATTGCACCATCGTATCTGGCTGTCAGTCGAAAGACCTTGGCGGCGAGAGCAAAGTTTGTATCCTCCGAGATTTTCCCTCCCGTGTTTTTCATTTCCTCCAAGATGACAGAGTAATCATCGGGATCGGTAATTACGCTTACATGGCGGTAATTCTTCGCTGCGGCCCTTATCATGGTCGGGCCGCCGATGTCGATGTTTTCGATAGCGCCATCAAGAGTACAGTCTTGTTTTGCTATGGTATCTTCGAACCGGTAAAGGTTGACGACAACCATGTCAATCATATCGATATGGTGCTCCGCTGCAGCTTTCATGTGGGCCTCATTATCGCGCAATGCCAGAAGGCCGCCATGTATCTTCGGATGCAATGTCTTCAACCTGCCATCCATCATTTCCGGGAACCCGGTATAATCAGATACATCGATCACATCTATGCCGCTGGCCCGCAACTGGGCCGCCGTTCCTCCTGTCGACACGATTACTACATTAAAATCCTTGAGTCCCCGTGCAAACTCGACAAGTCCTTTCTTATCCGTGACGCTTATCAGTGCCCTTTTGATAGTATTCATATTCATTTCGTGGTCTAGAATCTTGGTGATACCTATAAACCACTTTACCTCCTTACTTGTTGCATGTGGCGTATTCTTTTTTCAATGAGCGGTTCCGTACCAATATCAGGTCTGTGATCTACAGGTCCCTTGACCTGAGAAGCAGCCTTTTCAGCTATCTGTTCCGCCTTATAGAGACTGTCTGCTATGCCGACGACGCCGATTGCGCGGGATGTGCTCATATAAAGTCCGTCTTCCCTTTTATCAACAGAAGCATAGTACAGGCGTGCTGATCCCACATCGCCAACCTCGATTCTTGCCGAAGTCGATTGAGCGTGGGGATGGTCTTTTGGAAGACCGTAACCCAAAGGGACAACGTACTTGCACACTGTTGCCTTTTTCTCGAATTCGATGTTTATTCTGTCCAGGGTTCCTTCGATGATTGCTTTGCAGACATCGACGAAATCAGTTTTCAAGATGGGAAATATATTCATGGCCTCGGGGTCACCGAAGCGGGCATTGTATTCCAGGAGTTTGATACCGGATCTTGTTATGATGAATCCACCGTACATCACTCCTTTGTAATACTCTCCTGTTTCTTTATAAATTGCCTCTGCGACCTTCTGGGTAATTGCCAGACCCTCTGCGACGTCTTTTTTATCCATGAAAGGAAGAGAGTGATCTTCACAAGAATATGATCCCATTCCCCCTGTATTTGGGCCTTTATCGCCGACGAACCGCCTTTTGTGATCCTGAACGGGAGGGGTTGCGACAACGGTTTTTCCATCACACAGGCACTGAAGGGAAAATTCCTCACCCTCCAGTCTTTCGTCAATAGTCACACTTTGATGCTCTGCCAGAACCTGCTCGCAGTATGCGAGTGCCTCTTTCTCTGTCTGAAAATGATCTCCCTGAACCATTACGCCTTTGCCTCCGGTCAGTCCGTCAGGCTTAACAACTATACCGTCAAGTTCGCTTAAGAATTCTTTGATTCCTTTCATGCCTGTGAATATTTTAAATTTTGGATTCCCTGGTATATCGTATTTTCGGAGTAAATTCCTTGTGAAGGACTTTGAAGTCTCAAGACGGGCCAAGCTCTTGGTGGGACCGACCGCCGGAACGCCTATTTCTTTCAAGGCATCAACAACTCCGCTATTAAGGGGGTCTTCCGGTCCGACAATTGCAAAATCTACAGAGGTCCCTTTTGCAAAGGCGCTGACGGCCTTCAGGTCACTGTAGCTTCCAATGGATATTTTTTCTGAGATCGATGCAATGCCCGGGTTGTTGGCTTTCATAAATGAAAAAAGTCTTAACCGATGCTTAGATTTCATGACCGCTTCGGCGATAGCATGTTCACGGGCACCGTTTCCGATTAAAAGTACGTTAATCATGGCATTTCTCCTCACACAATTTTTTGCGGCAGACTATATCCGCATGCATATCACGTGGCGCTAATTTTGAAACTACTGCCCCTTCACCCCAAAATATCGGAAAAAATCATCCGCGTCAAACAAAACTGATTGCACGTTGATATTAATAGTCTGTCTTTCATGGAAAAAATTTGATAAGCTATTTGATATAAATATTTGTGATGCATGACAATCATTTTAATACTGAGGAACATTTTTCGATATAAAATTGGAATATCTTATTACATTCAAAATTGCACTGCTTGTTATTCTTTTTCTCCTGTCGGGATTTTTTTCCTGTTCAGAGGCTGCTCTTTTTTCGCTTACCCCCCTCCACCTCCACAAAATGAAGGAAGAACGCTCCCAGTTTCTGTCGTATGTAAACAGGCTTTTGGAACATCCGAGAAGGCTGCTCATTACGATCCTTGTAAGTAATGAATCAGTCAACATTACCATATCCGTCTTGGTGGCTTCCCTTTGCATTAATTACTTCGGAGCGGATGGTCAGTGGTTAGCAGTTGCCGTTACAACCCCGGTGTTGCTTATTTTTGCGGAAGCGATACCAAAAACTTTTGCCGTTATTCGGCCCATATCTTTTTCGTCGTTCGTCTCACCTCTTTTGGTGATCATCTCAAAAATTGAACGCCCTGTCGTATGGGCATTGGAAAGAATATCCTGGTTTTTTGTATCCCTATTCTCGGATGAAACATCACCGGGGAAAAAGGCTCTTACAGAAGATGAATTTAAGATCCTCATTGATGTCTATCAGAAGGAAGGAGGACTGGAAGAAGCACAGAGGGATCTCATACACAAGGTATTTGGCCTGGCCGATAAGCCGGTTTCAGAGATCATGATTCCCCGCGTCGAGATGTTTTGTCTTCCCATGTCTCTTAGCATGGCAGAGATGGAAGCAGAAATCGTCAGAGCACGGCATACAAGGATACCCATTTACGGCAGTGATCGGGATGACATTCTGGGGATCCTGTTTGCAAGGGACCTCATAAGCGGAATCTCCGGAGAAGGCGGTGGCCTTCATATAAATAAATTATTGAAAAAGCCGTGGTTTGTCCCTGAGGTAAAAAGTGCCGCCAGCCTCCTTAGGGAATTTCAGACGAGAAAGATTCAAATTGCCATAATTGTCGATGAGTATGGTGGTGTTTCCGGCATGATTACACTTGAGGATATCATCGAGAGCCTCTTTGAGGATATCTATGATGACTACGGACTGAGGGATAACCTCTGGCAGAGAATCGATGGCAGAACATTGCTGGTATCAGGAAAAATGCCTGCGGAAGACTTGAACAATCTGATGGGAATTTCGATCCCGGAGGAAGATTTTGATACTGTCGGTGGCTTTGTCTTCCATCTTTTCGGGAAACTGCCTGCAAAAGGGGAAGAGGTTCGCTTTGGTGAGTACGCTTTTAGGGTGGAAAAAATGGGCAAGGCGAGGATTTTGAATATAAGGATTGAAAAGCGGGAGAAAAGCGATGATGGATAACGTCCTTTCCATCCTATTGATACTTTCCTGTATATGCCTTGAGGGACTATTCTCCGGAGGTGAACTCGCCTTGGTTGTCTCGGACGTCAATAAGATGAGGCAGAAGGCGAACATGGGGTCCCGTTCTGCCAAAGTTGCCCTGAGACTTCTCGAGAAACCGGACTGGTTCCTTTCAACGACATTAAGCGGGACGGGGTTATGTGTCGTTACGAGCACCTCCATAGCTACCGCTCTGTTCATATCCGCATTTGGTTTGGCCAAAGGCCCGATGTTAGCTGTTGCTGTTATGATTCCGACACTCCTCATCATGGGGGAGATTATTCCCAAGAGTATTTTCCAGCAGCATGCGGAATTCNNAAAAGATATTGTCTCTGCTTCCTATATTACAAAAGACGGTCTGAAATTTATCCTGAGGCACAGATCGGAAGAAAGCGATATTCTGGGCACGGAAAGGGAAATGATCAGAAATATCATCGATTTTTTCGAGGTAACTGCCGATAAAATAATGGTGCCTCTATCGGCAATGACGTCTCTGCCGGTAACGGCCACTCTCAGAGAGGCAGTTCAACTTGCATCTGAAAAAAAATATCTGCGCATTCCCGTCTATCGCGATCAGATATTCAATATCATCGGTATACTTCACTACTTTGACCTCTTAGAGGCCCTGCATGGACGGGCTTCAAATCATCCTTCTCTTTCTGGTCGGAACGAGACGATCGAATCCTATCTTAAACCGGTGGTCTATTATATTCCGGAGACAAAACTTGCCAAAGAACTCCTCGTTGAATTGCTGATCAGAGGTGAGAGGATGGCCGTCGTTGTTGATGAATATGGTGGTGCTTTAGGTATTGTGACGATAGAAGACATTCTCGAGGAGGTTGTGGGTGAGATTGACGATGAATATGGCAGTGGAGAAAAGATGTATAAGAAGATCGGGGCGGGGAAATATCTCGTCAATGCCAAAATAAGTATAGAGAGGATTAATCAGTTGCTTCCACTGGACATTCCGGGCGGAGACTATGAAACCCTCGGGGGATTCTTGCTTTACAAGATGGAGAAGATACCGAAAAGACGAGATACATTAAGACATGGTAACGCTCTGCTCGTCATAGAGGATGCCGACGCAAAATCCATCAAAGAGGTCTTAATTGAGCTGCCGGCTGATGTAGATGTCAGCGGAGGAGATAAGACCAGCCCTTGATGGTTTATAAAAAAGAGTCAAGATAAATAAGCGGGAGTCACGGCGAAGCAAGAAGCAGAAGTTACAAGGTGCGACTGTCGGCAGGCGGGTGGATAAACTCACCTTGCGCATGAGGAGCATGTATGGCAAGTTGCGCGCCTTGTCCGGAATTTGTAAAAGGAATAATCAGGGTGAATCCGGCCCTTGCCGCCCCTGTGAAGGCAAGGAACATTTTTTTGTTACCATTAGCCTTAACTTAATGAATTGATATGCAAGGTCGTTGAATGAACGGAAATGAAAAACAAAAAGTGAGTGCCGTCATATTGGCCGCAGGCAAGGGGAAGAGGATGAAGGCGNNGGGCAGTGAACGTGGAAAAAATTGTGGTCATCATAGGTCACCAGGCAGGTCTCGTCAGGGAGGCATTCAAGGATCAGGGCTTGATCTTCGTAGAACAGCTTGAGCAGCTGGGAACGGGACATGCCGTTCTTCAGGCGAGAGATGTTTTCCACAGTTACAACGGCACCATACTGATATTGTGCGGTGACGTCCCTATGCTTTCGCCTTCAACAATCAGGGCCCTGCTGGAAGTCCATATCCTGGAAAAATCGATTGTTACGGTTCTGACAACGATATTGGATGATCCCTCCGGCTATGGACGAGTAATCAAGGAAGGGGAGAAAGGTGAGATATTGCGGATTGTGGAGGAAAAAGATGCGTCTCTTGCTGAGAAGAAAATAAAAGAGATAAATACGGGCATATACTGCGTCGAAAGCAATTTCCTCTTTAGAGCCGTTGGCGACATAGGCAATGAAAATATCCAGAAAGAATACTATCTCACGGATATAGTTGGCATCGCCTGGAAGAAGGGTTTTAAGACCAGATCGTTCGTCACTGCCAACTCCTTCGAAGTCATGGGTATAAACACGCCGGATGATCTCGAAAAGGCGTCCGAACGCATGACAATATGCAAGTGAAAATAGGAAATCTGACCCTCAAGAATAATGTTTTTCTGGCGCCCATGGCGGGCATTACGAATCTGCCTTTCCGGACCCTCGCCAGAGAATTCGGGTGTGGTTTAGCATTTACGGAAATGATCAGTGCCAATGGCCTTGTCAGGAAGACCAAGAAGAGCTACCGATACCTTCTATCCTCACCTGATGACAAACCCTTAGGCGTCCAGGTATTCGGAGCCGATCCGGGTGTCCTTTGCGAAGCGGTGCAAATGGCTACCGATACCGGTGCGGATCTGATAGATATAAACATGGGCTGTCCTGTTAGAAAGGTCGTAAAGACGGGCGCCGGAGCCGCCCTCTTGAAAGAACCTGATCGAGTGCGCCGTATCCTGCAAGCGATCCGGAAGGCGACATCATTGCCATTGACTATAAAACTTCGTTCAGGCTGGCATCGCGGTGAAATGAGGGCCCTTGAGATTGCTAGCATAGCTGAAGATTGCGGAGTAGATGCAGTGATACTCCATCCCCGTGCTGCAGATCAGGGATACAGCGGGGCTGCAGATTGGAGCGTTATTGAAGAAGTGAAAAAAAAATTACATACCCCTGTAATAGGAAGCGGCGATATAAGAAGTCCCGAAGACGCTTACCGTATGATAAAAACTACTGGTTGTGACGGCATCATGGTGGGAAGGGCAGCGCTTGGCAATCCCTGGTTATTCGGCGAAATCATAAAACATCTTGAGGAGCG
>PLLV01000200.1:35131-40833 GCA_003142295.1 Syntrophaceae bacterium
AAGAATGACATATTAGATGCAGTTCACCGATTTTTCCATGCTATCGTGGAAGGCCCTCCCATGCCCCTGAAACAATAAAATAAGCGCTTGACATTTATGGACCGAATTGGCATAATCCAAACCAATTCTTTGGATAAAAATTACCGAGAGGTTCATTGATCAGCAGGAGTTTCTTCTCTTACAATTAACAGCCTATTTTCAGGGTGTTCAATTGTAAGGAATGCGATCAAAAACCGTATGAAAGATGTGATGAATTGTGGAACTTGTTAAATTTGAGGAATTGGAAAGCAAGATTAAAAATCTTATCGAAGAACATGCTTTACTGAGAAAGAAGAATCATGAATTAGAAGAACTTCTCAAGAGCAAAGGATTGGAGTTAGAAGGGGCGAACAATAAAATAAGGGGATTAAACGAGGAAAGGGATTCGATACGCACAAAGGTGGACTCACTACTTGATTTGCTTCAGGATATTAATGTACATTAATGAATATTGAGGTCATGTATTTGGACAAGAGTTTTAATATCAATATACTGGGGCAGGAGTTGTCAGTTTTATCTGATTCAGGGGATGAACACGTAGCAAGCGTTGTCAAGTACGTAAATGACAAGATAAAAGAAGTAGGAAATACATCCGCAAACGCGAACACCTTAAATGTTGCCATACTGGCTGCTTTGAACATTGCAGATGAGTATATTAAATTTAAGGGAATGAAAGAAGATATTTGTAATCAATTAGAGAGTAGATCCGAGAGACTGATTGATCTTATTGATGAGATAAGGTGAAGTAAGAAGATATTATCCCCTGCAGTGTGCGTGATTAACATTCATTTTTTGAGCCAACACCTTGGAACCGGGGGCCTTTCCTTGTTAGCGGTGTGCATGTCTGCCAGCATCCCGTAAAAACGGGGGTGGAAAGCCTAAAGCAACAATAGGGTGCCCACCTTATCGGAAGGTTCAAAAAGGTGTTTAACACGGCATAGGCGGGGGTTTTATTTTATAATTTAGGGCTTTCATCAGGATTTGTTCCCGCAGCCGCACAGTTAACCCAATCCCTTCCATCATATCCCCATTAATTCAATGAGACTTGGACTTTTTCACGGCGCAGCCGCGGATAAATGGTTAATCAAAGTACCCTGGAGCGGATGAGACAAGTTGAAAGATCTTGCGTTGTAAATTCGTACAATGAACATTTTATCCATGATAAGCCTTGGATATTCTGTTCCACATCATAGATTAGGGAGGTGAAGAGGCCTTGATATATAACACTTTAATCGCGTTTATTGTAATCGGCTCTATAGCCCTCGGTATCTTGTTGGGATATGCGTTGAGACAGAGGCTTTCCGACAAGAAACTGGAATCATCAGAAAAACTCTCAGCCAGAATTATAGATGAGGCAAAGAAGGAAGCAGAAACCATCAAGAAGGAGGCTCTACTTCAGGCTAAAGAAAATCTTCTCAAGACAAAAACGGAATTCGAAAAAGATTCAAAAGAGAGGAAACTTGAACTCGACAATCTTGAACGAAGGCTGCGGTCCAAAGAAGAAAATATAGATAGAAGGATAGACTCGCTGTCTCAGAAAGAAACGAATATTGAGAACAGGGAGAAGGGCTTGATAAGCAAGGAATCGCAGATAAATGATAAACATGAAAGGTTAAACCGTTTGCTTGAGGAACAGAAAGAAAAGCTGGAGAAAATTGCAGGCATTTCCTCTGAGGAGGCAAAAAATTATCTCATGCAGTCCATGGAAGCTCAAGCGAAACGGGAAGCGGCTATTAATATAAGGAAGATAGAGGAAGAAGCCAAACGGACTTCTGATAAGAATGCACGAGAGATCATTACGTACGCCGTGCAAAGATATGCAAGCGAATTCGTTGCTGAGAACACTGTATCAGTGGTCAATCTTCCCAACGATGAAATGAAGGGCAGAATTATTGGAAGGGAAGGCAGAAATATTAGGGCTATTGAAGCAGCAACGGGCATAGACTTAATCGTTGATGATACACCGGAAGCCGTTGTCCTATCGAGTTTTGATCCCATCAGACGGGAAGTGGCAAGAATGTCTCTGGAGAGATTGATTACAGACGGCAGAATCCATCCCGGCAGGATTGAGGATATAGTGAAGAAGGTTAAAACGGAGGTGGATGCTATTATTCGCGAGACTGGCGAACGTACATCTTTTGATGTAGGAGTACATGACCTCCATCCTGAAATTACGAATCTATTAGGAAGTCTCAAGTTCAGGACTAGCTTTTCTCAAAACGTCCTTCAGCATTCTGTTGAAGTCGCTCACCTTACAGGTATAATGGCTGCGGAGTTGAAAATGAACGTCAAAGAAGCCAAGAGGGCAGGGTTGCTTCACGACATAGGAAAAGCGGTGGACCATAAGGTCGAAGGTACGCATGCGGCAATTGGTGCCGATTACGCAAAGCGATTTGGTGAATCTCCCAGGATTGTTCAGGCCATTGCGACGCACCATGATGATGGTCGAACCAATACACTCCTGGGCGTGCTCATTCAGGCGGCTGACAGCCTGTCGGCGGCGAGGCCAGGCGCACGCAGGGAGATGCTGGAAACCTATGTCAAACGTTTGGAAGAACTTGAGAGTATAGCAAATTCTTTTAGCGGAGTTGATAAATGCTATGCCATACAGGCAGGAAGAGAGATACGCATACTTGTTGAAAATGAAAAGATTTCGGATGACGATGCGGTTATGCTCTGCAAGGATATTATCAAGAAGATTGAAGCTGATTTGACTTATCCAGGTCAAATAAAAGTAACTGTCATCAGGGAAACACGGGTTTCAGATTATGCAAGATAGAAAACGCAGATGAAGATATTGTTCATTGGAGACATAGTAGGCAAACCTGGAAGACGCGCGGTTCGTGAGCTTCTGCCCGAAATCATTTTTCAATACAAGATTGATTTTGTCATTGCGAATTGTGAGAATGCAGCTGCAGGGTTTGGTGTGACCAGAGACGTCGTTGAAGAGCTCTACAGCAATCACATCAACGTGTTGACTTCAGGGAATCATATCTGGGACAAAAAAGAGATTAGTGAATTCGTTGGAGACTATGAAACACTTCTCAGGCCGGCCAATTATCCCGCGGGTTCGCCAGGGTGGGGGAGTGTCATCAGGCCTGATTCATCGGGGATATCCTGCGGTGTGATTAACCTGATGGGACGGGTCTTTATGAAGTCCATCGATTGTCCTTTCAGAGCGGCTGAAAGAGAAATCGAAAAGATGAAAAAATATACGAGGATAATTATTGTCGACATGCATGCAGAGGCGACCTCGGAGAAAGAGGCTATAGGGTGGTTTCTTGATGGTCGTGTCAGTGCTGTTCTTGGAACGCATACACATGTGCAGACTGCCGATGAAAGCATACTTCCCGGCGGCACTGCCTACATAACAGATGTCGGGATGACGGGTCCTTTCAATTCTATCATCGGAATAAGAAAGGATGCTGTGATGGAGAGGTTTTTGACGCAAATACCAAATAAGTTTGATGTGGCTAAGGATGATGTTCGGCTGCAGGGTGTTGTTGTCGACGTTGATGGAAAAAGCGCTAAGGCTACAGGAATTGATAGGCTAACCGTACATCTGAGAGATTGAGAAAACTACTGGGACCAATAGTCATCTGCCGGTATACCTTGCTGAACAGCGACATGCCGGAATGATGATATGTGGAGCCAAACGAGCCCTTGACAGAAAGCAGTGGAGAAGAGAAATTGAAGAACGTGTATGACGTCTTTGCCGAAAGGGGATTTGTGGAACAGGTGACGGATGAGGCGGAACTGCGCTGCCTGCTGCAAAATGAACACGTTACCTGCTATATCGGCTTTGACCCGACTGCGACAAGTCTGCATATAGGGAGCCTTGTACCGATAATGGCTTTGATGCATATGCAGGAATGCGGACATCGCCCGATTATCCTGATCGGTGGGGGAACAGGTCTGATAGGAGATCCCAGCGGGAAGTCTGAAATGCGTCAGATTCTCACGCGAGAAGAAATTGATTACAACGCGACTTGTTTGCAGAAGCAGCTGTCGAGATATATGGATTTTGGAAAAGGTAAGGCCATATTATTGAATAATGCAGAGTGGCTGACTGGGCTTAAATACATCGAGTTTCTTAGAGATATAGGGAGACACTTCAGCGTAAATAAGATGCTGGCGGCGGAGAGCTACAGGACGCGTCTGGAGACGGGGCTCAATTTTATTGAATTTAATTATATGCTGCTCCAGGCCTATGATTTTTTGCATCTCTTTACCTATTATGGTTGTGTTCTGCAGATGGGCGGAAATGATCAGTGGGGCAATATGCTGGCCGGCAGTGACCTTATAAGAAGGGTTGAGGGAAAGAATGCCTTCAGCATAACATTTCCCCTCATTACAACATCGCATGGATATAAGATGGGGAAAACTGAAAAGGGAACCGTGTGGCTCGACCCGGAACTGACATCTCCCCACGAGTACTATCAATTCTGGATCAATACAGATGATTCCGATGTGGAGAGGTTTTTGGCACTTTTCACTTTTTTACCGATGAAAGAGATAGAGGAAGTCCGAAATCTGATTGATTCAAGGTTGAACATGGCCAAGGCCGTGTTGGCTTTTGAGGCGACGAAGATAACCCATGGCCAAGAGGCTGCGATTGCTGCGTGGAAGATGTCTACAATGGCCTTTAACACAAAGTCAGTAGAAAAAGGGCTTTTCCCATCATGCAGCATTCCGAGAGAGGCAGATTCTGATGTTCGAGGTTGGGCTGATATCACGATACCATCTTTAACTTTAAAGGCGTCAGGCACCGTTATTCCATCGACTAAGAAATCCAGGGCCGAACTTGAAAAGGGCATTCCCGCCTTTAAACTTGCCTGTGAAGTGGGTTTAGCTGGTACCAGTGGAGAAGCAAGACGCCTGATTGCGCAGGGCGGTATATATGTCAATGACCGCCCAATTGAGGAGTTTGATGAAAAAATCACCATCAACGACCTCAATGAGCATGGGGAAATTCACTTAAGAAAAGGTAAGAAAAAACACGCCCTTATTACCGTGAAATAAATTTTTATTTTTTGGCAAAGATTTATCTTGACTATTGCCGAAAGAATATGTAGAAGAACCGACTCTTTTCAGTCTTGACGGATTTCTTTTTAGTACTGCAATAACTCTTCACGTATAGTGCTTCGAGAAATAAATCTTGACAGGATTGCTAATTTAAATTACTCTAAAAGCTCGCTTTAGAATTGTTCTTTGTAAATTGAATAGTGGGATAATAGATTTGTGGGTCCTTTTCAATTTGTTGGAAAGTTAGAGAGCAATCTCTATAAGGATTAAAACTGGAGAGTTTGATCCTGGCTCAGAACAAACGCTGGCGGCGTGCCTAACACATGCAAGTCGTACGAGAAAGTTCGCTTCGGCGAATGAGTAAAGTGGCGCACGGGTGAGTAACGCGTGGATAATCTGCCCTTTAGTTGGGAATAACTCATCGAAAGGTGGGCTAATACCTAATAATACTGCTTTCACTGCGGTGTAACAGTCAAAGAAGGCCTCTGTTTACAAGCTTTCACTGAAGGATGAGTCCGCGTACCATTAGCTAGTTGGCAGGGTAATGGCCTACCAAGGCGACGATGGTTAGCTGGTCTGAGAGGATGATCAGCCACACTGGAACTGAGACACGGTCCAGACTCCTACGGGAGGCAGCA
>PLLV01000244.1 GCA_003142295.1 Syntrophaceae bacterium
CACCCTCACTGGCTTTTTCATCATGTAATGAACCATCGGCTCCCCATAGGGACCGGTTGATTCATATCCGACAATCACCTCGTTACATTTAAATCTGTCCTTGCTTGTCATAATCATGCTCCAAAGTGTATCGAGTCCCTCCCTGGTATTGTCAAACTTGAATGGCTTGGTGCTCCTTCCGTCAGGGGTGGTACAATATCCCCTGTTCATCTCCATTCCTACATCTATCGCAACTATCAGCGTGTCGTCCTTTACAACCTTCACTTTCCCGGTATCTGCTTTCCTCATGACCATATCCCTCCTTGACTTTCTCCTGGAATAAGCAATTTTGCAGCGGAAGGATATATGTATCTCGGCACTCCCTCAATCCTAAACTACAATATAGCAAGCTGTAGTCAATAATTATTCAACCATTATAGGGATGCAACATTTCAAACGGCAATAATTGATAGGCATCTTCGAGAAAAATAGACGGACTGTTTTTTCATTGAAAATCGACAATACCGCGATCCGAAATTATTCAAGTATTGCCTGACTCTCCGGACATGTATTTTTATCTTTTCATTTTTCTTCGAATAAGTTAATATCCAAGCGAATTCCCATAAAAAAAGTTGGTATATTAATTGTTGGATGCCGCCGGTTGCTGGCGATTGATGTATTCTGGGAGAATAAGTTATGTACAATACGTTTTTAATTAAGAATTTTAAGTGCTTCACAGAGTTAAGCATTAAGGAATTGGATCGAGTGAACCTTGTTTCTGGGATGAATGATATCGGTAAATCGTCGCTGCTTGAGGCATTTTTTTTACATTGTGGGCGGCATAACCCAAACCTAGCTATGACTATTAACGCACTCAGAGGGTTTGAGCAGTTCAACCTTAAGCCTGAAGAGATGTGGGGTTGGTTATTTTCGGATAAGCAGACAGATAAAACAATTGAGTTAACGGCTACTATGTCGGATAAAAAACGTAGAAGCTTGAAAATTAAGTTGGTTGATCCAAAGGAATCAAGAGTAGTAGTTCCCACTGAATCTAATGAAGGCACTGCAGGGACAGGTTCTCCAGCTGAAGCTCAAAAGGAGTTGTTGTACGAGTTTGAAGATATCAGAGGAAAGAAGTTGTCTACGAGGCTGTATATCGCAGTTGACGGAATCAAACTTTCTGAGCCGCAATCAATGATAGAGCCATCAGGTATATTCTTTTCAGCTTCAAGTCGTCCGTTAAGAGAGGATGCGGAGCGTTTCAGCAATCTGGAACGAGTGGGAAGACATGAAGAGATATTGCTGACTGTAAAATTTATTGAACCGCGTATAAAACGTTTGGCTGTTTTAGTCACAGGTGGTGTTCCTCTAATTAATGCTGATATAGGTCTAAGAGAACTGGTGCCTGTTCCACATTTGGGAGCTGGATTCGTTCGACTGCTTTCTATTTTATTGGCGATAAGAAGTTTCCCGGGCGGTCTTGTACTCATTGATGAAATCGAAAATGGTTTCCACCACAGTGTAATGAGAAAAGTTTGGGCGGCGATTGGTGAGGCTGCAAGGAAGGAAGACGCACAGATTATAGCAACGACACATAGTTGGGAATGTATTCAAGCCGGTCATGAGGCATTCTTGCAGGTAGAAAAATATGATTTCAAATTACAGCGTTTAGAAGTGGTCGATAATCGAATCGAGGCTATTTCTTATGACAAAAAAACCTTGGATGCCGCGCTAAGAGCAGAGCTTGAAGTGAGATGAACCCTAAAGAGATCTCTTACCCAAAACAGTTATTGGTTGAAGGAAGGGATACCGAGGTATTTTTTTTAGCCTTAATACGTACCTTGAGCTTGGGTGATATTCAATTGCAGAACTTTGGTGGCAAGGATGAGTTGGCGGATTTTTTGTCTGCTTTAGTGGCTTCACCTGGATTCAAGACTAAGGTTAATTCGTTAGGGGTTGTGCGAGATGCAGATAATGATGCACTATCTGCTTTCCGAAGCGTTTGCTCTGGACTGAGAAAGTCGAAATTAACAGTTCCGAAAGAGCCTGCAGTAATCTTTGATGGTAATCCGAGAGTTGGGGTCTTCATTCTGCCCAATGCAGAATCTAGAGGGATGTTGGAGACCATTTGCTTAGATTCAGTAAGTAACGATCCAGCGATGGTATGCATTAGTGAATATTTCAGGTGTCTGGAAGATGTAGGATTGGTGCCAAGTAATATTGATAAAGCTAAGGTACAGGCTTTCCTTGCGTCGAGACAAAAACCAGGTTTACGACTTGGTCAAGCTGCAAGTAAGGGGTATTGGCAATTCAGTAATCAAATCTTCGATAATCTTAAACGTTTCTTGATATCATTATGAATGGCGTAATTCCGAGGAGAGCTTACTTAATTATTAGTTATATCAAATTTCCGTAATACCAACTTTCAATTGAAAATCATGAAGAGTCAGCATAGATTAAACTTCACACTTCGTAGGTGTTGTCTTGATTTTCATGTTCGATCCTCCAAGACGACATTTCAGTCCAAAAAGCAAACACCATGAATTATAACCAGCAGGCCCGATACGGTCAGCTATGTTCACAAAAAGGATTTCTCCCTGCGGTCGAAATGACAAAAGGTGGACTGGATTCCCGCCTCCGCGGGAATGACGTTGGGGGGCGGGAATGACATGTGGAGGGTATGAAATGACTTCGTCAGACTGGCACGCGACCTAACGTTCGCTTCCAAGAAACTACCCTGCCGGAAAATCCCCTGCTACCCCCTTTGTCAAAGGGGGCTTAAGAGAGAAGAGATTGCGGAGGAAAGGCGCTCTTGCATAGTCTTTAAGACGTCTTCACTTGCAGAGATGAAGGAGAGGAGAGCGGCGTCGGTGATCTGCGGAAACCGAAGGAGAAATATGGGACAGACGCCAAGGATCATGGCGAGGCCAATCCTCTTCTCCCATAAATCACCAGTCAGGATGGGAGGGATTCCCCCCCCGAACAGGCGATACGTTTCGGGAACGTCTGTCGTGCGAGGAGGGTTGTCAGACATGACTTTATCTATGGCATTGAGGTATTCCAGCATCGTCCCGCCTTCAGGGATCATTTCTGCAACGGCGGCGGGATCAAGGCCATAATGCAGGCAGGCCCGTAATGCCGGCAGGATATTCTTTCCCACCTTTTTGGCAAGAGCTATACACCCCGCGTGATCGAGAAGCAGCAAGCCCTCCTCGGAATTTTGTATTTCCTTATTTCTTGGATCCTGCCATGAGTATCTTACATGGGTCATGCAGGGAGAAGGGCAGTGATAGCAGGCCATGTCCTTTTTCCTGCTTGCCTTGAAAAATTTTCCCGCGTCTTTCCCGCCTTCCAATTTTTTCAGGACGGAGTGGAATCCCCTGTGCTTGAAATTCTTATCCGTCGAGATTATTTTTTCGAGTTCCTTCCCCTGATGCGGATTATCCCTATTGAAGGGAAGGCCGTCAGTGCCGCCGAGCATTATCCCCTTGAGGTTTTTCGCGGCCATCAGGGAAGCGAGACCGGCTTTGTCAAGGCTGCCATTTTGCCCGATAGAGACGGACGCATAGGGAACACCGCGGTCAGCCGCCGGTCCCATTAGAATGACAGACTGAAAGGCAGGGGATGTTTTCTTCAATTCTCTGATCGCTTCGGGAACAGGCATATGCTGAAGATTCCCGGCGGGGAGTATCCGGAGCTTTCCATGATTTACATGGAGGATGGATTGTTCCGGCGCAGTTCCTTTCACCACGAGATAATCAACACCGGAAAATTTCATGTCCGGTCCGGTGCGCAGCATGAGAGGGACGTGGCAGAGACGCTTGAAAATGGGAGACGCAAACGATGCGATCATGAGAGACGAGGCGGGAGCAAAACTTCCCGTCAAAGGGCCAGTACCGAAGACCAGAGCGTCAGTCTGATATCCTTCGAGGATAGCGCTATTCATGGCCGCCCCGCCAAGATACCTGCTCACCTGCTCCTGATCCAGAGGAATGACCTCAGCGGATGAGACGGAAAGATCGACAACGCCGATCTTCATATTGTAAAATGGCTGGAAGGGATTCATATCCTGCCTTCTCCCGGCACCGCCTTCTGCCAGCGAAATCGGATCTTCGCCGCATCATAGGGGCATCGATCAATGCACCTCATGCACATGATACATTCCGTCATGGGAATTTTCGGTGATAACCCTTCCCTCAATTTGTCGGCGTCTATAATCCCTACGGGACAGACCTCCGCACACTGAATACAGGAGAATTTCTTGCACCTCTTTGCCCCGATGACTATTTTTATCAGACGCAATAATGACGTGAGCCCCAATGCAGCCCCCACAGGGCAGAAATATCTGCACCATGATCTTCTCTGTGCGATCTCAAGGCTTGCCAGGATGGGAACGATGGCGAGCTCGGCGCTCTTGAAGAAGGACTGTACTCCGTAGGAACGGCAGAGCGTTCCGATGGGACAGACGGTGCAGAAGACCTGGAAACCGAGGGCATAGCTCCCCCCGACGGCGCCGGACAATACGCCGTACTTTGTCATCCGGCTCTTGAGAAACGATGGCCAGCCGATTTTCCTGGGAGTTATCTTATCCACGAGGTCGAGGACAAAACCGAAGGGGCAGATCCATCCGCAGAAAAGTCTTCCCGCAAGAACGGTGAGAATGAGGAGAGCCAGTGCCGATGAAACACCGAAGAGCACAATGGTTCCCGTTGATGCAATATTCTGAAGGGTCCCGGTGGGACAGGCGAAACTGACGCTTCCCGTCCTGAAGTAGCAGAACGTGCCGATGAAAACCATGACCAAGAGCAGAAAAGATACAAGCTGAGAAGTCCAGCGCAGTCCCTTTATCCAGCGAAAAGCCTTTCCCCTCGTAAAAGTGAGCGCATTCTCAGGGCAGTGTTTGACACAGAGAGGATCGCCTTCGCAGAGGTCGCATTTATGTATTTCCTGACTGCCGGGGTCTTTGATGGGGGCTGCCGCCGGGCATGCCATGGTACAGAGGCCGCACTCGGTGCAGAAGAGTTTGTCTATGCGCACGATGCCGTCCTCGCCCTTTTCGATGGCCCTTGTGGGACAGGCGGGAAGACAAAGGGGCTTGCGGCAATGCTGGCAGAGTATAGAGAAGTTCTTACCCTGCTTTTCATCTCTGACAACCTTCACGCTGGCGGAGGCAGGGGCAACTTTTTCTACATTCCTCGTGGAACAGACCATCTCGCAGGCGCCGCAGCCCGTGCATCTGTCGGGATGAAAAAGGATAAATGAATGGCGCGGCGGCATGAAGTAGTCGGAAAGACGCCTCTTCTCCACGCGACGGGGTCGCAGATCATCAAGATTTAGAGAAAAATCCTGTTCGGCCATTGGCTTCTCTGTAGTCTGTTGTTCAGTCATTTACGCATTTCTCAGAAGATAAATCTCCCGCCGGCATGGCGGACATATATCGAGCACCCCGAACACATTCGGGGGTTCATCCTTTAACCTGGCGAAGACGAAGTCTTCCACGGGAATCGCCACAAATGCCCTGCCGCAGCATTTGCAGGTCTTCGCATTTTCCAGTAGATTCTCATCTACGGCTGCCTCCCTGAGCTTTCTGATCAAATCCCTGCAGCTAACTTTCTGGGGGCATGTATCCGTACCGGCGTTGCATTCCGTGCAATACCAGATGTTCTTGTCCTCAACTACTGGATCGCCGATGAGAGTCTTTTTTATGATGCCCCGCGGCGACATCTCGATGGAAAAATTCGCATACATCTCCGCCATGGGACAGGCGGCAACGCAACGCCCGCACTCCACGCAGGAATCGGCGCCGGATACGCGCTTCGCTTCGGCAATCTTATCTTTCCTGTTTTTCATTCGGTTCCTTTTCTATCTTTGCAGCGCACACCTTGAACTCCGGTATCTTGGAGATGGGGTCGAGAACGGGATTTGTCAGGATGTTGGCACGCGCTTCGGTAAAGTGGAAGGGTGCAAATATAGAGCCTCTGGCAACCCTCTCCGTAATTCTGGCCGCAGTGACAATACTGCCCCGCCTGCTGGTTATCCTGATCCTGTCGCCTTCTCTGATACCTCCGCGCATTGCATCTTCGGGGTGCATCTCCGCATAAGGACCGGCCATCTCCCTGTTGAGAAAGGGGGAGCGGCGCGTCATCGTGCCGGTGTGATAGTGGGCAAACATCCTTCCCGTATTGAGATAGTACGGATATTCGTCGTCCGGCTTTTCAAAGGGCGGTGTGTATGCCGGTACGATGAAGAGCCCCCTGCCCCGTGTAAATTGGCCCTCGTGAAGAAATCGTGTTCCCTCATGGCCTGTGTCCGGACACGGCCACTGCAAACCCGCCTTTTCCAGTCTGTCAAAGCGAATGCCGCCATAGTCGGGCGCCAGTGACGCGATTTCCTCCATGACCTCACCCGGATGCTTATACGGGAAATCGAGCCCCAGAGCGTTGGCAATCAGGCAGATAATCTCGAAGTCTCCCTTTGCCTCACCCGGGGGTAGAATGGCTTTTCTCAAGAGCTGGAATCTTCTTTCCGTGTTCGTGTACGTCCCCGTCTTTTCGGCAAAGCATACCGCCGGCAAAACCAGATGGGCGAATTTCGCCGTCTCCGTGAGAAAGATATCCTGGACAATCAGGAAGTCCAGCTTGTTCAAGGATTGGAGCACGTGGTTGACATCGGGATCGCTCAAGGCGGGGTTTTCCGCCATGATGTAAAGCGCGCGTATCTCTTTCCCGGCAGAGCCGATCATCTCCGTTACGGTCAGGCCGGGTTTCCCGGAAAGCTCCCTTCCCCAGGCCTTCTCAAATTTTTCCTGAACGGCCGAATCGCTGACGCTCTGGTATCCCGGGTAGACATTCGGCAGCGCTCCCATGTCGCAGGCGCCCTGGACATTGTTCTGCCCGCGGAGCGGATAGACGCCGGAAAATGTTTTGCCGATCTGGCCGCAGAGCATGGCAAGGTCACAGACGGCATGGACATTCGCCGTGCCACAGGCGTGCTGGGTAATTCCCAT
>PLLV01000171.1 GCA_003142295.1 Syntrophaceae bacterium
TTTTAAATCGCCATTGACAATAACAAAAACTGAGGCTAACAACGGCTTGCAGCGGCCATAAAGCGAGCCGCTGAAGCCAAGCGCTAGCTTTATATTATATTGGGAGGTATGACTTTGATGAAACTGCTAATGTGCAATGTTGCATGGATGCGAGAATATCAAGGAATCACCGATACAGATTACCCAATTAACGGAGGTGAATTTATAGAAGAAAATGGATACGGGCATGAAGTCATAAATTTCAAGAAGAACGGCAATTACGTTTTTGGATATGTTCAAGCCCGGAAGGGAACGATCGACATAAATCGGCTTGATGAGGGTGCAGAAAGCTATGTTGACGATGTTCTTGTGGTTTGGCGTGCGCGATCATCAGAAGGTGCAGTCGTAATTGGTTGGTATAAAAATGCAAGGGTATACAGGACAGAACAGAAACCAAATAATCAGAGATTTTTTAATTTTAATGGTATTCTTTATAACCCTGGCTGGTACATCCGTACTAAGTATTCAGACGCTACGCTAATCCCTGCAAGCGAGAGGAACTTTATAGTACCCGTCACGCACAAAGGTTTCGGGTCCCAAACATTTGTATCTTATCTCCAACACAATTCTCCAGAAGTACAGAAATTTAAGAAGCAGTTGCTTCAGTATATGGCGCGCGTTGAAGATGGTGACTACTCGTCGCCCTATAGAGGAAAAAGACAACCGATAGATCAAGAAATCAAACTCAGGATCGAGAAAAGTGCCATCAACACAGCCATAGACTATTACACAAGACATGGATATAATGTAGAGTCAGTAGAAGCCGACAACGTAGGATATGATCTTCTTGCCGAAAAAGGATCAAACACACTCTTTATCGAGGTCAAAGGAACTTCGGCAGTCGGTACCGATGCGGTGATTGTAGGACTCACGCCGAATGAATATAAAATTAGCAAAAAGGCGAAGCTGAAATATCGAATATGCATAGTTTGCAATGCATTAGGAACTCCGTACCTTCATGAATTCTTATGGAAAGAAGCGAACGAATCTTGGTTTGATGAAAGGACTCTACAGAGACTTGAAATAAGAGAGCTCACTTCTGCGAACCTGACTATTGTGAGCTAACAAGCAAATCCAGCAGTTCCTCGTGCCTGCGATCATTTTGTTACTCTCTTTCGATGCGTAATACCCACTGTTAAGGACTTGTGTAAAATTCCCCCATATATTTTTATTACAAAGTAGTTTCTTTAAGATTATCAGTATTCTCTTAAAAANNTTCCGATTTTAATAGCAGATTCCGGATCAGACTTGAATAAATTGTGGCTTGCCTTTTTCATTCATTTCTCTCTGCAGTGTATATAATATACGGCCGTCTAATATTGACTCTAATTGACACTATTAATAGATATTATTTATTGACAACAGCTGTACATTTTTATATGATAATTGTGATTATGCTTGACAGGAGGGTATGAAGGTATTGAACAAAGGAATGTTGATACAGAAAATCATGGATGAAGTGAGGGATACTAAATTGAGGGATAAGCTACTTGCGGAAGTCGTAGCCGACAACGAGATGAAGGATTCGCTAATCGCTGATGAACTCAACAAATTCGGGTTTAAGCCGGAAAAGGTTAGGGATCTCGTACAGTGGCAATTTAACGTGGGCATCATCGTCGGATACATTGTTGCAGCAGGTTTTGGTCTTGCTGGTTATGTTATCTTGTTCTTCGCTCTTCTGAAAGGTGATGGAGCCATCATCCTTTTTGGGGCAGCGTTGGCCATTATTGGGACGCTATCATTCATCAGTAACAGAAAACTCCATAATACTAGAAAGTCGTCATACACATCCCGTTCACAGGCGTAAAGACGGAGGGTTGGTTAAATGGCTGCAATAGCTTACCTCAGAGTGTCAACTGACACCCAGGACATTAATAAACAGCGTCTTGAGATCCACGAATACGCTCGCAAGCACGATTTCAAGATTAAAGAGTTCATTGAAATTGAGATGTCCTCCCGGAAGGATCCGCAGGCCCGTAGGATCGAGGAATTGACCGGTAAACTGAAAGCCGGGGATACCCTTATCGTATCTGAATTATCGCGCCTGGGACGAAGCTTGGTTGAAGTGATCAACCTGGTAAATGGGCTTCTTAAGAAGAAGGTCAGGGTGATTGCCATCAAACAGAATTTAGATCTAAAGTCAAACCACGACATGCAAACGAAGATCCTTGTCACATTGTTTTCGCTTCTCGCTGAGTTGGAGCGGGACATTATCTCGGAGAGAACCAGGACAGCATTGCGGGCCTTGAAAGCCGGTGGGAAGACTTTAGGCCGAAAGCCTGGAACGCTGGGAAAGTCGAAGCTCGACGGAAAAGAAGACCAGATCCGGGAGCTCTTAAAACACCGCGTGGCAAAGTCAGCGATCGCCAGGATCCTGGGAACCAGCCGGCAGAACCTGATAAACTTCATGAGGAGTAGACAGATTAAATGATCATATATGACGAAAGGAGAGATACATGAGCACCTGCAGTCTTAAATTATACTCCTAGGCAACCTCGTAATTTACGGACTGCCTCTTTATGCTTCGACAGATTCATCCTGCCGATGTTCACGAGCTTCCATTTGACGGCAGGCAGGTTTGCAACCCCTTCGAGACCTATGAGCTCCCATTGAGGTATGCCTTCTTTTACCGATACTATGAATTGTTTTTCCTGAACGGTCAGTTCTTTAGCTATCCTGGAAATCAGTTTTTCTCTTGTCTTTTCCAGATCCTCGCATGATACCTCTTCGATAGTCATATCTTTGAATTCGGTTTCGAAGACAGGCCTGATGTCTGCGAATCCTGGATTGAGAACCTCTACCATTGGCCGATCATGACTGATCAGGTAGACAATAAACACCTTCCGCATGGAGGCGCTGATTTCTCCATCTTTGAGAAGCATATGAATATCAAAAAGATCACGTGGGTGTTGGCGATCCAAGGCGGCACACATTTT
>PLLV01000186.1 GCA_003142295.1 Syntrophaceae bacterium
ATCTTCATGCCTCATGGGAACCGGATGTGATGTGGTGCTTGCTTTCTTTTTTTGCCCCGTGTTTCTGGAGATAAAATTTCATCCGCAATCTGTGAAGCCGTTTTATGAGGTAAATAAATTCTGATGAATGAATCGGAAAGGAGGAGTTCTAAATATTCGTCGTTAAGTATTTTGTATGCTTTAATGGTATTGCTGCTGATCTCAAGTAATCGAGGACTGATCTCAAGTGATAGAGGAGCGGGAGGGTATTTTCTTAGTAAATCCTCAAGTAAGAGAATAAGCGCCTGCCTCTCAGGTATATTTTTCCTCAAAGCCTTTCCTTTTTCGTTGTCTGTTGCCGTTTTCGTATTAGTAAGGATGTTACAGTATAGAGACGCTGACTCTTTTACCACTATTATTATTTCTTGCGGTCATTTTTTACTCTGTCAGGTGATCGTGCCTGCCCAGGGGAAAAAGAATGCTTTCCCAGCCCCCCCGGACACCCCCCCCCCGGTCGTCCCATGCACGATCTGCGTACATCAAAAGTCGTCGCTGAAAATTTTTGGAAAAATCTGAGACAACAGGACTGCCATCTTACCGTCTGGAGATGGTTTAACGGATTTCTTTCTTCCTGTACTACACAACCAGCCAACCTCGATAAAGATGCAGGATTTCGACCCGTAATCAATGATGTTATCCCCTCGATAAGTGTGATATGAATTATCGGTTCTGTGAGGGGCCGGGACCAACGGATGCACGGTTGAAATACTGTTGCACCGCCAGTAAACCAGGTGGTTAAAGGGGAAAACAAATCGCAACCTGCGGTATCGGGAGAAACCGGTCTACTCGACTCAAATTATCAAATGATATAGGGAGGTAAAGAATGTGGATAAGTAAGAAAGTAGTTTTCAGTGCAGTGGTTTTCCTGATCGTCTTTTTGTTTTCCATAGAAGCAAGAGCTGAGAAAAGAATCGGTATTCTCCTGTTTAGTGAGGAAGTTCGCTATATAGACGCCACAAAAGGTTTTATGGAAACGCTTAAAGAAAGAGGCTTCGGAGAGTCCCGGACAAAAATCATCACGGAAAACGCAGGCGCCAACAAAGCGAAAGCGGCAGAACTGGTACAGAAATTTGCTGCAGCAAAGATGAATTTGATCTTTACCGCCGGCACCCATGCAACCATAGCTGTTACCCAAAAGATTAAGGACGTACCGATAGTCTTCAGCGTGGTCTACGATCCTGTGGAGGCGGGTATAGCTAAGAGTTGGAAGAGTTCCGGAAACAACACCACCGGTACCAGTAGCAAAGTGCCTATGTCCAAGCTTTTAGGTAGCCTGAAACAGTATGCACCGGTAAAGAGACTGGCAGTGCTCTATACACCCGGTGAAAAAAACTCCGAGGCACAACTTAAAGATATACAAGGGGTTCAAGCAAGTTACGGGATCAAAGTTGTCCCGGTTCCTTTGACCAAAACGGAGGAATTCGCACAACTTCTCCCGGTAGTCCTACGTTCGGCAGATGCCCTGTATATTACCGGAAGCAATCTTGTCGATAGTCAGCTTTCGATAATCGTGGATATGGCGACTAAGGCAAAAGTGGTTACGATAACCCACCTCGAAGACCTGGTAGAGAAGGGGGTGCTTTTGGGGGTATGCCCGAGCTCCTATCTAATGGGTCGTCTGGCAGGGAATAAGGCAGTGAAAATCTTCAAAGGCGCGAAGCCGTCATCTATTCCCATAGAGCCTCTGAAACAATTCGATGTAATTATCAACCTGAAGACGGCACAAGCAGGTGGCTTTCAGGTTCCGCCCNNTTCAAATTTTTGAGTATCATCTCCGTCATCCTCTTTGTTAGCACCCTAGTGTTAAGTCTTGTCGTTGCAATAAACGAAGAGAGGATGCTCAAAAATTCCTTAATGACCACGGGGCGGAGTTTTGCATCCTACATAGCCAAACTCTGCAGAGACCCTCTGATCATGAAGGACAGCATTCAATTGGATGCTGTCGTAGACGATGCAAATAAGGACGAAAATATTGCCTATGCCGTTATCCGTGACGAGCAAGGCGCCCCCGTCACTTCTCAATACGCCAGCATGAACTATCGTTTGCCGAGACTCAATGCTGTTCTTTTCGGGTTGTCAGGCGACAGCGAGTTGCAAGACATTATCGACGCTATCAAAAAGGTAGAGCCCGTTATAGAGGTCTCAACCCCCGTAGTGATCGGCATGAAATCTGTCGGTTCAGTTACCGTTGGCATGTCGGGACGTAAGATGCATCAACAGATTATAAGGACTGTGCTATTTACCATCGCACTTAACGTGGCGGTAGGATTTGTACTTGGAGCAGTGCTGTTTGTTGTATCAAGGAAAATCGTATTTGAGCCGCTTATTGAGCTTGCCCATGCCTCTTCTCTGCTCGCAAAAGGAGACCTATCAGTAGAGGTAAAGGTTGAGACGACAGGAGAAGTGAAAACACTGGTAGACAGCTTTAATGAGATGGTCAAAAATCTGCAGAAGGTAACTGTTTCGAAAGATTATGTGGATAACATCATCAGGAGCATGATTAACACGCTGATGGTTGTTTCACCGGACGGTAAGATCACAAGGGTCAATAATGCCACCTGCAAGCTTTTAGGGTATGAAGAAGAGGAACTTATCGGACGGCCGGTTGAAACGATCTTCGGTGGGGAAAGTTCACGCAAAGTTTCATTGATGAAGACTATATTGGCAGATGGCCATGTCGTAAATATTGAAGAATCGTATAGGGCGAAAAACGGCCGCGAAGTTCCGGTTTTGCTTTCAGCATCAGTCATGCATGACAACATCAATCTAATTCGGGGGATAGTGTATGCGGCCCAGGACATCACCGACCGAAAGCAGGCAGAGGAGGAAAGGCGAAGTCTGGAGGAGCGCCTGAATCGTGCGGAGAAGATGGAGGCTCTGGGCACCCTGGCAGGCGGTGTTGCCCACGATCTCAACAATGTTCTGGGCGTTGTCATCGGATATTCGGAACTGCTCCTTAACAGTGTTGATGAGTCAAGCCCGATCAGACCCCGTCTCATGAACATTATGAAAGGAGGCGAAAAGGCTGCCGCGATTGTGCAGGATCTGCTGACCCTGGCCAGAAGAGGCGTCTCCGGTAGAGAGGTTCTAAATCTGAATAAGATCATCGCCGATTGTCAACAGTCACCGGAGTTTGAGAAGCTGTCTTCCTACCATTCCGCCGTACGGATCAAGACCGATCTTGAACCGGATCTGCTGAACATCTCCGGTTCTTCCGTGCATCTTGGCAAGACCTTATTCAACCTGGTTTCGAATGCGAGCGAGGCCATGCCGAAAGGCGGCATTTTGACCATCAAAACGGTCAATCAGTATCTGGACAAACCCATTCAGGGATATGACGAAGTCAGAGAGGGAGACTATGTTGTTCTTTCCGTATCCGATACGGGGGAAGGCATACCGGCGGCCGATCTGAAACGCATCTTTGAGCCGTTTTATACGAAGAAGGTCATGGGGAGAAGCGGAACGGGATTGGGGTTGGCGGTGGTCTGGGGTACGGTGAATGATCATGACGGATACATTAACGTTCAGAGCGAAGAAGGGGAAGGGAGTATCTTTACCCTATATTTTCCGGTAACGAGGGATGAGATCTCCGCTGAAGCTGTTGCCATAGTAATTTCTGAATACACGGGCAGTGGCGAATCCATTCTCATTGTGGATGATGTCAATGAGCAGCGCGATCTGGCTGCCGAAATGCTCCGGAAATTGAATTACAACGTTACGAGCGTTTCCAGCGGTGAAGAGGCGGTGGCGTACTTGAAAGAACATCATGTTGACTTGATGGTTCTGGACATGATTATGGACCCCGGCATGGACGGACTGGACACCTACAGGAGTGTCCTTGAAATCCATCCGAAACAGAAGGCGATTATCGTCAGCGGTTTTTCGGAGTCGGATCGGGTGAAAGCCGCCCAGGCCCTTGGTGCGGGGACCTATGTGAGAAAGCCCTACGTCATCGAGAAACTGGGGCTTGCCGTGAGGAAAGAACTTGATCGCTCCACGTGAACACGGCGGAGCTAAAGTTCATCGTTATAAACGGTAATCTTCAATGCTTTTCTCTCGTCCATTCCATTGACTTGTAGGTGGCATCAATAGCCGCCCTTTCTTCCTGAAATGCTCAATTCCAAAATTTGTCAAAATATAGCATTTTAAACGATAATCGATCATCAGATAGGCATAATTACATTATTGAAGAAGAAAGAATGTCAAAATATTTTACTTTAGGTACGGGGGCATTGTATTCTCCATTATAGGAAGCGGAAATAAAAAAATTACTGTAAGGGTGGATGAATTATGAAGGGATGTCTTAAGCTGGGAGGAGATCCTGTTTTAGATCGAGGGAGCATAGAAATTTTTAGAAATATTTCAGAAAATGCTGTAATCACAATTTTAGAAAAATACAAGTTAAAGGAATTCAAGGTTGATTGGCCTCTTATGTCTTGGCCAAAACATAGATGTAGTGCGTGCGATAACATATTATATTCTGCAGAAACATTTGAGCAACAAATGTGCTGGACCCATATTCATTCTAGTCTGGTTGTGGATGTGGATGAAGAATTGAAAAAACAAACAATTTATTTGCTCTGCCGAGAATGTGCTGACAGAATCAATTATGACAGGATCAATTATAAAAAAACCGACGATTTCATTGCTTGAAATAATGGCTGGTTATTTAATTTACCCTGACCTAAACTTGATCTGACGGGCAGTGTCAAAAACAACATAGCTTCCTGAAGTCTTGTTTTTGGTAACTTGAGTCAGAATGCCACATTTAAAATTGAAATCAGCAATATTGTTTAAATTACGGAAATGGCTTTTTACTTGACTATCCATACATTTCTGATATTTTTTTACAACTTCTTAGCTCACCCTAATTAAATAAGTAAACATAACGTCACGTCTCCTAAACTTTGAGTAAAAATTGATAAAGAAAATTGATAATAAATATACAATGAGGAGGCTGCTTAGAATGAAACATCTGATAATGTTAGTGGCATTTTTTGTTTTTATTTTCAATGTTTGGGCTTTCGCTGCTGACGGAACTTCTGCAGCCCCCGCCAAGGCCGAGCATTCTAAAGTAGTTGCCCCGAAACCACCGAAAGAGACAAGGGTAAGTATTAGCGGAGTAGTTAAAGAGATTTCGGATACGATGGTCATGGTTGAGCGGACAGTAAAGGGAAATACAGAAACCATGCAATTTGTTCTGTATAAACCCGTTGAACAAATCAATGCTGGTGATAAAGTGAGGGTCAGTTATATTAAGAAAGATGACAAGCTTATTGCCATCAGGGTAAGTCGTGTCGTTGCCAAAAAAATTATAAAAAAGGTCTCCCCTTAAAGGAAATAAAACCATTGCCTGCAGAAGCTCCACCTTCTCTAAAATAAAGTCTGAAGCAATACAGAAACAAATAAGTAAACATAACACACAGGAGTATTGAAACTTATGGATGTATTTGATGACCTCTGCTTAAACAAGGGTACGTGAACAAGAAATGAGAACAATGATCTTATACCGTTTGTTTGTTGTTTGAAAGAACTGGCTTTATCCGGAAAATCAAAAGGGGCTCATGATTTCTCAGAACCCCTTTTGAATAATTTTTACGAAGACAAGATTGAAGCAAGTTATTTCTTTGGCTCTTCCTTCTTTGGCTCTTCCTTCTTCTTCTCTTCCTTCTTTTCCTTCTTGGCCTTCTTGGCCTTCTTTACCTTCTTCTTCTCAGCCTTCTTTTCTCCCTTCTCTTCAACCTTCTTCTCTGGTGCCAGTGCCGCCGGAGCCTGAGCGAAGCAGAGGCCGGTCATAGAAAGTGCAAACAGAATAGCGATAAATATTGTCGTGAGTTTCTTCATTCGATTCACCTCCTTTCATTCAGTTTTCCATTAATTTAGCAAGAACTATTCCACAATGAAAATAAATAAAAAAAGCCGTAATAATAACGAGTTGCCAAAATGCCACAATGGAATATACCTTCTTCGTTGAGGAAGTATTCCCCTTCCTTTGGGAAATAATTCCCCAACTGGATAAATAAGTTATCGGAACGGGATTCCACCGCTCCAGGCCATGGTCAATCCATGTAAGGCATGCAGAGGAATGCACTGCGCCTAAGGTGAACCGGTTTATCACGCTTGGCGGCGAACCCTATCTCATCCGCTACAACAACCGTTTGCCCATCGTGGTATATGCACCCGAAGGCGTTGAAGTGCGTTGCCGGGGATGGACAGGTTTTGTATTGACCGGGAATGTGGAACTGGCCAAATACATCGGCCTCAAGGCGTCACGTCGGTTTGTGTTATTCAATGGGCCGATTGAATGCCGTCTCCTCAAGTATGAGCTGTATTAATAGGGCAAATGGCGCCTTTTTATTATATTGCTTTTATCGAGTTGAGGATAATGTGATGAAAGGGCGATAATTTTTATTGGAGTGATATTTACTGACCACAGGAAGAAATGTATTAACCAGTATTTTTAAGAAAACATAAAAAGGATACTTTTCTCTACAACCGGTATTTTTAAGAAAATATATTTA
>PLLV01000108.1 GCA_003142295.1 Syntrophaceae bacterium
GTCTGTATAAGACGGCTCAAATGCTGGATTATTGGTTGAAATATATAGACCAAATTTAAGATGGTCAAGCAATACTTACAGGAAGACATCCACTTTTTCCTTGGATGAAAAAATAAATAGTAAGGAATCGCATGTTACGAATAAGCGTCATTCTGTTGCGAAGTCCCAGAATGACGCTTATTCGTAACCATGTGCTTTTTTCATCGATATGATTTTACTGCTTCCAGAAAGCACTCCATTAAGTAATGATAGATGTCCTAGTCTTATAAAGCAAGCGTTTGGCGTAACCCTTTCTCAAGCTCGAACATGTCATCTTTGGTAACGCTTCCGGCTTTTTCAAGTAATCGGCTTTTGTCTACAGCCCTGATTTGGTCACATACTGCGACAACCTGCCTCCCCAAGCAATCTATTAAAATTGTTAGGGGTGGTCTTGGTTTACCGGCAGAGGAAAGCGGTACAACAACAACCGTTCTCCTAGCTTCATTAATTGGTGTAGCACCAATCAGTACGCATGGGCGTTTTTTCCGGATCTCTGATCCAACAGTGGGATCTAAATTAACCCAATAGATATCACCACGACTCAGCATCAATCCCATCTCCTATTGTCGTATTCCAGTCCTCCATTTCAGCGCTCAGAGCTTGATCGTCTTCGACTTCGAGGGCACACTGGTATAACTCGGATTCTCTCCGCTTCACCTCATCCTCAAGCAACTTTACCAATACTTTACTACGTTGCCTGGGAGGTATTATAGCCTTCATCCTATCTGCCAGATTATCTGGAATTGAAACAAGAACTTTCCGCATCGTTTTCTCCTTATTGATATATACGATATACGATATATTATATAGTATATATAAAGCAGAATAGCAAATTTTATTAATTGCGTATCTCATAATGGGAAGATGTCTTCATATACGCGATTTCAGAGTGCCGAACAAATCATATGACACGTCAAAGTGTGTGTCCCTTTGTGTGTCCTTTTTTCTGAAATCAGGATAAAATGGTTACACACGGTTACGGAGGGCGACACACAGATATTAACAAAAGCAAATACTTGTAATAAAACAGGTGACTTAGATATAACTTCTGACTTGCCTCTCACGCCGGAAACTCGGGTTCAAGTCCCGGTGGGACCACCAGATAAATTTAAGGGGCTATCAATTCATGGTAGCCCCTTTTTTGTTTGTGTGTCCCTTTTCTCAAAATCAGGATGGAATGCTTGCACACGGTTAGAGAGTGACACACAAATTTTAGTGATAGCCAATACTTGCATTAAGACAGGTGACGGAGATATCTCTTGAGTCTGCCTTTCACTCCTGCATGCAGCGAATAGCCATTATGCTCTGCCGTAAACTTGTTTACTTGTTCTTTCCGAATCCAGGATATAGTTTCTCCTTGCAGTCCGGACAAATGCTGTGGCTAAATTTTGCCTCCGTATATTCACTGATGTAATGCTCGATCTGCTTCCAGTAACCATCATCGTCACGAATTTTCTTGCAGGCAGAACACATGGGCAACAATCCGCTCAGTGTCTTTATCTCGTCAAGTGACTTCTGAAGTTTGCCTATGAGTATTTTGTTATTATCCGAAATAATTTTCTCCTCAGATATCAAGTCAACAACGACTATGAAAAAACCGCAATAGACAAGAATATTCCAATATTCAATCAAATAATTTTGAATAACTTTTCCAGCAAAAAGATTTGAAGTCATTATCGTTGCCGTGCTGATAACCGACATAATAATTCCTGCTCTTCTATTGACAAGCCAGGATAAAAGACCGATAGGCATTAAGTAAAATACTTCCACTCCTGTTTCGTAACCCGTTAAATAATCAATGACACCGATAAGCAAATTCAGCAGAAGAGCGATAGCCCAAATCAATGGCGTTGGCTTTTTTGCGAGATAGTCAATGAGATACATATTTGGTTTTTACAATTCTTGTAGGTTGTTGCGGATTTCTGTTTGCAATCTCGCATAAATTCCCTAATTTTTCAAACGAAGAATACCGGAATCAATACTATAATTTATCGCATTCTTCGGCGTTACAGTGTCCGTCTCTTTCCCAAAAACCTGGATATAATCATTAGAGTGCTAAGGACGCTGGTTCATAAATTTGGTTACGTATTCTATGCCACAGTTCGGAAATTTCCATGNNTGACACCTTAATAATGAAATGATGTGCTAAGGACAGTTCCAAAAAATAACGAAATACAGAACTCGAGGGCTGCTGAATCAGCGGCGCCTACTGCATTTTTTAGAAAAACTCTCTTGACATACAAGTGCCGAGCCCCTTATTCTCTACCTGTTTTGCGAGGGCCAATTATGGCACATCTGATGTTGCTCTAATGTAAAATCCAAATAAAGGAGGGGTATCATGAGCTTTACGAGGATTTGGCACAAGAATTATCCGGCCGGCATACCTGCAGAAATCGAGTTTGAGAAAATAACCATGCCTGAGGTTCTCACCCGAACGGCTAAGAAATTCCCGAACCATACAGCCCTCATTTTCATGGGTACGCAGATCACCTATCAGAAGCTCGAAAGCCTGGTCAACAGGTTTGCGAAAGCGTTTCTTTCACTGGGCGTGAAAAAAGGCGACAAGGTGGCCATGGTTCTCCCCAATATTCCACAGATTGTGATCGCTGATTTTGCCGCATTCCGCATAGGAGCCGTTACGGTGATGAACAATCCTCTTTATACGGAGACCGAGCTTTCCTATCAATTGAATGATTCAAATTCTACATTCCTGGTTACGCTGGACGTGATGTTCCCTGTGGCCAAGAAATTGCGGGAAAGGACGCAGGCAAAAAAAGTCATCCTCTGTTCTTTGAGCGATTATCTTCCGCCGCCGCTCAAACTCGCGTTCCCGCCGGCAGAGGTTCCGCCGCAAGAGGGGGTATACCATTTCATGGATTTGCTCAATGCCCAAAGCGACACACCTGTGCGCAATGTGCCGACACTAAACGACCTGGGGGCCCTCATCTATACAGGGGGCACGACGGGGATCAGCAAGGCGGCCATGTTGAGCCATGCCAATATTTCTTTCAACACGCAGCAGTTCCGCACCTGGTTCAGCGCCGGAAAGGATGGGGAAGAGAGGATGCTGGCCATTTATCCCTTTTTTCATGCGGCGGGCTGGACAGGCATGCAGAATACCTGTGTCTATGCCGCATGGGTAGATATTCTGGTTCCCCGGCCGGAGCCGGGCCAGATCCTTGATCTTATCGATAAGTTCAAACCCACCTTGCTGCCCGGCGTTTCCACAATTTTTGTTGCCCTGCTGAATAATGAGAAATTTGTCAATATGGATCTCTCCTTTGTGAAGGCTTATGTTACCGGCGCGGCTCCCATGGCCCTGGATACCATCGAGAAGCTGAAAAAAGTCCGCAATGTGCCCCTCATCAATGTATATGGATTGACCGAAATCACCCCCATGGGAACAGCCACCCCCTGGGGTGGAAAGGAAAAACCGGAAACTGTAGGGGTACCCCTGCCCAGCACGGATCTGAAAATCGTGGATCTCGAAACGGGCAAGAAGGATCTTAAAATCGGCGAGATCGGGGAAATTTGCTTCAAAGGCCCTCAGGTCATGACGGGCTATTACAAGAGGCCGGAAGAAACGGCAATAGTCATGGAGGACGGCTGGCTCAAGACAGGCGACGTCGGTTTCATGGATGAGGACGGATATGTCACTATTGTGGACCGCAAGAAGGATGTTATCAATGCCAGCGGCTTCAATGTCTATCCCAAAGAGATCGACGAGCTTCTGATCACACATCCGAAGATTTTGGAAGTGTGCACCATCGGCGTTCCCGATGCCTATCGCGGAGAGACCGTAAAGGTCTTTATTGTTACAAAGCCAAGTCAAACCATGACGGCGGAAGAGGTCATTGACTTCTGCAAAGAAAAACTTGCGGGATACAAGGTGCCGAAGCTCGTTGAGTTCATCGCTGCACTTCCCAAGAGCGTCGTAGGAAAGATTCTGCGCAGGGAACTCAGGGACATGGAGGCGAAGAAAAAGGAAGGCAAATCTTAGTTGATTTTCATTCCCGGCCTTCTCCTTTTAATCAGTGGCTGTCCCCGGAATTATGCAGGTTATCGCTTCCGCCTGCCAATCATGCACATTGCGTTCAATAAAAAGTTGCTAGTTGGAGATTGATATAGAGGAGAGTCTCCCACCGGAACGTGGGGAAGTTTGTACAGTCATGGCGGCGCGGACGGGCATAAGGTGCTGAGTGGGTTCCAGGGACAGTATGCGTAACCGTAAGAATTAAGGATACTGTCCACATATTCCCAGCGATTTCTTATCACTCACTCGATGTCGTTGATCAAGCGAGCGCCGGATACCATGTGTCGTGAGCCACGAAGTCTTCTTCGATATCGTGGGGCTGGTGCAACGTTCCTTTCGGGATTCTTAGGAAGGTTCCCGCGATCAGCGGTACGTCGCCGATACCTTCGATCCACATCTTGGCTTTGCCTTTCAGCACGTAGATGATGTCGTCCGAGTTCTCGTGCAGGTGCTTATCTACTTGTGATCCGACCGGCAGATGAACGAGGGCACATGTAATGTCAACCTTGTCAGCTCGTTTGGACACGAGATAAGCGACTTCAACGCCAGGCAGTTGCGGATGAGGGTCCCACTTCCGTTCTTCGGGTTGAATAAGCTTAAAGTTCTCCATGTTTTTCTCCTAACACCTCACTGTTCGATAAGGATGTAGTCGGTTCCTATTGACTGTGTTTTTCGTCATGCTGCTTTAGGGTTGACCTTGTTTCTCAGACACTATCGCTCTCCGGGGATGGGTTTGCCGGGAAAACGACTTTCTCTCTGAGACCTAACCGTAAGTTCACTACGAATAATATTGAAATTCAATAACAGCGAACACAATTTACCGTCACTAGACTATAGAGGAAAGGCGCTTGTGTCAAGAAAAACGGCCACAATATCCGGTGTGCCGACAGGTGATTTCAACGGCATTGTGACAGAATTTCCGCCATGATCATTATGCAAATACGGAGTAGCTGAAGCTCTCCAGGTCTTTATTGGCAGCTTCCAGTTCAATTAAATGCTTTTTCAGCAATTCCTCAATTTTGTTGCGCTCGGTAATGTCGGTCACCATAGAACGATAGAATTTCTTGACACAAAGGGCGCGATCTCTTAAGTTTGCCAACCATGTGCGCCAAGACAACCTCCGAAACCACCACCGGGAAACCCATTCTTGCCCTGGCAGTCATGAGTATCATCTGGGGCTATAACTGGGTAGTCATGAAGGAGGCTCTCCGTTTCTGCGATGCATTTGTGTTTGCCGCTATCCGGGTATTCCCGGCCGCTATCATTCTTTTCGGTATACTCCTCTGGACTAAAAAGGATTGGCGTCCGCGGCAGGTGAAATGGACGGTACTTCTGGGATTGCTTTCCACGACAGTGGGTCTTGGCCTTCCCATATGGGCCCTCGTAAGCGGTACTGCGGGGAAAACGGCCGTACTGCTTTATACGATGCCGTTCTGGGTTATCATCCTGGCCTGGCCCATACTGGGCGAGAGGATAAGGGGCCTTGAATGGCTGGCGGTCGTTTTTGCGTTCGCGGGACTGTCTTTAATTGTTGCTGTCGATGCCGTCGGGGCAAACCTCTGGTCGAGTATCCTTGCGGTGATTGCCGGAATATCATGGGCGGGAAGTGCCATTATCACCAGGATAATGAGGCGCGATCCCGAATTCGACGTTCTATCGGTCACGACCTGGCAGATGATTTACGGCGTGGGGCCTCTCATAATTATTTCGGTCCTGGTGCCGTCAACTCCCATCCAGTGGACCCCCGTATTCATTGCCGCCCTGCTATATAATATCATTCTCGTAAGTGTCGTCGCATTCCTGCTCTGGTTTTATATATTGGAGAGACTTCAGGCAGGGATGGCGACGATGGGAACACTCGTTACTCCGGTGCTTGCCCTTGTCTTAGCCGCCATTCAGCTCGGCGAAATCCCGTCTTCACGTGACGCCATTGGCATCATTTTAATCCTGTCAGGAATAGGTCTCCTCGGCGCCATTGCTTTTCTGAGAAATCGCCGGGCGGAAAAGTAAACCACCACAGGCCTTATTTCTTAGTACATCATTTCATTATTANNCATGGAAATTTCCGAACTGTGGCATAGAATACGTAACCAAATTTATGAACCAGTGTACTTAGGTGGCTTCAAAAGCAGAAAAGCGATGACTATACCCGCGGCGGCAAGAGCTGCCGTCGGATAGAATGCAACGGCGTAAGAGCCAAATGTATCCTTCGCATGGCCGGAAATGATGCCGCAGAGAATAACGCCCACCGCGATCGCTTCCTCTTTTATTTCCTGAACAAGAGTCTTCAATTAAGGCTATTCGATTGGCGGCTATTCGCCATATATCGTCTTGAGCAGGCCAACGATCTTCATGTCGCGCCTCTGGGCGACGTCGGTCAGCTTCTTACCGGACATTTTTTGCTCATAACGCTGTAATCTGACGTTGCTTTGTGGTTCAGATTGAAAGTCAGCATGATTATAACTTGATTGCATCAATAGTTGAGCAGGCTATCCCCGGAATTACCGCTGGCTTGAGTTATTACGGGGCCAATAGTCTGTCCAATTTTGATTTGACCTGCATACCGATCATTTTGCCAATACTCAGCTTGCCGCGAGCCTTTCCCAACTTGATACTTGTCTCAATAACGTTCTTAGGCACGTAGGATTGTTGGGCCTCCGGTTTGCGAAGCAGGGTGAGGGATTTGGTGCGACAAGTATCGACACACAGTCCACATCCGATGCACCGGTCCAGATCCAGTATTGCTTTCTTGTTGTCCAGATGAAGGGCTTCCATCTGACAGCGCTTGGTGCAGATGCCGCAGCCTTTGCATGTGTCAGAATTGAGGCTCGCTACAAATGGACTCGCCACCAAACTGGCCGGCTTGGGATCATACTTGAGAAGTCTGAGCACACCGCAGCAGCACCCGCAGCAGGTGCAGATGAAAAGGGGGTTTTTGGCGTTCGCCGGTTGCAGCACCAGCCCCGTCTCCTCGGCCCGCCGAAGAATCGCCAGGGTTTCTTCCATGCTGATGGCCCGGCCACGGCCCATGTGCACGACGCCCTCAGCCGCTAAGCCAAACTGCAGACAACTCTCCTCAGGCTTGTCACAGCCTTTTCCCAGGATACGAAGCTCTTGTCGGCAGATGCAATTGGACACGGCAAAGGTCGTGTTATTGCGCACCAGCTCCTCAGCCCGCTCATAGGGCATCACCTCGGGCTGAACCGCGATGCTCTTCTCTACAGGGATCGTACGCATTTGTGGCACTTTGCGCCAGGTGCCGGGGTCAAACAAAGAGGGCAGGTATTCTTCGAACTCCTCGACAAGTTCCCGGCTCAGTTTGTTCACCTGGGCCTCCCAGAAGCCCACGATAAATTGTTGGGCCATGTACTTGAGCGGCTCGCCCTTTCGTTGAATCCCTATAACCAAGCCCTTCTTATCCATCTCTTCCAATCTTCGGGCGACCTCCTCGATGGGGACCTTGGCGCGCCGTGCGACGACCCGGGGCTCCTCGGGAATCAGGGTCAAATGGACCGCGAGGTTGGCTTCGTCAGGGGTAAAAAGCCGGCGCAAAATGCGAATTTCCACGCCGCTCGGGGAGCGTGGAAAACCTCCTGGCAGGTTGTCCAGATGCTCAGCCAGTTTCTCGTAACTATCTCGTGCCATAGCAAATCCCCCTTTCTGTGCAGTTATTCTTTCGCTCTTTACACAGCGCTGCCTCTCTGTATGAGGCATTCTTGCTGAAGATACCACTGGTATTGTAGTTGTCAATCTTTAAAACGGGATTGTGTAAATTGTACTTTAATGGTCATGACTGGAAATCCGAAAAAAGGCAGGAGATTCTCAGAAACAACTCTAGAGGTAAAAATCACTGACGACTATATCTGCGAAGTGAGGAGATTCATCGATGCTGCGGCTTTGTGGTTCAGATTGGAAGTCAGTATGATTGCAAATTGATTGCATCAATGATTAAGCAGGCTGTACCCGGGGTAATTATGTAGGTTATCGCGTTCACCTACAAGTCCTCAAAATCAAATTTTCTTTATGGTACAGATTATAGTTTGAAAGCTAGACGTCCATATTATGATCTCCCCTCCTGTTGTAACCATTTTATCTTGACGCACAACCGACTTTTCTTTAAACTCTCCTTAACATAAGAGCGAGTACTTATTGATTGAAGGTGAATAAAAGGAGTACTGATGATGAAAAGCGAAAGAGTTGAAAGAAGAACTCCCGATCGATATTCAATTCTGCATTCAATCGCTGAGATCAAAGGAATCATGTCACTTTTGATGATGTTGTTGATGCTCTGCGGTTGTGCTTCGTTTGTGCGTAAAGATATCGAATACGGCTTGCCAAACGGATATCGCATGGGCCATCCGCTTCCCTACCAGTTGGTTGTAAAGAAATTCACCGATGAAAGACCAATGTCTGAACGAGTATCAAGAACGCCTGTAGGAGGAACGAAGTCGGGAGACGAGTGGTTCAAAGGCTCTTTGAGTGAAGAAATTCCGAAAATGATAGCCAAGGACTTTTCTGCGGCCAATATGTTTGAAATCGTGGTCTATGCGGGCGGTTTACAGAATGTTGCTCACCCAAATACACTTTATATGGAGGGGAAAATCCATTCATTCGAATACGCCGACGGAAACACATCCCGTTCGGGGAGGACCGATATACGCGTAAAATTATCGGTTCAGCTTCTGGATTTACAAAACAACATACTTTGGACATCACCTGTACGAGAGGCTCTTCGTTTTCCCACATACTCTTCACTACATTGGAATCAGTCTCAACAGTTGGGGTTTCCTTATCTGGTTGAGGCCTTTGCTGAATGCGTTAACGATCTAAAACAGGATGTTTATAACGGATCGTCAAAATGGGCTTTGGGTGGCGGTATGCCTTCTCAAGCCACCGCCGCATCGATTACCGCGCGACCTGTTCAGACGCATTTTCGTTTATCTTCAGTTGGTCAAAAGTGGGCCGTAGTCGTCGGAATCTCCAAATACAAGGATTCCCGTATAGCCGGATTAAGATATGCGTCAGCCGATGCACGTGCATTTCACGACTGGCTCGTCTCACAACAAGGAGGTGGATACGCACCATCACAGGTCAGACTACTTCTCGATTCCGAAGCAACCGCTCAAAATATCAGGAATGCCTTGTTCAACTGGCTGAAACAGGCCTTGGAAGAAGATATGGTAACGATTTATTTTGCAGGGCATGGTTCACCGGAATCACCTGACTCACTGAACAATCTTTTTTTACTTCCTTTTGATGTAAACTACACTGATATAGCAACGACCGGATTCCCCATGTGGGATATTGAAACGGCACTCAAGCGTTTCATCAAGGCAAAGAAGGTGGTGGTTATTGCCGATGCCTGTCATTCCGGAGGTGTTGGCCAGTCCTTTGATATTGCTAGAAGGGGCAACAGGAGCATAGAGATCAACCCCATCAGTTCAGGTTTGCAGAATCTATCACAAGTTGGTGATGGCGTTGCGGTCATAAGCGCCTCGGATGACAAGCAATTTTCTCAAGAGGGTCAGCAATGGGGCAATGGCCACGGGGTCTTCACATATTATCTCCTGAGGGGTCTCAATGGGGACGCAGATTACAACAAGGATGGTCATATCACCCTGGGAGAACTAATACCTTATTTATCAGAGAAAGTTCGAAGGGAAACGAAGAATGCCCAGAGTCCAACTGTGGCTGGAAAGTTTGACCCGGCACTGAGCATCGGTCCATGAAGTGTTGATTTGTAACCTCCGCAACAACGGCATTCTGCCTCTTAACTGAAATAGTTTAGACCTAATCTGACGCTCCATATTATCTCAACCATTTTCAATTGTAATCATGCGTACTTTTCAATCTCAGTCGATTAACGAGTACAGGAAGTAAAAGAGGTCGTGACATTGGTCGCGGCTTAATCGATCTAAATCAGTAGCACCGTCTTGAACCCAGGGAGTTTTCGATTTCGGAAAGGGTCTTGAGTTTCTCTACAACTTCCACGAAAGAGGCGGCGGCATATTCTATTTCATCCGGTGTATTCATTATGCCGAGGCTCATTCTTACCGTTCCCTGTGCTGTCTCCTTGGTTAGCCCCATTGCCGAGAGGACATGCGAAATTTCAACTGAATGAGACGTGCAGGCAGAGCCGGATGATACGGCAATGCCCCTGGCATCAAGGTCGCGGAGAATCGTTTCACCCATGATCCCGGGAATGGATACGCTGAGGCAGTTGGGCAATCTTGAGACAGGATGACCGTTTATCGTGAGACCCGGGACGGCGGTTGAAATCCGTTCCTGAAGGGAGTCCCTCAGTTTTCTAATTTTGTCACCAAGCACAGGAACTGCTTTATTTGCGAGTTCACATGCCGTTCCAAATCCTACAATGGAGGCAACATTTTCTGTCCCGCTTCTGACTCCTTTTTCCTGCTCGCCTCCATACAAAATGGGGTCGATCCTGATTCCCTCCCTGATGTACAGGGCCCCTATGCCCTTCGGGCCATAGAATTTGTGTGCAGAAATGGAAAGGAGATCGACGGACATTTCTTTAACGTTCAAGGGCAGCTTTCCCGCTGACTGTACGGCATCCGTGTGGAAGGTAATGCCTCTTTCGGTGACGATCCTTCCTATCTCATCAATGGGCTCGATGGTCCCCACTTCGTTATTCGCATGCATGACGCTTACGAGGATGGTTTTATCCGTCAATGCTTTCTTGACGTCCTCCGGATTTACAATGCCGTGATGATCAACCGGGAGACAGGTTACGGTGAAGCCGTTTCTTTCGAGATACTGACAGGTCTTGAGAACGGCGTGGTGCTCAATGGAGGAGGTGATGATGTGATTGCCGCAATCTTTGCGGGCACGGGCGATGCCCTGGATGGCGAGATTGTTTGCCTCTGTCCCGCCGCTTGTAAACACAATTTCCGATGCATTGGCGCCAATGAGGGCTGCAACCCTGCCCCTGGCTTCTTCTATGGCTTCCTTGGCCTTTCTGCCCGGGGCATGAATGCTCGAGGGATTGCCGAAAGAATCCCGCAGGAACGGCAGCATGGCCTTGAGGACATCGGGGTGAAGCGGCGTGGTGGCGCAATGGTCAAGATAAACGGTCTTCATGCAAATCCCTTCCGAGTGTTTCCATCCGGGTCCGGAAACTACGCCTAAATTTTCCTGCCTATAGAAAAGCCTTCTTCAATAGCCTCTTTTATCATGCGCGGCTTGAGACAATCGCCGATTGCATATACCTCAGCAATCTTTGCTTTACTCTTTTCATCGAGGGTGGGGTTTGACTTAAAGCCCGCGGCAAGCACCACCGCATCTCCTTTGAAGAAGCTGGCGACCCCCTTCTGTTCCACCTTTACACCCTCTTTTGTTATCTCCTGCACGATTGTGTTCGTTTCCATTTTGATGCCCGCTTTTTTTAATCTCGTGAGAAAGAAAGGCCTGTAAGTGGGAGAAACATTGTCCGCCATACGGCTTAACATCTCTATAACGGTGACCTGGGTGACACCTTTTCCGCGCTCGAGGAGAAATTCCGCTGTCTCACAGCCGACCATGCCGCCACCGACAATGAGGACATTGCCGCTTACAGTCTTAGCGCCGGTCAATACGTCTTCCGCCAACACCACATTTGGACCAGCCACACCGGGTATATTCGGAATGAGTGAAGTGGAGCCCGTAGCCATTATCAGGACGTCGGGCTTTTCTTTCTCTATTGTGGCAGGGCCTACATCGCTCTTGAGTTTGATTTCCACGCCGGCCTTCCGCGCACGGGCAGCCAGGCTCGTGACCAGAGTCTGAAGTTCACCTTTGTAAGGCGGTATGGAGGCGATGAGAAGTTTCCCCCCCAACTCGTTTCCCTTGTCGTAGAGCGTGACCTTGTGGCCTCTTGCTGCGGCTGTCATTGCCGCTTCCATGCCGCCGGGGCCGCCGCCGATAACGAATACCTTCTTTGATTTTTTCGCGGGTTCGATTGCGTATTCCGCCTCTTTTCCCGCAAGAGGATTGACCGAGCAGCTGGTCGATGCCGCCGTCCCCCAGTCTTTATACGTTGTCAGTATCTCCGTGAGGCAATTGGAGCATGCCAGGCAGGGAACAATCTCCTCGACCCTTCCTTCCCGCGCTTTGTTGGGAAGTTCGGGATCGGCGAGAAGCGCCCGGGCCATGCCGGTCATGTCGGCCTTGCCCTCGGCAATCGCTTTCTCGGCAACGACGGGGTCATTTATGCGATTGGCAGCAATGACGGGAATGCCGACCCAGCCCTTGATCTTCTCTGCAAGATGCACGAAGGCCCCTTTCGGAAGCACTGCCTGGACGGTGGGCACGGGTGACTCGTGCCAGCCTGTGTAAATGTTAATCATCTGGATACCGGCCTTTTCGAGGATTCGCACCACTTCCTTCGAATCCTCTATGGTGTGCCCTCCCTCCATCTGCTCCGCGACGTTGATACGGCAACCGATGGGAAAGTCTTTGCCCACTTCCTTCCTCATGCTTGCGATAACTTCGAGAATAATCCTCATCCGGTTTTCCAGGCTGCCGCCGTATTCGTCCTCACGTTTATTGGTGATGGGAGAGAGAAAGCGGTTCAGCAGATAGCCTCCGCCTACAAGCACCTCGACGGCGTCAAAGCCGCCCTGACGGGCCCTGCGAGCCGCCTGTCCGTATTCTTTGACAATATAGTGGATTTCTTCAACGGTGAGAGGCCTCGCTGTAGTGCGCGTCATCTGGTTCAATACCGGTGACGGGCCTACCACTTCGGCAATCCCATCTTTGAGTATCGCATGATACGAGGTGATTAGCTGCGCAGCGATCTTTGCCCCGTGAGCGTGAACTGCGTCCGTCAGTTTGCGTACGCCCGGAAGAAAACGGTCATCGTATAAGCCGGGCTCTATGGGCGATCCTGCGTGAACCGGGGAGAAGGGAACGATGATAAGCCCAACGCCTCCTTTCGCTCTCGCCGCAAAAAAGTTGATGAGGCGATTGCCGATTGTTTCATCAAGCTCGCAGTAGCCTGTAGTGAGCGGCAACATTACAATCCTGTTTCTTACTTTCATTGTGCCTATGTCGATAGGGGTGAATAGATGTTTAAACTGTTGCATTACGAGAACTCCTCCGCGCTATTTGGATATTCAAGTTTATGGGGCTATTTTCGTACCATGGGACAAAAAACTCTTCACAAGTAGAAATACTGGACTCCCGCCTCCGCGGGAGTGACACATATTTGTCTGTCATTTCGAGCTGTGCGAGAAATCTTTGTCTTGACCCAAGGGCGGCAATCCAAAAGATTCCTCACGTTCGTTCGGAATGACTTCTTCTGTCTGATTTAGCGGTCGCCTAATAATTGACCTTGTCTATTCCCTTAAGGCCCAGGATCTGGCGGGCCTCATCCGGTGTCGCCGGATCAATGCCAAGCTCACGTGCGATACGAACCATCTTCGCAACCTGTTCGGCGTTGCTCTTCGCCATCTTTCCGCGGTCTAAGTATAGGTTATCTTCCAGTCCCACCCGGCAATTCCCTCCTATAAGCAGGGACTGGGTACAGATGGGAAATTGCGCGCGGCCCGCCACGCAGACGGAAAATTCAAAATCACCGATCAGTTTGTTCGCGTATTCAACTAGGAAAAGTAGGTTTTCCGAACTCGGCGTAATGCCGCCCAGGACGCCCATGACGAACTGGATGTAGACGGGCTTCTTGACGTATCCAGCTTCGATCATGAAGGCGATGTTGTTTACCATGCCGGAATCGTATATCTCAAATTCGGGTTTCGTCCCGTGCTCAGCGAAAATTGCGCAATATTCTCTCATGGACTTAAAGGTGTTCGGAAAGATAAAGTCTTCGGACATGCCCAGGTATTGTTTCTCCCAGGGGAATTTGAATTCCTTAAATCTTGGAATAGCGTGGAAAAGAGCGAAATTAATGGACCCCGCATTGAAGGAGGCCAGTTCCGGTTTATACAGGGTAACGGGCGCCACCCGCTGTTCGACCGTCATACCCAGTCCTCCTCCGGTTGTAATGCAGACGACAATGTTGCACCGGCTCTTTATCTTCGTGATAATCTCTTTCATCAGATTTACATCCGGTACGGGCATACCCGTCTCCGGGTTACGGGCATGTACATGGCATACGGCAGCGCCTGCCTCGTAGGCCCGCACGGCCTCGTCCGCGATCTGCTGAGGCGTGATGGGCAAATATTCCGACATCGTCGGGGTGTGAATACTTCCGGTAATGGCCGCGGTGATAACAGCTTTCTCTTTCATCTCTATCTGCTCCTTTTCAAATTGTCATGTTAACTGGACGAAATTCCGGCTAATCTTTCTGCCGCTTTTCTGTCGCGCTTGAAATCCGTCATCAGGCGAAAATTCAATCGCTGCGTTGCCGGAGGCCCGGCCGCGATGACGGAAAGAATGGTCGTGGGCGCAGAGAGGCCGGACAAAGACTCGCACAGACGCGCCATCTTCAGACGGTCATGAACATCCACACCGTCTCTTCCTTTATGGTATTTGGCCAGGAGCTCCCCCACCTTCGGTATCTTGAGATCCCGGCTGCTGGGTCTCGTAATCAGAATGCCGCCGCCAATATCGGCGAGTGTCTGCCCCGTCCGCAATATGGCGCCGTTCATATATATTTTTGCTGCATTTATGGAGAGGGTCTCGGGCAGCGTCACACCGGAGTCCGTGGCCGTGGCCAAAGCGGCAGAGCCTGCCACAAGGCCGTAAAGGGTTTCTGCATCTATGCTCATGTTGATGAGTTTGTCCTGGACATGCGCCTTGTCGGCGACGCCGTTGTAATCGGCCATCGCCGCTCCCGCTCCGATGGAAAGATCAATGTAACCGCACCGGCAGGCAGAGGAGGCGAAACGCTGGAAATCGGAAAAGCGATGAACAAGGTTCGCAGTCGCCTTCCATTCGCCGCAAAGGAAAACCCGTTCCCAGGGGACAAAGACGTTATCAAAGAGGATGTGGGCGCTCTGATGCATGCCGAATGCCGCATTGCCGATATCTTCAGTCTCCATGGTCATGAACTTTGCGTTGGAACACGCGGAATCGTTCACATGAATAACGCCTTCCGCGTCGCCGGGAACGGCAAAGGCGACGGCGTAAGCCTCATCGTTAGGACCAAGGGCCGTCGTCGGCACTACCAGCCGTTCATGGGCAATGGGCGCGCCGGACTGCTGAAGCTTCGCCCCATTTACGATGATGCCGTCGCGGGTGCGCTCAACGATCCTGACATAAAGATCGGGATCTGCCTGACGGTGCGGCGGCAGGGAGCGGTCGCCTTTGGCGTCCGTAATGTTGCCGGAGATAGCCAGGTCCTTTTCCTGGCACATGGTCATGTATTTTTTGAATCTCTCATGGTAGTTTGTCTTACCCCCGTTTGCCTTATCCACATCGTGCGTCACGGACCAGAGCGCATTGATGACGGCGCCGGCAACGCAGCGCCCGCCAAAACAGCCGCCTGTGTAACGCATCATGGAGCGCTGCAGTTTCATCCGGCTCATAAGATCATCCTGCGACTTAACGATCTTGAGAAAGCGGCTGATCTTTCCGCCCGTGAGATCGCTCTCGGCTACTATTAGACGGTGCAGTTCCGGATTTAGCTGCGGATCGCTGGCGAGGTCATAGGTTGCCTTAAGGGCATTCACCGCCGGTTTCATAACCGGATGGGAGGCAAAATTGGAAACCGCCTCGCCGTCAATGTAGAGGACGGTCTTCATCGCGTTTAAGGTTGTCAGGTATTCGTTACCTTTCATCATCGTTACATAACTCCTTTAATCTGTCATTGTCTGGCTTGACCAGACAATCCTCATGCTTTACCAGCCCTTAATCCACATTTCGTCGTCTTCGTATACCTTCTCATCGTCTTTGTCGGCGTCCTCAGCATCGATCTCGATCATGCGGCCGGGATTGGCGTCTTTGAGGATCTCCCGATAGAACTCATGCTGGATGAGAAGGTTCATAATGTCGTTTGTCCCCGTCCATATCTGGATGAGACGGGCATCCCGCACCATCTTCTCAATGGGGAATACGCTCGTGTAGCTGATCCCCCCGACGATCTGCATAGCCAGATTGCAGACATCCCAGGCTGCATCGGTGGCGCATTTTTTTGCTTCGCTCACCATCCTCCGGGCGGTGGGCATACCGGCATCGACGCTCTTGGCTGCCGCGATAGTAAGGGCGCGGGCTGCGTCCAGTTGCGTAATGGCATCGGCGACTTTAAAACTGACGCCCTGGAAATTTCTAATCTTCTGGCCGAAGGCCTTCCTGCGGTCGCTGTATCTCACGGCCACTTCGAGGGCGCCGCGTCCCATCCCCAGCGAGGCGCCAGCCGAGGTCATTCGTTCGGGAACCATCATCGTGTTGAAGATATTTGCGCCTTCGTTGAGCCCACCGATCAGGTTTGAAGCGGGAACTTTGACATCCTTGAAAATGAGACGTCCTGTTCCGCCGCCTCTGGTGCCCAGGAGCTTGTAAAGGTATTTTGCCTCCACTCCCTCCCGCTCTTTTTCAATAAGAATAAGGCTGATCCTCTCATGAGGCTTGCCTTGCGGGTTGGTGTTGCAGTAGACGATAAAGAAGTCGGCGCCATCCGCGGCAACAACAAAACGCTTCTGTCCCTTGATGGTAAAATATCCATCCTTCAATTCCGCGCGGGTCGTTGCGCCGAAAAAGTCGGACCCGCCGCGTGGTTCGGTCAGGGCTTCGGCGGATATCAGATCTCCCTTCAGCATCGGTTTGAGAAACTTTTCTTTCTGTTCCTCCGTGCCATAGACATTCAAGGCTTCGCCCACAATGGAGGGCATGGCGAAGGCGCAACCGAGGGCGGTGCCCAGAACGCCGATTTCCTCCAGTGCCGCTATTTCGCCCGTCCAGGAAATACCGCGGCCACCGTACTTTTTGGGAAATCTCAAACCCAGGAGATTTCTATTGCCCAAATCTTTCACGTACTCCCGGGGGTAGCGAATCTCATCGCGGTCCATCTTCTTGAGAAGATCCGGCGATACGTTGTTCTTGACGAAATCCCTGACCTCTTGTTTTAAGGCCAACTCTTCTTTGGTTAAGAATACATCCTGAAGCATATCGATTCTCCTTTCGTCAAATGTGATGCACTTGTAAAAAGTTCGTTTTCACACCATCTGTCGTGCGCGGACTGCAACAGGACAGGTGTCCTGTATTATTGGCCATGTAGAGCCACGATTGAATTTTTTCGAGAATCCGATGGAGCAAAAAAAGTGACTTTTTTTCTGCACTGGCAAGAATTAGGATTTGACACAGCCTGCGGGATGGTATAGCTTTCTTTCCGATGATTTGAGGTTTTATAAATTCCAAGGGACGATCATGAAGTCGGACGACAGAGGCGATTTTGTGATTCTTCCCCTCAAATAAGGCGGACCGGAGGATATTATCCGGGTTCGCTACTGCTTTACCTGCCGGGAGACATTCCCTGGCGATCACGAGAGAATCTTTATCACTGTTTGGCAAATATAGGGACGAAATCTTCTTCGACATTTCTTCTTAGCATCTGATTTTGAAGGGGATGATTGCTCGTTAAAAACTCTTAAGACATCGCCTGAGATTTATACTTTAGTTTGTTTTGAAAGTCAAACTGTGGCGTCGAACTATCAGGAATTTCCGAATAAGAATGCCCGTCGCTTTGGTTATGGCCATAAAGACTCCGTATATCAAAGCGTTGGACTGGTACAGGCGCGTGGGTGCGTCGCTTGCTGCCTCTATTCTGTGAAATACCTGAAGATACATTTTTTGCCCGCATTTAATCGTTAATCGGAAAGAGGGAGGATGAGGATGGATTTTGATCTGAGTGATGAGCACCGGATGCTGAAGGACAGCATTGCCAATTTTGCCGAAAAGGAATTGAAACCCATTGCCGAAGAGATCGACCGTGATGACCACTGGCCGGAAGGGCTCTGGCAGAAGCTCGGTGATTTGGGGATTATGGGAATTACGGTAGACCCTCTATATGGAGGGGCGGGCGCAGATATTTTATCGGCCGCTTTGGTATGTGAAGAATTGGCGAAGGCTTCCGCGGCGGTCGCTCTGTCCTGGGGTGCCCATGCGAACCTGTGCTGCAACAATCTGAACAGCCATGCCAGCGACGAGCAAAAGAGAAAGTACCTGCCTCCTCTTTGTACGGGTCAGCATATCGGCGCTTTGGGATTGACAGAACCCAATGCCGGTTCCGACGCAGTCAATATTCAGACGATAGCGAAACGAAACGGAGATCACTATGTAGTGAACGGAACCAAGATGTTTATCACCAATGGACCCATCGCCAACACGATCGTGCTTTATACGAAAACCGATAAAGGTTCCGGCGCCAGGGGGATTACAGCCTTTATCCTGGATACGAAATTTCCGGGATTTTCCGTATCCAAAAAATTGGACAAGGTAGGCAATCGGGGATCGGCGACGGGCGAGCTTATCCTGCAGGATTGCATCATCCCCGCGGAGAATATCATCGGCCAGGAGAATAAAGGCATTGCGGTGATGATGGGGGGATTGGACGTAGAGCGGGCATTTTTCGGGACCTATTCCCTGGGCATCGCGGAGGCTGCCTTTGCAGAATCGATTAAATACGCGAAGGAAAGGGTGCAGTTCGGGAAACCGATTGCGTCGTTCCAGATGATACAGCAGAAACTCGCGGATATGTATACGGGGATCGAGGCCGCGCGCCTGCTCTGTTACAAGGCAGCTATTCTGGCAGATTCGGCCAAGAAGGGCGGAAAGGGAACGGAAGTCCATCAGATTTCCGCTGCCGCCATTCTGTTTACGGCCGAGATGGCCTGCAGGGTCTGTGAAGAGGCCGTTCAGATTCACGGAGGATACGGGTATTGCCTGGAATATCCGGTGCAGCGGTTCTGGCGTGATGCAAAGCTGGGGACCATCGGGGCGGGAACGTCCGAGATCAGGAGGCTGATCGTGGCGCGGGAAATTCTGGGCATGTGAGGCCGACCATTTATAATAGTTTCAAAAAGGGAACAGGGAGGTGCGTTCGTGGAGAAAGATTATTTTGAGGACTACGCAGTAGGTGAGGTATTTGTGTCACCGGGAAGGACAATTACGGAGACGGACATCGTATTGTTTTCCGCCTTCACCGGGGACTGGCATCCCCTGCACACCGATGTGGAATACGCGGCAAAGACACCTTTCAAGGAGAGGATCGCCCACGGCATGTTGGGGCTCGTTGTCGGTATGGCCTTGCCGTTCCGCCTGGGGCCTTATGTGATCCTGCCAAAGAGCTTTATTGCATTTTATGGCATGGAGAATATCCGCTTTACGGCTCCTGTGAAGATCGGCGATACCATTCGTTGCGAGGTGAAAATAAAAAGTCTCACGGAGAAAGATGCAAAGAGGGGGATCGTCGAGGCGGAAAACATAATTAAGAATCAACGCAACGAGAATGTTATTGTTTACACCACCAAGATCTTGGTTGGAAGGAAATCATAAAATAGAAAGAAAGGATATGAAGGTATGGCGAAACAAGTTGCTATTGTAGCGGTTGCGCAGAATGCCGGAGCCGAGTCAAAAGACAACTTCTATGACCAGGCCTACGCGGTCACGAAGGAGGTTTTGGATAAGGCGGGAATGACGAGGGACGAGATCGGTACTGTCGTCAGTGCATCGTCCGACATCTTTCACGGCGGTATCTCCTGCGCCAATTCTTACTATTGGGAAACAACGGGGGCCTTCCTGAAGAACGCCTCACGTCAGGACGGAGAATCCCTTTTCGCCCTATTTTACGGCGCCATGCGGATCATGAGCGGACATTATGACACGGCCCTGGTCATCGGCCTCTGCAAGGGATCCGAAAACCCTCCCAACGACACATGCACGCTCATGTATGCCGATCCCTTTTATCAGAGAGGAGTGGGACTGACGGAAACGATGGCGGCGGCCTTTCAGATGAGGCTTTACATGGAAAGATACGGCATCACGGCAGAGCAGTGCGCCAAGGTGGCTGTAAAGAATCTCAGAAATGGCCTGAGAAACCCCTATGCCCATAAGAAGGGGCGTTATACAGTCGATGATATTCTGGGGTCGGCAAGGCTGATCGATCCTTTGACTGCTCTTCAGGTAGCGCCGAAATCAGAGGGAATGGTAGCGCTCATTCTCGCCTCGGCAAAAAAGGCAAAGGAAATAGCGGACAAACCCGTATGGATTAAGGGTTTCGGAAGCTCTTTAGACAGCTATTATCTTGGTGACCGTGACCTCTTAAACGGGCAATTGAAGAATGCCGCAGACAGGGCTTACCGGATGGCCGGGATCAATGATCCGGAGAAAAAGATTGACTTGGCAGAAATCACGGAGCCTTACGCCTTCCAGGAATTGATGTGGTACGAAGGACTGGGATTCTGCGGAGAAGGAGAGGGCGGTCGTCTGATAGACAGCGGTTTCACAGAGATGAACGGGCAGATTCCCGTCAATCCCTCCGGTGGCGTCCTGGCTAACAATCCCTACGTGTCGAGAGGGCTCCAGCGTGTCGTGGAGGCTGTTCTGCAAATCAGAGGCGAGGCCGGAGAGAGGCAGGTTCCCAAGACTGTAAAGACGGCCTTAGCGCACGGTACTCATGGCTATGCCGGCCAGTGTCACGCCGTGGCCATTTTAGGCAGATAGGGGGTGGAGCATATGGGACGACCAGTAGCCATAATAGGTGTAGGACAGACGAAACACGGAAGAAGAATGGACGTCAGTTATCCGGAGCTCGTGAGAGAAGCCGTCATGGCTGTGTTTAATGAAACGGGACTGACGCCAAATGATATAGATGGAGTTGTTTCCGGTACCATGCCTTCCATGATGGAAGGCATTGCCCTGACCCATTTCTATTTTGCCGATGCCATGCAGGCCGCGGGAAAGCCGATTATGAAGACAGAGACCTGCGGATCGACAGGGGTCTCCATCGCTCATACGGCATATTACTGGGTCGCATCGGGTGTGGCCGATCTTGTCCTGGCCGTGGGTCATGAAAAGATGAACGAGGGGAACAGCCAGGCAACAATGACGACAGTGGCCGAGCCATTCTATCAGAGGTATTTTATATCCGGCGCGCCAGGTGTTTTTTCCATGCAATCCCAGATGTGGATGGACCGCTATGCAATACCGGAAGAGAAAATACGAGATGCCGCCGCCTTTATATCGGTCACCCATCATGACAGCGCCTTTGATAATCCGTATGCACACATCAAGATGAAAGTCACTGCGGATGAGGTGAAAAATGCGCGGATCATTACCTATCCGGTTCGTCTCCTCGATGTATGTCCGAACTCCGATGGCGCCTGTGCGGTCATCTTCGCTTCCAGGGATATGGTGAAGAAACTCGGGCGAAAGCCGGCGTGGATCAAGGGTATCGGCTACCGTGGTGAAGAGTATTTCTTCGGCGACAGTGATAAGGTGGTTTGGGAAAGCGCGATTCAGGCGGCAAAGCAGGCTTACGACCAGGCAGGAATAAAAAACCCGCGAAAGGAACTGGATGTGGCAGAGATCTATAATCCTTTTACATTCCAGGAAATGCTCTTCTACGAATGCTTCGGGTTTTGCGAACCGGGAGAATCCCCGGACCTGGTGTTGAAAGGAACCTTTTCAAGGAAAGGGGAGCTCCCCTGCGATCCTTCCGGTGGTGTTTTATGCACGAACCCTATCGGAGCGACGGGGCTCATCCGCGTTGCAGAGGCGGCCATGCAGGTAACGGGCAAGGCCGGAGAGCATCAGGTACCCAAGGCGAAATTGGCGCTCTCCCATGCTATGGGAGGCGTGGATCAATTCAACGGCATTATGATTCTCGGATCAAAGCTATAGGAAACAGGGAGGATGAAATGGAAGCGAAAGAATACAGGACAATAAAAACAGAAATACGTCTGCCATATGAGCTGGCATACGGTGCTACGTGGACACGCTTTTTCGAAGGTCTCAAAAATAAGACGATCTTTGGAACGAAGTGTACGAAGTGTGAACGTATCCTCGTTCCGGCCCGCAGCTTTTGCCCACGCTGCTTTGTTGACGCCGATCAATGGGTGGAGGTATCCCAGGTAGGCACTTTAATTGCCTGGTGCTACACGAATTATAAATATTTTGGGATGCCCACAGAACCTCCCTTTATCGGGTCGCTCATCAGGCTGAACGGAACGGACGTAAATTTTCTCCACCTCATGGGAGGTTTCGATCTCAACAATTTTGATGAGGTCAAAAAAATAATAAAGAGCGGGATGAAGGTGGAGGCAGTCTGGAGCGATGACAGGAAAGGACACATTATGGACATCAAGCACTTTAGACCTCTGTAACGGGGAGGGGCTTTCGTGCCGTTTTTTTGGCAATAACATGTATGTGCATGAAGAAAAATCGTAAGAAAGGTGGTGATTGCGTAAAGGTCGGTCAGAGACGGCAGAACAGGATAAGAGGAAACCTTATGGAAACAGAAAAATATAGAGAAAAAAAGGGGGAATATTATGAGTTGGCAGGATTATTATAAGAGTCGAGTGATGTCGGCACAGGACGCTGCGAAGATCCTTCAGTCAGGAGATTGTTTCTGGTTCCCGCTGCTGCTGGGCCAGCCGTCCATGCTCATTCCTGACGCCATTGCAGACAGAAAAGACGAACTCAAAGATGTGGAATGGATCACGTGCCTGACTTTGAGACCCTACAAACTCTTTAAGCCGGAATACAGGGATACGTTCACATTCCTCAGCGGATTTTACAGCACCCCGCATATGCAGCAAATGGCCGCTTCGGAATGGTCCAACTTTATTCCATACCAGAGTTCAGACGCCGGGTTGAAATACGCGCACAGAAAACGCATCTACAAGCGACGCACCGGCATCGTCACCCAGGTCACCCCGCCGGACGAGCACGGATACGTCAACCTTGGCCTGGATACTTTCTATACGGAAAGCGTCATGGACCAGAGCGAGTGGGTAATTGCCGAGGTAAATCCCAATATGCCGAGAACGTACGGCCAGACGAACTTCCACGTCTCGAGATTCACCGCTTTTGTCGAAAACCCGAATCCCATCATCGCTGTACCGACGCCTCCGGCAAGTGAGGTCGAGATAAAAATGGCGGAAAATGTGGTGGGCGTCCTGAAGGACAGGGACTGCATTCAGGTGGGTATCGGCGCCGTTCCCGCCATGATCAGCAAACTGCTTGAAAACTCCGGTCTCAAGGATCTCGGCATCCACACGGAAATGATGCCCATCGGCACAAACAAGCTGGTGGAAAAAGGGGTTGTCACCTGTAAATATAAGAAAGTGAATCCGGGAAAGATCCTTCTTGCCTTCGCTATGGGGGATAAGGAACTCTACGATTTCATCGCCAACAATCCGATGTGTGAATTTAGGCCGACCTCTTATGCCAATTACATCCCCGTGATCGCCCAGGAGGATAACGTCGTTGCCATCAACGGTTCCATTGAAGTCGACCTGACGGGTCAAATCGTATCAGAATCAATCGGAAATATTATTAGAACCGGTACAGGCGGTCAGCTTGACTTTGTCATCGGCGCTTTCTGGTCCAAGGGCGGCCGGGCGATCAATCTGATCCCCTCGACGACAAATAACGATACCGTGTCGAGGATCGTTCCCTATATCGCCCAGGGTGCGCGAGTCACGGTGCCTCGACATTACACGGGCTTCGTGGTGACGGAATATGGCGTTGCCGATCTCTACGGAAGGTCGGAACCGGAAAGGGCGGTGGAGCTGATCAAGATAGCCCATCCGAAATTCCGGGAAGAGCTGGAAAAGGTTGGCCGTGAGCGGGGACTGATAAAGAAAAAGATATTTTAGTCTTTGAAAGGAGAAAAAGAGGCATCCGCCGGTGGATGCCTCTTTGCGTTTCAGTTGTACCTCATAAAATCTGTGGGCACAGAGGGAGGGCATATGTATCTGGAATTTACGGAAGAACAGAAAATGCTTCGCGAGACCGTTAAGACGTTCGCGGAAAAAGAGGTGGCGCCCCTGGCTTATGAAATCGATCGAGACGAAAGATTCCCTATCGAAAACTTCAAAAGGCTGGCTGAGATGGGATTGTTAGGCGTTACGGTTCCCGCCGAGTACGGCGGCGCGGGAGCCGGTTATACGGAAATGTGCATTATCGGCGAGGAGCTCGGTGTTGCGTGCTGCTCCACTTCAGCGACCTGGGGGGCTCACTCGGATCTGTGCGTCGATAATATTCGCCGGAACGCCGATGAATATCAGAAAAAAAAATATCTGCCATCCCTGTGTGACGGGAGCAAGATCGGCGGTCTTGCCATGACTGAGCCGTCCGCCGGATCCGATGTCCTCTCCATGAAGTTGCGGGCGGAGAGAAAAGGCGATTCTTTCATCTTGAATGGATCGAAGATTTTCATCAGCAACGGTCCGGTGGGAGATGTCTTTGTGATATACGCAAAAACATCTCCGGAAAAAGGGGCGCATGGGGTCTCGGCATTTATCGTAGAGAAGGAATTTCCGGGTTTTTCGCGGGGGAAGAAATTTGAGAAGATGGGATGGCGCGGTTCGCCGACGGGTGAGCTAGTTTTCGAAGATTGCCGCGTCCCGGCGGAAAATTTGTTGGGAGAGGAGAATAAAGGTGTTGACGTTCTCATGAGTGGACTCAACACGGAAAGGATTCTCCTTGGCGCCCTGTCCCTGGGTATCTCCCGGGGGGCTTTCGAATGTGCCCTCAAATATGCGAAGGAGAGGGTCCAGTTCGGCAAGCCCATCGCAGCCTTTCAGTTGATCCAGAGCAAGCTCGCCGATATGTCGATGGAAATTGAACTCTCCAGGCTGATCACGTACAAGGGGGCCGCCATGGCGGATCGGGGTCTTAAGCGGGAGTTGAACCTGATTGCGGCTTATGCGAAGCTCTTTACGTCTGAAGTTGCCATGAGGGTGACGACGGAGGCCGTGCAGATTTTAGGCGGCTACGGGTATATGAA
>PLLV01000086.1 GCA_003142295.1 Syntrophaceae bacterium
ACTATCGCAACGCCCATCGGTCTGGTGACTTCCGGTTGGCACATGCGCCGCGCTCAGCGGGAATTCTGCCGTTATTTCAAACAGGTGATCATTTACCCCGTGCCATCCGAGCAACAATCGTGGAGCTGGCGGGATATTTTGCCAGACGTCGATACCCTCGGTGCCAATACCACACTGTTACGCGAATGGGTTGGGCTGCTTTGGTATGCCATTTTGGGACATGTGTCAGCGCCGTTGGGCAAGGAGTCGCTATGCCGGCCGTGACATCAAGAAATTACTGATTGCGTTCGAAGTCTGTAATAGAAGAATGTCTGATATGTTTCATGTGAAAGAGTTATCCTTTGAGCAATGGGATAGCCATTGGCAGCAAGTACCGAAAGCAAATATTCTCCAGTGTTGGCAATACGGAGAAGCCAAGGAGCAGGCTGAAGGTTGGCGTGCGGTGCGGCTTCTGATTTCGGACAATAGCGGTCATCCGATCGCCCTTGCCCAAATGCTCACACGCAGCCTTCCTTTACTGGGAGGTATTGCCCGCCTGAACCGCGGCCCGCTATTGCTTGACGAACTTCCGGTAGATCAGACGATTGAAAGAGCGTTGGAGGCATTGCGAGCGCTTCTCAAGGAAGCGCGACGGCGCCGCTGGTGGGTAGTGCAAATTGCCCCGGAATTACCTGATATTGAGCCGGTGCTCATGGGTTTGAGGCGAATGGGCCTGCGGCGGAGACCGGAACCGGCTTTTGCCTCTGGCCGACTGGCGCTTGGCGTAGACGAGAAATCGCTTCTAATGGGGCTTAACGGCAAGTGGCGAAATTGTATGCGTAAGGGTGAACGCCTCGGCGTGTCGGTTTCACATCATGAAGGAAGCGGACCGGAACAGGATCTGTTGATCGGTGCTTACGCGGAATTGCAGCGCAGTAAGGATTTTGAAGGGATTCCGGAGACGCTGATTCGCAGCCTTGCCGTGCAGCAAGGAAAATCGTGGCAGTTTAATCTGTTCATCGCGCGGGGCGAAAATACACCGGATAGTGAAGAGCCCATCGGTATGCTGGTCAGTGTCCGCCATGGCGACACAGCGACATACGTCATCGGTTCTACGAATGAACAAGGTCGTCAAATGCAGGCAAACTCTGTCTTGCTCTGGCAGGCTATCCTTCACGCCAAGCGCTTTGGCTGCGCATGGTTTGATATTGGCGGCTTGAGTACTGTAACATCTAAAGGAGTAGCCGAATTCAAAAGGGGACTTAACGCCGTGCCCTACGCCCTGGTTGGCGAGTGGCGATGGTACTACCGGCCTTGGTGAGTGAATGGCGAATCAGACATTGAAAAAATGAGACAACTTAAGAGCATGCCATCCACGTACGTTGAATTTATCCTTTAAGGCGGATTCAACCGGTATTATTGGTTAAAAAGAAGAAAAATACTTAAATTGCAAGAAGATCAAAAGACATTAAGCATTTGTGTGTTAGGTGGATCTGGTTTTATCGGCAGACATTTACTCAACAAGTTGAAAAGATCAGTCGACGTTCAGGTAAAAGCCCTGTCGCGTTACAAAAAATTAGCAAACTCATTTCCTGACCACATCCAATTGGTTAAGGGAGATGTTAGAGATTTCGATTCATTGATCCGGTTTTTAGTGCCCCATGCAATTGTTATAAATTTGATATATCTTAATACGGCATCAGCAGACGATAACATCCGGGCAATGGATAATTTGGCAAAAGCTTGTATTAACGTCGGTGTGGCGCGTTTAATCCATTGCAGCACCGCAGTTGTTGCCGGGAATGCAAAAGATGATGTCATTACAGAAAAGACGCCATGTCTGCCTGCGAATATTTACGAAAAGACAAAACTAAAAATAGAGAATCTATTGCTTGATAGTCTTAAAGGTAAATGTGAAGTTGTGATATTGCGACCAACTGCAGTATTTGGACCGCATGGTAAAAATGGATTAAAACTCATAGACGATCTGATACATGGACATCATTTGATTCGGCTGCTTAAGACTTCTTTGTATTCAAGACGGCGGATGAATTTTGTTTCTGTCAAAAATGTGGTTGATGCGATCATGTTTCTTGCACATTTTTCAGGCGATTTAAATGATCAATGCTATATTGTTTCTGATGATGATGCAGAAGAAAATAATTATTTTGATGTTTCTACACTACTTTCGCACCACCTAGGTCTAAGTCAGGTTCGCATGGTTAATATTCCATTCCAATCATTTATTTTATCTGCGCTTTTGCATTTTATTCGGCGTACTAATACCAACTTGAACCGTATTTATAGTATGCAAAAATTAACCGAATTGGGATTCACCAAATCAGTTTCGTTTCATGATGAAATTAAGCGGGTTGCCCAATGGTATCAAGTGCATCGATTAAGTAACGACTTCGTTCACCGATGAAAATTTTAAATGTAAATATGTCGATAGATCCGGTAACAGGTGGAGGATCAGCGGAGAGGACCCTTCAGATCAGCCGAGCCCTAAACCGAGCTGGCCATCGATGTACGATTCTAACAACCGATACAGGATTATCGCCGGCGTATTTGCAACAATGCAGAAAATGGGGATTGAGTGTCGTCGCCTTGCCGACCCTCTGGCGGCGCTTCTATCTGCCGAAGCCTTCGCAAGTTCTGATTGAAAAGTTGGTTGCAGGTGCAGACGGGGTTAACTTGATGAGCCATTGGACGTTGATCAATGCACTGGTTTATCGAGCCGTAAAAAAGATCTCAAAGCCTTACACCGTATGTCCCGCTGGGACGCTGCCTATCTTTGGGAGATCTAGGGTTTTAAAGGAACTTTATAATCATCTCGTCGGCAGGGAAATCATCCTTTATGCCAACGGCCATATAGCCATTTCACCAAATGAAATTGAGCAGTTTAAATCATATGGCGTCCAGCCCGGCAGGGTAACAGTGATTCCCAATGGCATCAACCCCGATGATTTTTCTGAAAGCGACGGGAAAAAATTCCGCGCCCGTCACGGTATTGGTGACGCCCCGTTGATCCTCTTTCTGGGACGCCTGAACATCATCAAGGGGCCGGACATGCTTTTAGACGCATTCTGCCGGTGCTCTCAATATGAGCATATGAAACCATACCACCTTGTCTTTGCAGGACCAGATGGCGGGATGCTTAACGCATTAAAACGCATGTTTGAAGCGTCCGGTGTGAAAGATCGCGTCCATTTTACCGGCCATATCGGTGGCTCTGAAAAATCTGAAGCCTACCGAGCGGCGGATTTCCTGGCGATTCCTTCCCGGCAAGAGGCGATGTCCATCGTGGTTCTCGAAGCTGGTATTACCGGGACGCCTGTATTAATAACGGACCAATGCGGATTTGATGATGTTGCCGCGGTAGCAGGAGGGATGGTAGTTGCGGCTTCTGTGGAAGGGCTGCAGGAAGGATTGCTTGCTATGACCGGTAATCCTGCAAAAATGAAGATTATGGGACAAAACTTGGAAAAATTTACTCGCGAACACTTCCTTTGGAATCATATGGTGAACCGGTATCTTGAATTGTTTTCAAGGATCATATGCTGAATCATGGACAGGGTAAGGCGACTCTTGGGAAAGACGAAAGCTTATCCGTATTTGCTAAAACATTTTATGAGGAGCGAATAGAAAAAAAGGAAATAAAAATATGTTTAACAGTAAAATACTTTTGATAACTGGTGGTACCGGGACCTTTGGCAACGCAGTTTTACACCGTTTTCTGGAAACGGATATTAAAGAGATTCGCATCTTTTCCCGTGATGAGAAGAAACAGGATGAGATGCGCAATGTGTTGAAAAGTCCAAAGGTCAAATTCTATCTTGGAAATGTGAGAGATTGTGACAGCATTCTGCTTGCCATGCAAAATGTCGATTTGGTTTTTAATGCTGCAGCACTAAAGCAGGTCCCGTCCTGTGAATTTTTTCCAGTAGAAGCCGTTCGCACTAATGCCTTTGGCGCCGAAAATGTAATGAATTCAGCATTGGCTTGCAATGTAAAAAACATGATCGTCCTGAGTACAGATAAAGCGGTTTATCCGATCAATGCCATGGGTATGTCGAAAGCACTCATGGAAAAAATGATGATTGCCAAGGCGCGAACATATGGATCAGCGAGTACGATCTTTTGCGGGACCCGCTACGGTAATGTTATGGGCTCCCGGGGTTCGGTCATACCCTTGTTCATTAACCAAATCCTATCGGATATGCCCATTACAGTGACCGACCTCCATATGACCAGATTTATGATATCAATTGATGACGCTTTGGATTTGGTTGGCTATGCGTTTCAGCATGGACGCCCAGGTGATATTTTTGTCCAGAAAGCGCCGGCGGCAACTGTTGAAACCTTGGCCAATGCGCTGAAGAAGCTTTTTAATAGAAAAAATGAGATTCATATTATTGGAACCCGGCATGGAGAAAAACTATACGAAACTCTTTTAACACGCGAGGAAATGGCGAGGGCTGAAGATTTGGGGAAATATTACCGAATACCTGCCGACGTGCGCGATCTCAACTATGCCTGTTATTTTACTGAAGGTCAGGCCGCGGTCTCCCGCCAAGAGGATTATAATTCACATAATACTCATCAGCTTGATGAAGAGAGTCTTATTGAGTTGCTGGGTAAACTTGATTTTGTTCGTGACGCTCTTGAAACGGGTAAAATCAATTTGTAGGATATTCCATTTTTTTGCGGATCTTTTGACATGGCAGTTAAGAAAAAGGTTTTGATTCTAGGTGTTACAGGTATGCTGGGACACATGGTCCACCGGGTATTTGCAGCATCGGACACTATTGTTGTACACGGAACGCACATCTTTGACAAACGCGACCCCTTTTATTTTGATGTCATGTCTGGCTTAAGAGAACTCGAGGTAATTTGTGACCGATCGCCAAGTTATGACTATTACATTAATTGTATAGGAATACTTCCTGGGAAAATCGCGGAAAAAGAACCGACCACTATCCGCAAAGCCATCAAAATCAATTCTCTCTTTCCTCACGAACTATCTGTCTTTGCAAAGGA
>PLLV01000219.1 GCA_003142295.1 Syntrophaceae bacterium
TCCTATATATACTTCCCGAACCCTGGAGCCCGCTGGTTCAGATATATCATATCTTATTTCCATGCCCGACACCTGCAGGATGCCATGCTCCAGCTTTGCATTCTGCTCCAGAATTTCCAGGATATGTTTTCCTGTGAGTTTCATGGTGACAAGGATGTTATCGAATGAAAGAAGAGTGAAGACCTGCTCCAGGGTAATCCTCCCCTTGGGGATATTGTTCCTTATAGCACCACTGTTGATGAAGGCTATATCCGTGCCTGTCTTCTTCCGCATGGTGTCACATATAAAATTTCCTATGTTTGATTCGCGCTGGTGATGCCTTACCAGAGCAACGGAAGTCTCACCGACAACCCTGCTGTATTCCTTTTGTATCCGGCCGTAGTAAGCGTGGATGATCCTTGCCATCTCCTTATCATATGGCCTGTCCTTGCCGGCCATAACTTTTTCAAGCTCTTTTTCTTCCGTATGCCCGATAATCCTGCCAGTGTCGGGATCGATCTTGAGTTTCAAGACGCCCAGATATAATCCGTAGGCGCCCGCCTGGACGATTATTGTGTTCCCTACCACCACGGGAGTTTCCAATACCGTGTGTCTGTGTCCTCCAACAATAACATGGATGCCGGGAATATGCTGAGCCAGGTCTTTATCGGCGTCTAATCCCAGGTGAGAAAGAACGATGATGATCACTGCTCCTTCATCCTTTGCCTTTCTTATGAACTGGGGAAGAATGTCCTCAGGCCTGTCAACGGTCATGTGTTTAAAGCGGCCAGGTATTGTAATGCGGGGAACTTCAGGCGTGGTAATGCCTATAATTGCAATTTTTACGTTCTTTCTCTCGACGATGATATATGGCTTAACCCCCGGGATATATCTACCCCTTTCATCCTTTATATTTGCGGAGAGATAAGGAAATCTGGAAGAAGCGATAAGATGCTGGAGAACATCCATTCCCCAATCGAATTCGTGATTCCCGATGGCCATCGCATCGAAATTCAGATAGTTCATCACATCTGTCACAGATCGGCCTTTGAAGAGATTGAAGACGGGCGTTCCCTGGAACATGTCCCCGGCGGAAAGCAGCAAGGTGCCGTCAGGATTTTTTGACCGCTCTCCCTGGATCATATGGGCCAGGTAGGCAGCGCCTCCGACCATCTGCCTTTCACCTGAAGTTCCTTCAATGTAAGGCAGAATGCGGCCGTGCGTATCGTTGACATGGAGGATCGTTAAATCAACGGGCACAGTTTCTTTTGCGAGAAGGGCCGGTGGAAAGGAAAAGATGAGAAGGGAAAGAAGAATAAATATCCTGGACATCCTTTTCATAAATACGCCTCTGAAATTTTGGGGTCCGGCTTCACCCGTATCATCTTTAGAGCCTTATCCAAGAAAATAAAAGAATAATCTTTAATGTACCCGGCCCGCCATGATGTCGCAAGCCCTAAAGTAACGGCTTTTTATGAAGTCACCATTAATGTAATATTGAAAGTGTAAAAGTAATAATAAGTAATAATTTGTAATTTTTTTATCTTGCAATCTCTTAATCTCTATGTATAATGCGGATTCACAACGATATCAAAACCTATATAGAAGATCGCATTCATTCTGCGAGGAAAAACACAAAATCTTCAGTAAAGAGTCCGGGGGAATGCCCCTTCCGCGCTCTTTTTTCATAACGTAAGCTAAATTAACGGAACCTTATTCATGCTGTTATCAAGTTGTAATACTCTGAGCGTATGTTGACCGTAGAAAATGAATGATCGTTCCACAAATCATGCCCGGAAAGATCACTTAATAAAAGGAAAGGAGGAAAAAATGAGAAAGGTTTGAATAGGTTTAGTATCAATATGATGTTCAATTTTTTCATCAAGGGGGAGCTATGTCAGAGGAAGTGATGAACACCAAGGAGGTAGCCCGGTACCTCGATATTCACGAAAAACAGGTATACGGACTGATCAAATCCGGGAGGATTCCTGCCACCAGAGTCACGGGAAAATGGCTATTCCCGAAGAAATTAATTGATGAATGGATTGAAACGAATACGAAGCAGGGGGTCAAAGAGGCAAGACAGAAGAGCAGGCGGATAGAAGGTGGACTCCTTGCATCGGGAAGCAACGATCCCATTCTCGACATGCTGCAAACTTATATAAAAAAGCGTCACCCCGATTTCTATATCTTTTCTGCAAATACAGGCAGCACAGAAGGACTCAATGCCCTCAATATGGGTTTTACCGATATCGCCTGGTCCCACTTGCTTGACGCAAAAAGCGGCCAGTACAATATTCCTTATCTGTCTGCCTACCTGCCTAATATAAAAGCTGTAGTAGTCAATCTCTTCCACAGGGAATTGGGATTGATCGCGGCTCATGGCAACCCTTTGCATATTAGCGGATTCGCCGATCTCGCGAAAAAAGGGGTGAAAATTGTGAACCGGCAGAAGGGATCCGGAACACGGGTTCTTCTTGATTACCATATGGACAATCTGGGTATTTCGACTCGTGATATCTCCGGCTATGATACGGAGGTCTTTACGCATTTCGAAGTGGGTCTTGCTGTTCTGTCAAAGGAAGCCGACATAGGCATAGCCACGGCTGCAGTAGCTAAACTCCTGGGTCTTTCTTTCGTTCCCATTACCTGCGAGAACTTCGATATGATCCTTGATCAATCAACCTTTTTTACCAAAGGAGTCCAGGCCCTTATTGAAGTTCTCAAGTCAAGGGATTTTCGGAAGCGCGTTGACAAGCTGGGCGGGTACGACTTCAGGGACTCAGGAAAAGTTTTGTATTCAACGACATGATTGAAAGAGACACATCTATGGAAAAAGAATTTCAAATGAGAAAGTGGTTGGTGGGTATCTTGTTTTGCCTGACCGTGGTTTTCTCGCAATCGTCCATGGCGCAAACCGGGAAGTTTATCCTGATGGCCAGCACGATCGGGCCTATTGATGCGGGTATTGTAAATGTCCTGGAGGATCAATTCGAGAAGGAGACGGAAATCCGTGTGCGGCATGTGGGTGCGGGGACAGGGGCAGCTCTGAAGATCGCAGAGAAAGGGAATGTCGACCTGGTTATGGTGCATGCAAAATCCCTCGAAGAGAAATTCATCAGGGATGGTTTCGGAACTGAGAGAATTCCCCTGATGTACAACGATTTTGTCATCGTCGGTCCTGCAACGGACCCGGCAGGCATTAAGGGCTTGAGTGCCGCAACGGAGGCCCTCAGAAAAATTTCTGAGACAGGCGCTGCATTCATAAGCCGTGGAGACGGATCGGGCACCCATGTGGCGGAAATGGAACTCTGGGCGAAAGTAGGGATCAAGCCGTCCGGCGCCTGGTATAAGATCTATGAAAAGGGAGCAGAGGGAAATGTCCCGACCCTCCGCTACACGGACCAGCAGCAGTCTTATACAGTGATAGACAGGGCAACCTATCTCTCCATGAGGAATCAAATCAAACTTGTCATCCTCGTCGAAAAGGATGAGGCGTTGCTGAATCATATTTCCCTCATACCGGTTAATGCGAGGAAATTTCCCAGGGTGAACGAGAAAGACGTCCAAACCTTTGTCGCATGGCTCACCTCACCGGAGAAAGGTCAGAAGATAATCCGTGATTTCGGCAAAGAAAAGTTCGGAGCCCCTTTGTTTTTCCCGAATTCAAAAGACTGGGTGAAAGTGCAAGAGAAGAAATAACTGTAAAATTCGTATAAAGGTAATGCTGTTAATCAGGAGGTAAAATGATGAAAAGACTTAATCGCACTGGCTCGATTGCGCTGATAATATCCGTCATGTCCGTTGTATTCTGCGCGTTGCCTGCAATTGCTGCGCAGCCCCAGCAGAAGAACATTATTCTTGCAACAACCACCAGCACTCAGGACTCAGGTCTTTTGGATGTCCTTTTGCCTATTTTTGAAAAGACAACAGGCTATTTTGTCAAGACTATCGCCGTGGGTTCCGGCCAAGCCATGGCCATGGGTCAAAAGGGAGAGGCGGATGTGCTCCTGGTTCATTCGCCGGAGGCGGAGAGGAAGTTCATGGCGGAGGGTTATGGCGTCAACAGAAGGCTTGTCATGCATAACGATTATATTATTGCAGGACCGAAGACAGACCCGGCAGGGATCAAGGGATCAAGGTCGTCTATTGAAGCCTTCAGGAAGATTGCTTCGGCTAATGCCGTCTTTATGTCACGTGGAGACAATTCGGGAACCCATTCCAAAGAAAAGGCCATATGGAAGGCTGCCGGGATAAACCCGGAAGGACAGAAGTGGTACCAGCAGACAGGCCTGGGGATGGGACAGACGCTGAGCGTCGCCGCCGAGAAAAAAACGTATACCCTTGCTGACCGGGGAACATATTTGGCTTTGAAGAAAAACCTCGGCCTCGATATCCTGGCGGAAGGGGATGCCGCGCTGCTCAATATCTACCATGTCATCGAGGTCAATCCTGCCAAATGGCCCAAAGTGAATAGTGGCGGTGCAAAGGCGTTTGCCGATTTCATGGTGTCCAGGCAGACTCAGGACATTATCAGAAAATTCGGCGTGGAGAAATACGGTTCGCCATTGTTTTTCCCCGATGCCGGTAAAAAGGAAGAGGCGTTAGGCAAATGATAACGCATTTTTCCACGTTGAAGAATTGAAAGAAAAGATTTGCTTGGTGCCAACTTACGCGACTAAGCGTGTCATTTCGAGGGAACGGAGTGACTGAGAGATCACCAGTAACTCAAAAAAGATTTCTCCCGGTGGTCGAAATGACATGATATGATTTTTCTCTATAGGACAATAGTTCATGGACATAATTATCGAAGGAATAAAGCAGGCGTTTATTCTTCTGTTTACCCTTGATCCTGAAGTTATAGGGATTACCTGGCTTTCCCTTAAGGTATCTGGGATAGCGACGTTTATCAGTCTGCTAATCGGGGTATCCGTGGGAACCTTGGTTGCCCTGACGCAGTTCCCCGGGCGTAGGATCGTCGTCAGCCTGATCAATACTGGTATGGGCCTGCCACCCGTTGTGGTAGGTCTCTTTGTTACTGTTTTCCTCTGGCGAAACGGGCCTCTGGGTTTTCTGGAGATCCTCTACACGCCGACAGCTATAATAATTGCACAGGCCGTCATCGCTACACCGATTGTCATGGGCATAAGCCTGGCCGCCATACAGCATCTCCCGGCTAATCTCAGATTGCAGATTCTGGCTCTCGGTGCAACACGCCTTCAGATGGTGTGGATTCTTGTCAAGGAGGCTCGCCTCCCGCTCCTGGCGGCCATCATGGCAGGGTTCGGCGGCGTTATCTCTGAAGTGGGAGCTTCCATCATGGTCGGTGGAAATATTAAGGGATACACACGCGTCCTGACGACGGCAACGGTTATGGAAACAGGCAAAGGCAATTTTGATATCGCCATGGCCCTCGGGATTATACTGCTGCTCCTTGCCTTTTTCATCAATGCCGTCCTGACACAGATCCAGCAGAGAGAAAGGCCGCGATGAACTCCGGGAAGTCAATACTGGAAGTGAAAAATCTCCAGGTCAGGAGGGGTGGGGTATCCGTTCTGGACATTCCCTATCTTGGGGTTCCCGAGGGGAAAGTGCTTTGCCTTATCGGACCGAACGGTGCCGGAAAGTCGTCGTTGCTTTTGGCGTTATCGTGTCTCTTGAAATCATTTCAAGGCGAGATTATCTTCAGAGGGCGAAGGGTAGGTTCAAATCATACTGTATTTGACTATCGAAGGAATCTTGCCATGGTATTCCAGGAACCTCTCCTCTTTGATACAACGGTCTTTGAGAATGTGGCAGCGGGTTTGAAAATCAGAGGGATGAGGCAGGATCAGATCACGCTCTTAGTGGAAGAATATCTGGAGCGATTTGGCATCAGTCACCTCGTTGCTCGGTCCGCGAAGAAGCTCTCCGGCGGGGAAGCGCAACGGACGAGCCTTGCGCGGGCCTTTGCTATAAGACCTGAAATCATTTTCCTTGACGAGCCCTTTTCGTTCCTCGACCCGCCGACCCGTGAATCCCTGATGGGAGACCTGGAGTTGATTCTTCGTGAGACAAGAACAACAGGTATCATGGCAACCCATGATCAGATGGAGGCTCTGAGGCTGTCGGATCAGATCGCTGTGATGAATGAGGGAAAGATCATACAGATAGGGTCTCCCGTGGAGGTGATGAACCATCCTGTAGATGAATTCGTTGCTTCTTTTGTCGGGACGGAGACGATTATGACGGGGAAAGTTATAAGAAGGAATGCAGGAACATTCGCAGTTTCGCTTGCAGGCAGGGATATTGAAGCGGTGGGCGATGCAAGCCCCGGGGAGTCTGTGATTCTTTGCATCCGCCCGGAGAATGTGACTGTGTCGACGGGTTCCGCGAAGGAAATTACCAGTGCCCGAAATGTATTCTCAAGTGTGGTAAAGAGGATTATTCCTTCCGGTGCCTTCTATAAAGTAGAACTTGATTGCGGGTTCCCCCTGGTTACGTACGTGACCAATCATGCACGCGAAGACCTCTCTATGCACGAGGGCATGAATCTTACGGCGTCCTTCAAGGCGACGGCCATTCACGTCATAAGAAAAAAATTATTGCCAATCTCTGGCGAGTGATGTGTGATATAAGCCATATATGCGAAAGGAGGTTATCATGGAATTCCAGGTGCTCTTAAAGAATAGACGATCCATTCGGGATTTTCTGGAGAAAGAAGTTTCACCGGATACGGTCACGGATATCATCATGGAGTCCTGTCTTGCCCCGAGTTCGGGCAATGGCCAGCCCTGGCAGTTTGTTGTTATCAACCGGAAGGAGACCATGAAAAGGCTTTCCGATGAGAGCAAGAAAAATCTCCTTTCCGATATTGGCCAGAATCCTGACTCTCCCGCCAAGAAGTACGAAGATATTCTGCGAAACGAAGAATTCAACGTGTTCTACAATGCTCCCTGCCTGGTTTACGTGATTGGTCCCCAGGACTACCGGTTGCTCGATTGCGATTGTTCCCTTTTTGCCTGCTACCTCATGCTTGCTGCCGCAGCGCGTGGATTGGGAACCTGCTGGATAGGCTTGGGAACAAACGTAAGAAATCCGGAACTCATGCGGGAAATAGGCATACCTGAGGACTGCAGGATAGTGGCCCCCATAATCATCGGGTATCCAACAAGTATACCGGAGCCTTCCGTGAGGAACAAACCAAGGATACTTAAGGTTGTTTCCTGACGTTTCCGTTGATCGCACGAGGGCATGAATGATTGGCCGTGCCTGAAGGCCGCTGCGCCCATTTTCCCTCCCTAGTGTATCCTTGAACCAGGACGGTCCTGGGTTCAGCGCCTCCCTCTCCAGGGATTATTCTTTTGTCTTGACCTTGATAAGGATGCTTCTGCAGCATTCAGCGTTCTTGATCTCGAAACGGTCAGGTCTTTCCACAATCTGATACTGGCCGTTCGATTCAACCTCCAGACTGTCCTTCGTCAAACCCCCCTCCTTGGGAATAAACATCGTTCGCCCGATGGGAACCACACCTTCCTTCAATAGTGCCATAATAAACTCCCGAATTAAGATTCTTAGTTAAAGTTCAAACGCTGATGCAAACTAATGCGGGTTCTTTATCAGCTATTTCCGCCGTTCCCTGGACAACAGGTTATCTCAGGGTTTATAGTGCACCTTTAACATTAAAGCTGTTTCGCTGAGTCTCTTGTCGAGTGTCCAAAGCGGCGTTTCGCTCAAAACGGCAGAAGCAAGAACATGTATATCAATATAACCCAAGCCCCTTCCTATCAGCTTGTTGGCTTCAATAAAATACATTGCTTCATCATGCGTCACTGACTGTACCCTGGGTAGTGCATTTAGCAATGGCAAGATTTCAGCTCTGTTTTTGAGATTGCCGCAAGCGAGTTCACCAATCACAAAAGGATGGTACGCAACTTCCCCCTCATTCAACAGTTTCTCAAGATCAGTATTCCCTGCCCTTAAATGGGACACCCATACCGATGTGTCAACCAAGATCATTTGTTCTTGCCTTAAATCCTGCGGCGAGGAATCACCTTCAGTTTCTTCTCGCTTCCCCCGAGTTTTGCCAGTCTCCTGCTGCTCTCCCTTGCGATCAAGGCCTCGAGCCCAAGATTGACTAGTGATGTTTTTTCCTTAATTCCTGTCAACTGAAACGCCTTATTGATGAGGTCGTCCTGAATATTCAATGTCGTTCTCATACTGAGCTCCTCTTATATGTACTATCATATGTATCTGTATGCACATAAAGGACATATTTAGCAAGGTGTTTTTATCTGAGATTAACCAGCGCGCCGCTTCACGGCGCGGCCGTGTTGAGCGAGTGGTTAGGCCATTTTTCGGTACAATCAGTCTAAGAACTCCCATGCAAAATAATAAACATTACAGAATAGAAGCAATAAAGAGAGATACCTTGGAAACGGAGTCTATCGCTTCAATCAAGACACCAGACGCTTTGACAGTATCCCACAGCATTCTAATTCTCGATTTATCTTTTTCATGTTTGTTGAGTTCATTGCATAGATCTTTAAAGTCATTGAGAAGACCTGTATCGCCGGAAGATTGAATGATCTTGCCGATTTCATGGAAAGCGTGCACTACGTCAGATCCGGCTCCTGCTCCCGCACCAATAGCTATGGAACCGGGACCAGCATATGCACCTCGACCAACAGCCATAGTCCGATTGAGGATCACGTTTCCTCTGCTATCGGTGGGACCAATGACAACTGATCCATCGCCAATATCACCCGATACATCCCCATAGACAACGGCATCCTTTCCGACACGCAGCTTTCTGTCTTTATCCATGACACACTCCTTTTCTTATGTTGGCCCAACAATTAATATACCAGCTTGGCTTTGATAAAAAAAATTGCCAGATATTAACTTATTTCAACAAAAATTGAAAAGCAAATAATAATGGAAATCAATATGGAATGGACTTTCTGCTTCTGGTACATCGTGATAATAAGAGTAAGAAAGCAAGTTGGTAATACGTGGAAACAACCATGATCTACACCCATGTCATCAGGAACATGTCAAATGCGCCGCAGAGTCCTCTGGATGCACTTTATAAATGACGAACTCGTAAGAAAAAATCAAAAGTCCTTTCTCTCCCCGGAAGCAAAATGGAAAAACTATTAAATATTATTTGATTGCCGCTTTCATAAGAATGGCAGATTGGGGTAAGAACAAACTTTTTACAAAATCATCATAAATAGGGTAGGGAGATAAACTGGAAAATGGGTGTACCTATTGACTCATAAATAAATG
>PLLV01000246.1 GCA_003142295.1 Syntrophaceae bacterium
CACCATTTGCTCCCGGGACAATCGGCACATTGGTTGGCATTCCCATTTGTCTTGTTTGCCTGCCATTGACCTGGCCGTTGCGTTTTCTGGTTGTAGTTGTTTTATCGGCACTGGCCATTTTTATTTCCGGGCGTGCGGAAATGATTTATCAGAAGAAAGATGACCAGCGGATAGTAATTGATGAAATCGCCGGTTTTCAAGTAGCTATGCTGCCGGTGGCGATAACCGGATTGCATCTTTGCGTTGCCTTTGTTCTTTTCCGGATATTTGATATTTGGAAACCTTTTCCCATCCGGAACCTGCAGCAATTACCGGGCGGATGGGGCGTTGTGATTGATGATGTTGCCGCCGGAATATACGCCGGTATAGTGATGTTGTTGTTGACTTATTTATTAAAATTTTAAAGCTTCAAGTATTGAGCAGTATAGAAGTCCCACTACGTCACACCGGCGAAGGCCGGTGTCCAGACTACTTCCCCATGATAGTGGGGAAAATATTAATACTGGATTCCGGCTTTCGCCGGAATGACACAAATGCTGGTTTTATACAATTTTGCAAAGGTCTCATGACACCTTAATAATGAAATGATGTACTTAGCGGGTAACGCATAAAAAGGATTCTGACGCGCGTATATCAGCACAATTATTACACAAAATATATTGCTCGCATTTGTTTGTTTCTTGCCGGCACTCTTAAAAATTTTCTTTAGGATTAATTAATAGATGCGTTGCGAGATTTTTTGCAGGAAAAGGGGCGAAGAAAGAAATTTTTATCGATTCGTTTTTTTGGAGAAGGTCAGTGAGACACCGGAGAGCAGGACATATGCCAGGGCGATCGTGTAATGCGCGTGGGATGCAACCGTCCAGGGCAGGTACACCTCGCCTGTGGGCAGATTGTTACTGACTCTTCTCATAACGACAGACCCGTAAAAGTTCCTCGCGATCTGTGATGCCCTGGAAGACTTTCTGTATTCCATCCATTAACAGGGTTCTCATACCTTCCTTCATAGCCATTGTTCGTATTTCATCCAACGCGGCTCTATGACGGATTAATTGCTTTATACTTTCCGTGTTTACAAGCAATTCGTGAATGGTAGCTCGTCCTTTATATCCGCTGTTATTGCATGCATGGCAGCCGACTTTTTTCATCAGGGTGAGGTCATCAGAATACAAATTAACATTGTGTTCGAGGAACCATTTCTGGTCGTATATTGTCGCAAGTTCATCATATTCTTCTTTGTCAGGATGGTAGGGTTCTTTGCATTTTTCACACAGACGTCGGGCAAGACGTTGAGCCAGTACGCCCAGGAGTGAGTCGGCAAAATTAAAGGGGTCCATGCCCATTTCAATGAGACGGACGACAGTTTCCGGCGCACTGTTTGTGTGGAGCGTACTGAGTACTAAATGACCTGTGAGTGATGCCTCAATGGCTATTCTTGCCGTTTCCGTGTCGCGCATTTCTCCTACCATGATAACATCAGGGTCAGACCGCAGGAAGGAGCTGAGAGCTTCCTGGAAGGTCAAACCAATTTTCAAATGCACTTGGACCTGTCTTAACCCCCATTGGGTAATTTCAACCGGGTCCTCCACTGTCCATATCTTGACTTCCGGTGTATTGAGAAATTTCAACGCCGCATGCAGAGTGGTCGTTTTACCAGAACCTGTGGGACCGACACAGAGAATAATGCCATAAGCTTGAGTTAGAAACCTCCTAAAGGCTGCCATATTGTTTGCGGAAAAACCCATGTCTTCCAGGGGAAGAGGTTCGGCGGATGTTAATATCCTCAAAACGGCGTCTTCATTGCCGCCGACAGTAGGTGAAACTTCCACCCGGTATTCAATTTGCTTGTTTTGTTGCCAAACCAGGATCTTGCCGCTCTGAGGCCTCCCGTGTTCTGATATATCAAGGTTGGACATGATCTTTAACCGCGAAATAATTGCTCTCTTATACCCGGCGGGAAATTGATGGGCGAGACGACACGTGCCATCAATACGGTATCTTACCTGAAATGGTTGAGCCTTTAAAGCAGGCTCAAAATGAATATCCGAAGCTCCCTTGCTGTAGCCATCCAGGAGGATTTTATTGACGAGCATCACTATGTTGGAGTCCGACTCGCTTACACTTGTGTCTATATCGCTTATTTCCGCATCCGGTTCAACTACGAGTTCATCTACGGACATTCCGTGAAGGATATCGTCAACCCCGTATTCCTTTTGGGGATAGTATTTGAGAATTGCCCTGGAGATTTGCCGGGGTGATGAAACGACCATTTCGATCCATCGTTTCGTGTAGAAGCGCAGGGATTCCGGGAGAGTGTGATCGGTAGGTTCCGATGTTGCAACGACGAGGTGTTTCCCGTCGTCATCCAACGGAAACACTCTTAAACCGTACACTACGTAAGCCGGTATAGCATCCAAGGCTTCTTTTTTAGGGATTTCTTTCTCGATGTCAACGAAACGAAGGCGGAACTTCAATGCAAGCACCATGAGGAGTTGTTCTTCGGTTATCAAGCCCTTGTCGATCAGCAATGTTCCGATCTTTTTCCTTTTACCGAAATCCTGACTGGCCAGGGCGTTCGCAACTTGTTCTCCCGTGACCAGGCCGGCATTGATCAGGATGTCCCCGATTTTCATCCGGGGTGTTACCTTTCCCTCCTTATAGGCGGTTTCAATTATGTTCTCGATGATTTTCGGGTGCAAATCATGCTCTTCGGAAATGATATCGCCTAACCGACGCTCCCGCAGTTTCCTCTGTTCTTCAAGGGCCTCATTAATGGAATGGTGGGTGACTAATCCCTTATCCTGTAGGATTTCACCCACAAGACTTCCTTGCTTGCGTAACTTGATACCGTTATTGGTAAAGAAAATAAGTTTGAAAGGACTCCGGATGTCCTTGTAAAGCCCGTAAAAACCATTACGTGCCTTTAGGTCTTTGAGAATAGCGACGTGAAAATGTTTGTCGGTAGTCGTGATCACTTCCTCTGAGTAGTGCTCCTTGCCGTAAAACATCATCTGCTGTGCGTTCGGTACCATGAGGACACAACAAACCTTGGAAAGGAGATAGGTATGAACATTGCCACCCTTTGCCAACATTATCCTGATTTCATTTTCTTCCGGAATGAACGGACGGGCAAGCACTGCTTCGAGGCTTCTTCCATCCATCAATTCCAGAACGACATCCACTTTCATCTGATTGACCATAATTCCTGTCTGCTAAATGGATATTTCCCTTTCTCAGACTTAGTACATCACTTCATTATTAAGGTGTCATATCGACCCCTTCGGTTTACTCAGGGTAAACTCCGGGAGATATCTTTTAGTTTTACCCCCCCTACTAAGATTTCTCGCTGCCCCTTCGCGATGCTCAGGGCTTCGGCTCACCGAAATGACAATAGTACATGGAAATTTCCGAACTGTGGCATAAAATACGTAACCGAATTTATGAACCAGTGTACTTAGATTGTCATTTACGTGAAATATTAAAATTGATAAGAAATCCCTTTTTTGTTGGAAAAGCATAAAAGAAATTCTTCTTCTATGTCAAGTCAATTTCCTTACAAAATATGGCAGGTATCGCTGTCGATTTCCACAAGTATGCCTGTGAGAGTTTCTCGCGGGTCATTTAAAGGGGTGCGTTGAGGTATTTTGCTGGTGTTACCAGGTGCAGTGGGCATTTTCAGGCATAATCCGGGCGCACCTTCCCACATCATCCTGTTTTCCTTTCAGGATTAAGCCTGGATATAAACGTCCCAGGAGTATTCGGGGTCCCGATAAAGGTGATCGTCATTGATTTTGGATTGAAAGAGTGCATACTCGCCAAAACAACCGCATGCTTTATTACACGGAGGAATAAACAAAAAATCCGATTGCCGATTTTTCAAGATCTCGCATCCGGCGGAATCGCAGGCTACACCTAC
>PLLV01000225.1 GCA_003142295.1 Syntrophaceae bacterium
ACGAACAAGGCGACGGCCACCAGCATCGCCAGCCCGAAGACCCAGGAGATCCAGCGTGTTCCTGCCTTCTTTTTCCCATCGGTCTTTCTCTCGCTGTTCACCATGGCAAACAAATAATATAAGTATGAGAGCCGTACAGGTAAAGCTCCAGAAGGGCTGCCAACGAGTGCGGATATCTCAACGGCACACCGAACTCAGGCGTGAGCTCGCGATAGATCTCGCCGGGATCGCGCTCCATCCGCACTATAATCTCCGCCACAGACCTGCTAGCGCCCCGTTCATGCAAGTTGCGCAGAAAGGTGACGACGTCTTCTCGGCCTAGCATGCCGACCACTTGGCTCTTCAACGCTGCCAAGTGGACGTGGCCCGTAATGTCTTAGCCAAGGTGCCAAAGAAGTTGAAACAGACTGTCGCCGATGATATGAGAGGCATCTTCTATGCTCCATCTAAATAGAACGCTCTGGGGTCTTTTGAGCACTTCAAGTCAAAATGGGCGAAAGAGCTTCCCTCGGCGGTGAGCACTCTTGAACGATCCATTGACGCTTGCCTGACCTTCTTTAACTTCCCAATCGATGAATGGCTTTCGCTGAGAACGACCAACATCATCGAGCGGCTCAACAAGGAGTTTAAACGCAGAACGAAAACCATGGAGATATTGGCCGGAGCAGCTGCCTGTTACAGGTTGCTCGCCCTTATCTCTCTCAAAATGGAATTACACTGGCGGTCAAACCCTGCCGGAAAAGTGCGGAAGAATCTTTCCTTCTTCCAGGAATTGGTCTATGAATAATTTGAGCCTGTTCAATACTATAATTTGTTTTTAAAATCAGCAAGTTACTGATGGTAAAAATTAAAGTTACCCCGTAAGAATGCGGCTTTCCGGGGATGCACCGTCAGGAAACTCAATGTTTTGAAAAAAGTTACCCCGTAAAAATGAAGCTCTGAAGGCGAAGTTACCCCATAAGAATAAGGCTTTGCTGCTCTTTAAAAACCGGGGTTTTTTAGAAAATCCCTTTATATTGTAGACACTTTGTGTTCCTCCACAATATTGAACACCAATATTGAACAGGAGGGGCACCAATGGTTCAGTTTCAAGTTCCTCTGCCGGGCTTGGCAAAGGATTTCCAAGGGCTGACATCTGAAGAAAAATCATTCATCGAGTATTTTTCTCTGATCGATCCCAACTGCATTGCACCGATAGCGAATGCCTATGCCGGTACAGGCCCGAAAAGTTATGGCGCTTCCCTGATTCTGGCCCGCATGATCAAGGTCAAAGAGCGGATTCTGACGGACCGGCAACTGTATAACAGGTAACTTCAGCCCGGTCTTAAATTTGAGTTATTGAACAGGCTCAATTTACACAATTAAATTGACAGTGCCGAGGAAACTTAAGTAAATAAGCTGTTGGTTAACAAAAGCAATTTATGACAACTTTTAGTATAGCTCTAATATGTTGAGCGGGGTACACCCAATCCTATTTCGGTGGAAATTTCGAAAGAATATCCTGCACGGCTATCTTCAAATCGCTGAAAGTCGCATCGGTATCAATGGCGCCCATAGCCGTCCCCTGCCAGATCAACTCCTTGCTCTCCACCCTGTATATATTCAAGGTCAGCCTCTGGAGCTGAGAACAATACAGATAACAATAGCTTCCGATATCGTAATCGTACTTGATCGAGATCATGAAATCAGGTTTTTCTGATGACTTGTTAAACCCTTTCTTATCAAGTATCTGGTCCGCAATGAACTGGACATTTGACTCAACCAGTGAGAACTGCTGCGCTGGAGCCAACGAGGGGTCCCACTTATAGCTTTTGAGTCCTACGAAGTTCATCCCCATGTCATAGGAATAATTGATCTTTGTCGCACAGCAACCCGCAACCAGAGCGGTTAGAACGACCGCGACTATCATCAGTACAAACCGTGTTTCTGCTTTGCAAACGCGCATAACTGCTCCTCCATCGTGAAAGTGGTCACACCGCAGTAAGCAATACTATTAAACATAGTAGCCATCCGGCGATTTGATAAGACATTGCTTTCTGATAGGTGAAATATACGAAAGTTCAGTTTATATGTCAATTTTTTTCCCAGAAGATGTTGTATCGGTGTGCGATGGTGGAGAACAGTAACAATGCTAAAAGGGACGGGGAACTGTCGATTGTCGCATACGATGTAGATATTTGTGATTTGCCTGGACTCAAAAGGCATATTTGAGTCTTTTTCGGACAGACCCGTCTCGTACGCATATTGTTCATGATGCGTTATGCCCGGATGTACGCATCCCACGGATAGTCGGGGTCTCGATGAAGTGATCATTACCAAGATAAGGCTTCAATAATTTTCATTACCGCTAGATTGTGAATAACAAGGAAGGCATGCGTTTTTTTCTTGAATGGGAAAATAGACGGTTCAGCCTTGCATGTTTGAACCTGTAATAAATGATCTGGTCCGGTGATCGAACCTGGCGATTTTGTATTCTAAGTCTCGAATGTCTAAAAAAAGCAATCCTAATACTTACAGGAGGCCGTCACTTATTTTTGAGCCCGTAATGGACAACCATTTTCCTGAATAGCCCCAACAAAATAATTCATACAATAATCCTTAATCCAGAGCGAATGATTAATGCGCACCCTGCGGGCCATTTTCATTGCTCATTTTCGACAAAAAGTTCAGAAAAATGAAGTTATCCTGGAATAAATCTGCTTTCCCGGGGAAGGTGGACTGAATTACTTCGCGACTGAGAATATTGAAAGACATTGCGATAAATTTCGCCAAAGTCAAACTACTGAGAATTCAATAACGAGAAAACCCCGCCAAAAGCGGGGCCTTCTCTCTTGATTATCCTTTAATGTCAACTACTTATAGTCAGCTGGCGGAGAGAGGGGGATTCGAACCCCCGGTACACCTTTTAAGGGCATACATTCGCTTAGCAGGCGAACCCATTCGGCCTCTCTGGCATCTCTCCACATGCAGCCGATCTATTGTCTCTTCAGGTCTCCCGTGAACCCCTATTTCTGAAAAGGGCAGGGATTTTATTTCTATTCTGGCGGAGGGAACAGGATTCGAACCTGTGAACCTTTCGGTTAACGGTTTTCAAGACCGCCGCCATCGACCACTCGGCCACCCCTCCGTGATGACATTGATTTCAGAACCGACTTTTATATTAAACCCGAGCGGGAATCCTGTCAATTTCTTTCATGTAAGGCCTGAGCGCATCGGGAACAATAACGCTTCCATCGGCCTGCTGGAAATTTTCCAGAACAGCCACTACGGTTCTCCCGACAGCGAGCCCGGACCCGTTAAGGGTATGAACAAGCTCCACCTTGCCACTGCTTTCTCGTCTGAATCGTATGGACGCCCTGCGGGACTGAAAATCCTCGAAGTTACTGCAGGAAGATATCTCCCTGTACGAATCCTGCCCCGGAAGCCAAACCTCAACATCATAGGTCTTGGCGGAAGAAAACCCCAAATCCCCCGTACACAGGCTTACTGTCCGGAAATGAATGTTCAGTCTTTTTAAGACTTCCTCCGCATTGAGGGTCAATTTTTCCAGTTCATCGTAGGATGTTTCCGGTGTGGTAAACTTGACCATTTCCACTTTGTTGAACTGGTGCTGTCTGATGAGCCCCCTCGTATCTTTTCCGTATGAACCGGCCTCAGAGCGAAAACAGGGCGAATATGCCACATAATAGGTGGGAAGATTCCGCTCATCCAGAATCTCGTCACGGTGGATGTTGGTTACGGGCACTTCCGCCGTGGGAATGAGGTAATAGTCAAATTTCTCAATCTTAAAAAGGTCTTCGGCAAATTTCGGGAGCTGTCCGGTTCCCGTCATGCTCTCACTGTTTACCATGAAGGGAGTCAAGACCTCTGTGTAGCCGTGTTCCTGCGTATGCAGGTCAAGCATAAAATTTATGATGGCCCGCTCCAGCAATGCCCCCAATGCCCGATACAGGGTAAATCTCGCCCCCGTAATCTTTGCGCCCCTCGCAAAATCCAGGATATTCAGATCCTCACCGATTTCCCAGTGCGGTTTCGGTGTGAAAGCGAACTGCGGCTTCTCCCCCCAGACACGGACTACCGGATTATCCTCAGAGCTCGTACCATACACGACCGACTCATGAGGTACATTGGGAATAATCATCAGGATGCCGCCGAGGGCTTCCTCGATTTTTTTTAGAGACTCGTCCAGTTCTTTGATACGCTTGGAGACCTCGCTCATCTTGGCAATAAGCAGGGAAGCGTCTTCTTTTTTCTTCTTCCTCTCGCCGATCTCCTTGGAGGCAGTATTCCGCTCGTTTCGCAGGGTTTCCACTTCCTGAAGAAGTCTACGTCTCTTTTCATCCAGAGCGGCGAAGGCTTCAAGATTGATATCCTGACCTCTCTCAAGCATTTTTTTTCTAACGAAATCAATATTCTGTCTCAGAAATTTTATATCCAGCATAATCTGACCTTCCCTTCAAGATCACCCCGTCAAAAGGAAATTCCCCCTATCACTTCAAGCCCCGGCAGTCAATGCCTTTTATCCGGTCATAAGCTTCATCTATCCGTTATGATTTGGTTTTGGCGCCACCAGCTTCTTCTTGACAACATCAATAATCATCGTCATTTCCGAGCACTTGGTTAAACGGGCTGCTGTGAAGAATGTCGCCATGCCGGCAACTACGCACAGCGTCAGGTATAAGAGTCTCTCGTTCAAGTGCCCCTCATCCCTCCAGGGCAAAAGAGTTCCTATGAGGATGATAACCCCGCACATCGCGAACGACGACAGAAATATTTTGAAAACAGAATGATAAAACTCCTGATCTAAAAAAGCCCCGATCCTTCTCTTAAGAACAACTGTCAGCATTATGACATTGACAGCCGTGGCGATGGACGTTGCCAGTGCAAGACCGCTATGCTTTAGAGGATACATGAGAACAATACTACAGATGCCATTGACGATGAATGCGACAATTCCCGCTTTCATCGGGGTTTTTGAATCCTGTAGTGAATAAAAAGCCGAAATAATCACCCTGATCACCGAAAAGGCCCACAGACCAACAGCGTAGCATAAGAGAGCCTGGGCAGTTAGAAGGGTTGACTGGATATCAAACGCACCTCTCTGAAAAAGTACTGAGATTATCGGAACCCGGAGTACTATGAGTGCAACCGTTGCCGGTATAGTGACAAAGAGTATTAGTCTCAGGGAAAAATTGATTGTTCCCTTTAATTCATGAAAGTCGCCTTTCGCCACCTGCTCCGAAAAGCTGGGGAGTGCCGCTGTCCCCACCGCAATAGCAAATACGCCAAGGGGAAGCTCCACGACCCGGTCTGCATAGTAGAGGTAGGAGACGCTCCCGGAGGGAAGTAGAGAGGCAAGAATGGTGGCGATGAAGATATTGATCTGATAGATCGATGCCCCAAAAACTGCGGGAAGCATGAGGAGGCCGATTTTCTTAAGGCCCGGATGCCCGAAGTTAAAATCAGGCTTCAGCTTTAATCCGAATTTAACAAGAAAAGGCCACTGCATGGCGAGTTGCAAAACGCCCCCGATCATGACCCCTACGGCAAGTGCTGTGATCGGTTCCGGGAAAAAGTCCATAAGCAGCAGCACCGCCAGGATCATACAAATGTTAAGGATCACAGGTGAAAGAGCGGGTGCAGCGAAGTGGCGCAAGGAATTGAGGATGCCCATGCAAAGCGCTACCAGAGCGATGAAAAAGATGTAGGGAAACATCAGACGATTGAGAAAAACCGTCAGGTGATAGTGGTCTGGACGATCAATATACCATCCGGGCGCCATGATCGTTACGATAAGCGGCGAAAAAATAATGCCTGCAATAGATACAAGGACAAGGATGATAGAAAGCACAGTAAAAGCCACATTGGCCAGTTCATAGGCCTCGGCCTTCGTTTTTTTGTTCAGGTATTCCGTAAAGACAGGCACGAAGGAGACGGTGAGCGATCCTTCGCCCAGCAGGCGCCTCAGCATGTTGGGAATCCGGAAGGCAACAAAAAAGGCGTCCGTTGTAAGACCGGCGCCGAAAAAAGCGGCGACAACCATATCCCTGAGAAAGCCTGATATGCGGGAAAGCATTGTAGCCAGACCGACCACTCCTGCCGCCCGGGCGACTCTTGAATTTTCCGTGCCTCTTATTCGACCTTCTTTCATACTGTAAGCTGGCAAAAAGCAGTAAGAATCAATGTCATATACAGTGGCTTGTGGGAATACGACAAAACTATTCGTGACCCCGTCATTCTAACAGGCGACGGCTCATGGAATCAAAGCCTCGATATCTTTCCTTCTAATGTCTTCTATCGCAACCGTTTTCTTCTTGGATTTATGGCCGCTCAAGATGGTTACCTGTTTTTTTCTGACGCCCAGAATATCAGACAAAAACCTGATACATTCCGTATTCGCCTGTCCCTCCACGGGCGGTGCTGTGATTCTAAGCTTTAACGCATCACCCTGAACACCGGCAACCTCGCATTTAGCTGACCTTGGAACAACGTGGATATGGAAAATGACTCCATGCTCCGTTTCTTTGATGTCAACCATATTGACCCAAAAACCCGTTTGTGCGAATCGTCACTTCAAGCTCACCGCCAATTCAATCATGCTCTTGATGAGAAATTCATCTAAGAAATAAATCGCCAGAATGACGATTATCGGCGATACGTCAATACCCATACGGCCGAAAGGCAGCCATCTGCGAACTGGCGCCAGAACCGGCTCTGTCACACGATACAAAAACTGAACGATCTGATTGTGCGGATCAGGATTCACCCACGAGATGATAGCCCTGGCAATGATAATCAACATATAGATGGAAAGTACGACATGGATGATTTTTGCCACCGCAATGATAAAGTTTCCCAGCACAAACATATGAACTCCTTCTGACAGCCAAGATTTTTAGTTTCTTTATCGTCTCTCTATATCAGGTAATGATTCAACAAATGATTTGAGAGCTCTGTTGAAGGCCTCTGCATTTTCCAGCATTGCCATGTGACCGGCATTCTCAATCAGCGACAACTGCGCACCGGGAATGTTATCTGTCAGGAATTGCGATAGCGCGGGCGGTGTCATCTTGTCATCAGCGCCGCACATAACGAGTGTTGGCTTTCCGATACTTGCGACCTCATTTCCAATGTCGAGTCTGTCACAGGCAAGAAGATCACCGTAAAGGATATCAGGATTGGCACGTGACAGTCCCTCAATAACAGTTCGCGACAGGCGTTCTCTATTTTCCTTGGCAACAGAAAATTTGGCGGCCAAAGCGATAACTGAATCGGGATCCGTTTTCAGGCCTTCGAGAATCATTGCATTCACAGGCATTCTGGCTCCACCACCCACGGGGACAATGGCGGAGAGCATCCCTCCATATTTTATAGCAAACACGAGGCTTATGGCTGCACCGAGGGAGTGGCCTATCAAAACAGGTTTCTCCAAAGCAAGTGCATCGATGAACCTTCTCACCCATGCAACATACTGTGATACATCCTGTTCGCCCCGGCCCCCAGACAGTCCATGACCTGGCAAATCGATTGCAGCAACATCAAACTCATCTTTCAATCTCGTATACTGTTCTATCCAGATACTGTGGTCCCCGCCTGACCCGTGAATAAAGAAGAGCGTCATTTTCCCGTGGGAAAATTTCTGGCTGCTTACCCAGCAGGCTATATTTGCACCGCTGATTTCATGAAATATCACCATTGTACAGATTTTCCTTCTAACAAGAGATAGCGGCGGGCGATAGGCCCAACCCAGAGAACAGCGGAACAGGTTTTCCTCCTGTCTTCCACATTAATAAATGAAAATAAAAGTGATGTGACAACGCCACCCCTGCATATAGGAGGTATCCAGTGCCTATCATATATCGTGCATCTTGTACAAATAAAGATTGATAATATTGTAAAAATTCGTAAACTGGATCAAATTATTGACGGCCCTTCAAAGGGCAAACACGGGGGGAGAAATATGTTAAAAGGAAAAAAGATCAGCTTTATCGGGGGAGGCAAAATGGGCAGCGCCCTTATTAAAGGCATTCTGTCCCGCAATCTGATAGCTCCGGGCAAGGTCACCGTATCCGATGTGGTGAAGGAGCAACTGGAAGAGCTCAGAAAGACATACGGCGTCTGTGTAACCAAAGACAATAAGAAGGCTGTCAGGGATGCGGATATCATGATCCTGGCCGTGAAGCCACAGAATATGGCAGAAGTGCTGCAAGAAATATCCGGCATCCTTGACAAGAGCAAGCTCATCATCTCCATTGCAGCGGGTATTTCTACGGGATATATAGAGGAATGCCTCAAGAAGGGGGCTCGCGTCATGAGGGTCATGCCGAATACCCCCGCACTGATCGGCGAAGGGGCTGCGGCAATCGCCAGAGGCTCATATGCAACGGACGAAGATTTTGCTTTCACCCGTCATATCTTTGAAGCTGTCGGGATTGCCGTTGCGGTTAAAGAAGAACTCATGGATGCGGTAACCGGCTTGAGCGGGAGCGGACCTGCATACGCATTTGTAATAATTGACGCACTTGCCGATGCCGGCGTCAATATGGGGCTNNATGGTCACCTCTCCCGGAGGAACGACCATAGCCGGTTTGCAGGCCCTGGAAGAGGGAAAGCTAAGGGCTACCATGATGGCAGCTGTCCAGGCAGCGACACTTCGGGCCAAGGAGCTTGGCAGGAAAAAATAATTCTACTCCTCCATTTGTTCAAAAACCTTACGGAGCCTGCTTAAGAGGTCTTGTCCTTCCCCGCCTGTTCCGCTCGATGGCACTGGCGGCTTGACTGCGCTGTCCTGGGCTTGTTCTATCCTCTTGTACGTCATCATATTATCGCTTCGCTCAGCCGGGGGGCGAGATATAGGTTCAACGGATTTATCGTCCGTTTTCTTTTTTCTGTGTCTTGGTCTCCATTTTGACTTCTTTTTGGCAGGCGGAGGGCTTGTCTCCACCCCTTCGTCGGTTTCCTGCGGAAGAGAGCTGACTTCGGCCTGTGTTAAGACACCGACAGCAGGTTCCGCACTCTCATTTTCCTGTTTATCAGCCGCCTCAACCGGGCGGCTTTCCTCTTCCGGAAAAGCTTCCTCAATGACCTCCCTGGCTACGGTTTCGATTTTCAACTCGTCCCATGGCGTGTCACTGCTCCCGGAGATATGAATAGAAACGTTATATGTGCTTTCAAGTTTACTTATCTCGTTTCTTTTCCGGTTCAGAAGATAATCGGCTATTTCGTAAGGCAGTCTTACTTTAAGAACAGAGTAGTCCCCCCTTACTGCATGAGATTCAATTTTCCTGAAGGCGCCAAGGGCTGTGTATTCCAGGGATGGCCTCACGCCGCGCCCCTTACAGTAAGGACAGGCCATATAGCTGATCTCCTGTATGGTCGACTGTTTCTTCTGTCTTGAAAGTTCAAGCATTCCGAATTTGGATATGCGCGACATCTGTATCCTTGCCCTGTC
>PLLV01000005.1 GCA_003142295.1 Syntrophaceae bacterium
AGAACACCGCCAAGGACCTCCTGCAGATCGTCAAGACCAAGAAGACCGAGTTGCTCTTCCTGGCCCTGTTTTTACGTCTGCTCAAACCCGGTGGTCGGGCCGCTGTCATTGTACCCGAGGGCGTGCTGTTCGGTTCTTCCAAGGCGCACAAAGAGTTGCGCCGCATTCTGGTGGAAGAACAGAAGTTAGACGCCATTATTTCGCTGCCCAGTGGCGTGTTTAAACCTTACGCGGGTGTCTCCACCGCCATCTTGGTCTTCACCAAGACAAATTCCGGCGGCACCGATTCTGTCTGGTTTTATGGTGTAAAGGCTGACGGAATGAGCCTCGATGACAAGCGCACCAACCTCCTGCCGGATGAAAAGCTCGGGCCTGTTCCAAAGACCGCGCTTACCACAGCGGAGCATGCCAAGAACAACCTGTCGGATGTGCTCGCGCGTTGGCATATGCGCAATAACACAGAGCATGAACGATCACGCACAGATCAAAGTTTCTGTGTGCCTAAAGCCGACATAGCTTCTCAGGGCTACGACCTCAGCCTCAACCGATACAAAGAAGTCGTCCATGAAAAGGTTGACCACCGACCACCAAAAGAAATCCTGGCGGAACTTGCCAATCTGGAGGCAGAGATTCAGAAAGAAATGAAGGAGTTGGAAGGGATGATAGGATGAAATGGCCTATTGTCAGCCTCGCCAATGCCTTGCAGTCGGCAAAGGTGTTCGTTGACGGAGACTGGATTGAATCAAAAGATCAAGATGAGAATGGCGATGTTCGCTTAATTCAGTTGGCAGATATCGGCGACGGTTGCTACATTGATAAATCTTCGCGCTTCCTGACTAGTTCAAAGGCACGAGAATTACACTGCACATTTCTTCAGGCTGGAGATGTCTTAGTAGCCAGAATGCCTGATCCCCTTGGAAGAGCTTGTATCTTTCCGGGAGACACAAAACGTTCGGTTACAGTTGTGGACGTTTGTATCATTCGGCCAGATCCGGATATTCATGATGCTAATTGGTTAATGTACATTTTGAATGCCCCTGCAATTCGAAACCAGATAGCTAGTTTTGCTACGGGAACTACTCGATCCCGTATATCACGGGGAAACTTGGAAAAAATTAAGATTCCTCTTCCTCCCCTAAAAGAACAACAGCGGATTGCAGAGGTGCTGGACCGGGCAGAGGCTTTGCGGGCCAAACGCTGCACCGCCCTGGCCCAACTCGATTCACTTTCTCAGGCCATATTCCTGGAAATGTTCGGCGATCCGACTACCAATCAAAAGGGTTGGATGAAGCGACCTTTCGGTGAAGTATGTGAGTCGCGTCTTGGTAAGATGCTTGACCAAAAACAGCAAACAAGAAAGCATTTACGCCCCTATCTTCGAAATGCAAATGTTCAGTGGTTTTCCTTTGACCTTAAAGAAGTATTTGAAATGGATTTTGATCAAGCGGCCCGTGAAGAATTTCGTCTGAAGGATGGTGACTTGCTGATCTGTGAAGGAGGGGAACCAGGTCGTGCAGCCATATGGAGAGAACAAATTGCCGAATGCTTTTACCAAAAGGCATTGCATCGTGCTCGCCCATATAAAGCATTAGCGAATTCAGAATATCTCGTATGGTTGCTCTGGTTTCTCTCAAAACGCGGTGGATTGGGTGACCATGTTACATCCGCAACAATTGCCCACCTGACAGGTGAAAAGTTGAAAGCCATGTATATCGCATTGCCACCTATTGATATTCAAGACGCATTCGCCCGTCGCATAGAGGCCATGGAAAAACTCAAAACCAGCCAGCGAGTATCCTTGGCCGAGCTGGACGCACTCTTCGCCGCACTCCAGCACCGCGCCTTCAGGGGGGAATTATAAGTATGGGTTCGGTGGTTGCAAAAACCAGGGGAAATAAAGATGGTCATTCCGGCGAAAGCCGGAATCCAGAGATTTTAAGGCATCATACAAAGACTCTGGACCACGGCGTTCGCCGGGGTGACGACTTCCATCAGGGATTACTGGGAGGGCTGAACCATGGAAAATATACCGGAAAGCGATTGGAAAAAGCTTCGTTCATTAAAGGATGATTTGCTCAATATTGCTTGCGATCGCATCCTTCAAAAAATTTCTGCGCTCATAGCGCAGCAAGAAGGGAACGCCCATGAGACCTATCTCAAACTATGGGATGTAATGAAGGAAGAAGACGAAGATATATCGGCGATGTTCGATGATCTAAAGCGCAGCAATGCCTTCTTTAAATTAGCTCATTTGAGACGCAACAGGGTTATTTCCGATGAAAGGTTTGAAGAATTCAGCGCTGAAACCAAGCACCTGGTAAATGCAATTAATGAATGATGAGCCGGAGGACGGCGGGAGAGAAAAGGCTATGTCAAACGTCGGCAAGTCGGAAAAGGTGCCCCGGGAACTGCAAGAACTGTTTAAAACTATTACCACCCTGAGCGATGATTTTTGCGGCAAATTTCTTAACGACGAATATGCGCGACTTATCCGATCGGCCACGGCCGCCCTATGCCGCAAGCGCCCGTCTCCTTTGGTGCGTGGCAAGGCGAATATTTGGGCTTGCGGTATTACCCATGCAATAGGGGCGGTCAATTTTCTCTTTGACCTAAGCCAGAAACCCAGCCTGAACGCATCGGTTTTGTACGAGGCATACGGAGTAAAAGAGAGCACCGGGCAATCGAAATCCAGACTGGTTCAAGACCTTTTGGAGATGTCGCCTTTCGACCCCGAGTGGTGTTTGCCGAGCCTTATGGATCAGAATCCCAGGGCATGGATGATAATGGTAGACGGAATGATTGTGGACGCCAGGTCCATACCGATAGAAGTGCAGGAGATCGCCTATCGGAAGGGTTTGATTCCGTATATTCCAGGCGAGCGGGCAGAGATTTGAGGGAGTAATTTTTTCATGAAAAAAAATAAAAAAAAGACCTCCCAAAAACAGGGCGTTTTGAGCAAAAGCATGAAAGCCTCTGCGATGATCTTGGAATTTGCCTCCGATTACATCCTGATGGGTGAGAACCTTGAAGAGAGGCAAAGCGCTATAAACTCCGCATGCTCAGCCTGGAATCTGGCCTTATTCCCGGATGGCGAAAGGACGCCGCGCCTCTGGCGATACATGGATGAAATCCGGCAGGCCAACCCCGGAATCGAAGAAGATGAACTTGCCGATATTCAGTTCAATGTTGAGTTGCTGATCAAAGAGAAGCTCCGTCTTTTTCCCCAGGTCCGCAAGAAAATGCTGCATGCCGAGATCGTCGAAGTTAATGGAGAAGAAAAGGTTACCGTGCTTTCAGCAGACACCTGATAAATGTCATGGAGTTATGATATGAGCACAATAATGACCAATATCGAACAACTCCAGCAATGGCTGAGAGAGCCGGAGGGGACCCATCTGGAGTTCAAGGAGGCCAAACAGAACTTCCATTTTGAAAAGGTTGTCGAATACTGTGTGGCCCTGGCCAATGAAGGCGGCGGCAAGATTATCTTCGGTGTTACGGACAAACGGCCGCGCCATATCGTCGGCACAGTAGCCTTTGCCGAACCGGGCCGAACCGAGGCCGGTTTGTATGACCGCCTTTCCCACCGCATTCCGGTCGAGGAGATCTTAACAGATAAAGGCCGTGTCGTAATCGTACACGTACCTTCACGGCTGCCGGGGACAGCATGGCAAATCGAGGGGCGCTACCTGAAACGGGAGGGTGATGAACTGGCCGCCATGACTTCCAATGAGTTACGGAATATATTCGCCGAGACTGGATCGGATTTTTCCGCCGAGATATGCCCCAATACGGCGCTTTCTGATCTTTCAAAAGATGCCATAGGTGAGTTCCGCTTTCGGTGGGCTAAAAAAACCCGTGATGATCGGAAATCTAGTTGGACCGACCTTGAAACCCTTACCAATGCTGAACTTTTAGTGGAGGGCCATCCTACCTATGCCGCGCTTATCCTCTTCGGTACGCGCACCGCTTTAGGCCGGTATCTCGCCCAGGCAGAGTTCATCCTTGAATATCGTTCCACCGAGGCATCAGGGCCTGCGGGAGACAGGGAAGAATTCCGCGAAGGCTTTTTTCTCTGGCAGGAAAAGCTCTGGAACAAGATCAATTTACGCAATGAAGTACAGAGCTACCAAGAGGGTTTATTCCGTTACGATCTTCCCACCTTTGACGAGATATCGGTACGCGAGGCCTTACTGAACGCCCTGTCCCATCGCGATTACCGGCTTGGGGGATCGGTCTTTGTCCGCCAGTTCATGCATCGTCTTGAGGTAGTGAGTCCGGGTGGTTTCCCGGCCGGAAT
>PLLV01000100.1 GCA_003142295.1 Syntrophaceae bacterium
CGGAAGAGCACGTCCGCAACTGGAAGTCCTTTGTCGAAGGCACCGACGAGGGCATCCTGTCACTGGCCGACCTGCGCAAACTGTTCTCCGGGCCTTTCTTCAGGCGGCGCATGGATGAGGACTATTTATCCCGCATGCACGAATATGCCCGCGAGATGGTCCAGGCCATGAAAGAAATCGGCAAGACCGGCCCATTCTGGAAAAAGCCGAAAACGTAATTGCTGCCTTGCGCCGCAACAGGAATTGATTTTTGAAACCCCGCCCATTGCAGTGAGCGGGGTTTTGTTTCTATCACCGACAAGTCAGCAAAAATGTAAATCTTAAAAATCAATGAATGGCGTTTGTAACTGTGAAAATGTCGTAGCACATTGTTTATCTGAGTTAATGATCTTTCAAATATTTTTTATCTGCCGCAATATTTCCCTTGCTTTGGGAGAAGACGCTTCCTCCCTTTCCCACCTTTTGTTCACAGAAACTCACTCCATCAGGGAGCGATTATTCCAAAAGCTTCTTTCATTCTTTCAGGCCCGACCCGATAGCCTTCCCTTTGTTAAAATTATACCGAGCAATGAGGCGTGTCCCCAATCCGATAAATAGCGCGAGAATAATAGCCAAATAGTCGCGCTTCCGAATGGCATTGATCTCTTGTATGCGCTCGGTCAGCAATTGTTCTTCTTCGTTTTGCATGGCATTTAAGTTGGCGCGTATTTCATCCATCATCCGTTTCCCGTAGGTGAGGTGATTATATATTCTTGTATCGAAAGTCATTCCCTTAGTAAAAAAACGAAAGGTGTTCGATGTGGTGACGTACTGCTGTTGCCAAGTGAGGTCTGCCATTTGCCGGTCAATCAGGAGTTGTATTTTTTTCAGTAGGCGCAGCTTATTAAGTCGCGGATCAGAGCGCGGCTCTGCCTCAGCTAAAGCGCGTAGGTCTGACATTGCAAAGTGGAGTTTTTGCGATGCAGTAGCATAGGGCTGTAGAAACTCATCGCGCCCGGTTAAAAGATAGCCGCGCATACCGGTTTCAGCATTGACCATCAAAATGACAGCTTCATTCAAGCCCCTAACCATATGAAAGTGACGCTGAATATCGGCTTGAATATTGGCACGCTGATGATTGCCGAAAAGGGCTAAAACGGCGGAGATTGTGATTGCAAGTAGCGGAAGTATTACCAGTATTTTCTCCTGCCTACGCAACGGAATACGTGGCCATAGGCGCGTCACTGGCTGAACGATACGCTTACCTATACTTATAATTGTTTGTATCATCGCTTCGCCTGACCTTCCCCCTATACTTGTACCACATTTTTCCGGGGCAGGTCAAGGCGGTGAGGGTTCCCTCAAACCTGGTCCACCTGTAGAGTTAGTTTTCGGGGGGAAGGTCATTGGGGATGTCTTATAGTGTAAGTGGTTACGCAGGTGCTATATCATGGTACTATATCATGGATAGATGAGTCAGGCCAATACCGCTACGCTGATTGGCAGCATATTTTTTCGGCAGGGCCTGCATCGACACCAGTGCCCGAACCCGCCACCATGCTACTCCTTGGTTCTGGATTGATCGGGTTTGCAGGAATCAGGAGAAAGTTTAAGGAGTGAACTGAGTTTGGGCCTTCAGCATAAAGGCAGGGTCAATTGGCTCTGCCTTTTTTAATTTCCGGATTTTGTTGGACCAATTGTAATTTTCAACTAATGCGCGAAACTCGATTTTAACGACAAGGAAGTACGCATCAACCGGATGAACCGAAAAATTGGGCGTATTGAGGCATTAGCTAAGGCGGTTGACTATGAGCCCGAGGACAGTGTAATAAGGCATCAGTATGGTGTAGCCCTGAGCAAGATAGGTCAATGTGAGTTAACTATATCATCCAGTTGTGACGAACTGACCACTATCTCCGGGTCGATCCGCATGCCACAGACCAGATGAACGAAAGAATACAGATCGCCCGAGCGTGACGGGGCACCCGCCGGGTTATTTACGGTCGATTTCGATGTTTTCCTTGGTGCCGCTGTGGGAGACTGCGATCATGATGCCTAATCCAATCAATATTACGACTCCGATCACTGTCCATGTCATGCCGATGCTGGCCAAAACTCCCATTTTCCAGAGCGCGGCCAGAACACCACCGATGAGCACGATATAACCGATAAGATACATGCCGGCCCATTTCATGATGAGTCTCCTGTGGATCACATACTGTAGTTTGATAAGGTATTGCTTTCGATGGATAGAAGTATAGGGAGGCTGTTTTTGCTTGTCAAGGGATATCTGGCATCGAAAAGCAGGGGCTGGCGATGCGATTGGGAAAGGGAGGTGGAGCGACATCCGTCCTTATGAGGAATCTGTTCACCCGCCACAAAGGCTTTTTTTACAGAATTTAGACAGACCTCTCCTTCACGCATCAAATTAGCTTCGCTGATTCTTCGAATTCTCAAAGCGTTATGCCTGGATGTATTCGTCCCAGGAATATTCAGGGTCTCGATAAGAGTGATCATCATTCATAGGAAGTTGAGAGTGATCATCCGTGACATATTCAATGTGTGGCGGGGCGTGCAGGCTGGTCTATTGAGCGCCGCATCCTTTCGGGTTGCCGATCTTGTGTCACTATGTGGAAGTCTCCACGATGCGTCGCATAAATAGCGAGTGACACATCGGACCCGCGAAGTCGATGAACCTATGAATGTCTGCAAGCTCCATCGATCCCGCATAAACTAAATTGCTTATTTGTCGTACGATGACTTGCTTTTTTATTTATCATAATTAAATTACTTCTTGTTGGATATCGAATTCAACTTCATCCCAAACAGGTTATATAAGGTATGGTGAAGACAAAAAAAATGAAAGGGCTCATATTCGCCAAAAAATCAATTGCTCAAATGTGTCAGCCAGTCGTTTCGCTTCGGGTTTTCAATCCCCTGCGAAGAATTCCGAAAGCCGAAATGGATTATTTTTCTAATCCGATGCCAAATACCGGATTGAACTTAAATGTCATGAGTTTTAATATTCGGCGCGGGACGGCGAGAGACGGCAAAAATCACTGGATATTTCGTCGTAACCGGGTGTGCGCACTTTTGAATCAGTATCGCCCGGATGTTTTGGGCCTACAGGAAGCGTTGGACTTTCAAATATCAGAGATCCGCACCATGCTTCCCGGATATGAGAAGGTTGGCATTGGAAATTTGGGTGGCAGCAAAGGGCTTCTCAACGCCATTTTTTACGATGCGGTGCGGTTCTTCCCATCTGCGGAGGGCACCTTCTGGTTTTCAGATACACCCGATATCCCGGGGTCAAAGGGGTGGGGGAACATCATCCCGCGAACATGTACTTGGGCGCGCCTTATTGAAAAAGACTCAGAGCAGGCTTTTTATTTTTATAATGTCCATTTGGATCATATTTCCCAGCGTTCGCGAAAAAATAGCGTCGTTCTTTTGACCCAGTTTATTCATACGCGGTCTTCTCCGGATCCTTTTGTACTGACAGGTGATTTTAATGCCAGAGAAAAGAGTGCGCCCATACAATATTTAAAAGGTAAAATTCCTTTAAGAATCAAAACAAAAGGGAGTGTGTTAAATCCCGAACCATTAATGGACATTTTTCGGGTACGATATCCAAATGGTCGAAATGTCGCTACCTTTCACGGGTTTCGCAGATATTTTTTCCGGTTCAAACTTGACTATATTTTTGTCCCCTCTTCTGTCCGGGTCCAAGACGTGAAAATTATTCAACCGCAACGGAAAAAATGTTACCCCTCTGACCATTTCCCGCTGTTTACCCATATTGATTTGTCTGTAATCTCTGCTTCTGCAAATTCCGGCGCTTTTATTGAAAAGGATATGACCGATGAATAGGTGCGATAAAAATTTTTGATAAGACATTGCTTGTTCATGGTTGAACTGAAAGGAACTCGGTCTTGTATGTCAAGGTAATCTTGGCGACAAAATGTGGGGTGAGTCACCGATGACCGCGCCGGGGGTACATCGCGACATCTGTCCTTATGAGAAATCTGCTCACCTTTTGGTCTGTTCACCTGCCAAAAAGGTATTTTATCACGATCGGCAAATAGTAATAAACCACCTTAGGGTTATCTTACATCCAATGGGAAAATAAGTGCGTAAACCACTCCCTGATCCTTTGGAACAAAGGTCTTTTTTTCCACTCATCCCATTGAATCTGCCTTGAACCCGCAAGGTCCCTGACAAACATCNNTGACTCAGGATAACCGCATTCACCTCGTCATTGCTTAATAAACTCAAGTAGTCCATGTTGGTTGAGCCGACTGTTGACCAGACCTTGTCAACCACCGCGGTTTTCGCGTGCAGCAGGGAAGTACTGTGCTCGTATAACTTCACTCCCGATTTCAAAAGCTCGGAATAATAATACCTCTGTGCATGTAATGCCAACTGAGAATCGGTGATCCCGGGGAGAATGATCTTTACGTCAACACCGCGCTCAGCAGCATCAGTAAGGGCCTTTGCTATCTGGTCGTCAGGGATAAAATAGGAATTCGTCATGTGAATCGAATACTCTGCAAAAGCGATGGCCGACACATACATAATAAAAGGGATCCTGTTGGTCTGTCCCGGGGTGCTGCCGACCACTCGCACCAGGGCATTACCCTCTTCTTTCAGATTAGGGAAATAGTTCCGTTCGGAAAGTTTCGGTCCCTTCTGCTTCAGCCAGGTGTCAAGAAAAAGCTTCTGGAATTCAGCCACGGCCGGGCCTTCAATTTGAATGTCTGTGTCACGCCAGCGAATTGGCGCCTTTTCGTTTTGCTTCCGTTTGAGAGGACTGCTCGAATAAACCTTACTGATGTTGATGCCCCCGATAATGGCGACTTTGCCGTCGACTATCAAAATCTNNGGTGGTCCCGGGCCTTCAGTGGATTTATCGGATTGAATCCGACAACCTGAATTCCGCCGTCGCGCAGGCGCTGGAAAAAAGAAGCGGGAGTATTCATACTGCCCACGCTGTCATAAATGAGATTTACCTGGACACCTTTCGCCTGTTTTTGCAGCAACAGATCGGCAAATTTGCGGCCTGTTTCATCTTCTTCAATGATATAGCTTTCAAGGTTGATATGGTCTTTGGCATTCTGTATTGCTTTGAACATTGCGGCATAGGTAGCCTGACCATCGGCGAGCAGAGTGACTTTGTTCCCCTTCGTCAGCGGGCTTTCGGTGACCGATTCTACCACGGCAGTGTGGCGTTCCAGAATGTCCGTCGAGTCTACCGATCGCTTCAGCCGTTCCATGATAGCTTTGCTTTTTTGGGGAGATAACAGTCCTTTGGACGAAACGATTTGACGAGGTTTCTCTGCAGTCGGCGCCTCATCAATCATTTCTGAGACGTTCGGCAAGGTCGCACATCCAATGCTGAGGCTCAAGATGGATACGAACAGAAAGAACAAAAAGAAGGGCTTGACGATTGTCATATGGCATTTTTTTTGATTTGATAAGACATTGCTTCTGTGAGGTGGAAGTATAAGGAGAATGGCCTTGTATGTCAATTACATATTTATCACAAAATGTGGTGTTTGGTGTCGATAACGGAGAAAGGGATGTGTCGGGCATCCGTCCTTTTGAGAAATCGGCAAGACCTGTCCGTTCTGGAAAAAGCCAAAGTAATGCGTCCTTGCGCCGTGACAGGAATTGATTTTTTGAAACCCCGCCCATCGGAAGTGAGCGGGGTTTTGTTTTTTTACCTGTTACCGTTCACTGCGGGTCTATGACAGAATTACTCGTCATGGCAGGGTTCCGATGACGAAGGGCCGGTGGAGTTCGCAGGGGATTCCCATGATCAGCCAGGAATTGCGGGCGTCCATTTCCTCGTTGATGCGCTCTTTGACCGTTTTAACGGTTCCGTCGTCGCAGCACACTTCCATCAAAGAGGGCAGTTCTTCTATCACATCGGACGGGGTACCGCCTATTTCCTCACGATAGAAGTCACAGGCTTCTTCTGCAGTTTCAGCGGCAATGACCATCTTATGAATTCTGTATGCCTGCATATCTGTTCCATTGGCCTTTAAGAGTAATTAGTGGCTGTCCCCAATTAATCTCGAAAATACCCCGCTATCAATCCCAATGTCATGCAATTTTCTATGCGAATATCGCAAGAAATGTGTAGCAAAACAACCACTCTGGTCTTTCTTTCGTTCTGGCAAATAATTTCGATTAAATCTTTGGTGGTAATCACAATACAATCTCTTGCTGACTTTCCTCCAAAAGTTTTTCGTATTGTTTTACTACAGACTCATAATCTATAAACAAGACCCGTTCTTGTATTTCCCTGAACGCTTCAAATTGCATTTTTTGCTCAAATTCTGCTCGTCTTTGTTTTGGGGAAACAATCAACATGCGGGCATTGAAATCTTGCAAGTCTACAAATTTAAGGAGAGAGTTTTGAATTTGCGTCGAGTGCTCAACTTCAAAAAAAGAGTCTGGCATTCGGCGGTGATTAAACCATATTACATCTACTGTTTTGCTACGATTTATGAACCTCTCGTAAGAAAAGGGGGGGATCTTCGGAAGTTTTCTCAATTCGCCAAGTTTCTGAGTTTTTCCAAAAGGCTTACCTTTATCTTGGTCAGGAAGATAAGTTTCAAAGCCTTTTAGGTTTCCAACAGAGGTAATAATACCTTGATAATAACTGTGCGAAAATTCTTGCGATGCGTGGCTCTGTTTTCTCATGTCAGATATCTCGAATATTTCTTTCGACTCGAGTTGCTTTTTCATGGAAGTCAAACCATAAAGACCCGGCTCAATTTTAAAAAGTCTCTTATCTAATTGTACAATGCGACGAATGCTGGCAAAAGGTGTCTTTGTCCTCCATTCAACTCCTTCAATTTTTAGAACCTCGCGATTCAGATCACCAAGGGTTGCTATTCCACCGAGAAGTTCTATCGTTTTTACGACTGCATCTGCTTGAGTTAGTCTTAATTTATGAGATTTCATTCTTGGTCACCCCAATAACCGTTTCTGTGGAAAGACTGAAATAACGACAAAACAGGGTCGGAGGAGGGATGAAACAAAACGTCAGCATTATCCGTTTGTTTTTTCCCCGGTACACAGTGCTATATTAGGATGCGTGATAACGGAGCTCGTCATACTCTCTGTTTTTATCGCGGGTGCCTCCATATCCTGAAAGCCCAACATAAGTTTATATGGTTTCTAGACAACACCACAAAATAGTGTGTTTTGATTTACAAAGAAAAATGCGGCGTTCAGCCTCACATATCTGCCGAAAGAAAATTCGGGTGTTGTTTCTTCAGCCATTGAATGACTTCTTTGCGCAATTCATCTACAAACGCAATGAGCTCTTCTACCTCCTCTTCAGTAACCCCGCCCACATAATCATACTCAACGACATTTCTTTTATTGCGGCAAGTGTCGAGATATTTGGCGTCTGTTTCGTGACGGCTTCCCAATATGAGAGGCAATGCTTCAATGGTGCGGTAATGTTGCAGTGTTTTTTCAGACCGATAGCCTTCTGCATAAAGCAGGCTTGTGCAGAGTTTCAGAGCCGCATTGTAGGCAATTCCAAACCGCCAATCGGCAGAAATATTTCCGGTGGCATCCTGCAAATCACGGTCGATGATCCGGAGAAGATCAGAAATTTCCTTCTTGCTGGACTTATGGGAACGTAGCCAGCCGTACTCAAGCCATTTTTGCAAGGTCATTTTCTGTTCCGATAATGAAAATCTTCGGTGATTCAAGAACCTGATTCAGGAAATGATCCTGTCCCTTTTTTCGCTTTACGAATTCCTTTTCAGAGAAAACATGGGGGTTGATATCCCGCCCCACTCGTACTGATACCCCTGTAAGTAAACCTGTCAACTTTCTCAGGCCCAAAGTTCCGATTACCATGATGTCTACGTCACTGGCTGCCTTTTCTGTATGGTGTGCTATAGAGCCAAACACAAAGGCGATTTTTATGTCCGGGCTCGCGCTTAAAGCACCCTTAATGACTTCCGCGAGGCCCGTTGTCTTCAGAACGATATTCCTGATTTCAGTGTAGAGAGGATGTTCTTTGTTGGCTTGATAATATATTCGATTACCGTCTTTCCGTCTTTCTATCAGATCCAGTTTCAGCAGTTTCTTTATTTCCTGCTGGACTGTCCCTATTGTAAGGCCGGAGCGACGCTCTATTTCCCGGAGATGTAATGTGGCGGCGTCAACGCCAAAGAGGATACGGAAAACCTCTCCCCGAATTTTAGATGATAGTATTTCTGCCAGCAAATTCATTTGTATGCTTATACCATACAATTGTATGGTCGTGCCATACAATTTTTATTAAGTCTTTCTAATCAATTATTAATGAATAAATCGGATAAGTGAACACATTCCTTATGGGAGGCAATGCTGTATAGGATGCGTGATAATGGATCTGGTCATGCTCTCTGTTTTTGTCGCGCCGGCGGCGGTCCCTCCAGCCACCGCTTGATGCGGTTGGCGTCGGCGAAGCGGGTCAGCTTGCCTTGAGCATCGAGCAGCACAATCAGCACGGGGCGCTGAGCCACCTGGGCCTGCATCACCAGGCATCGTCCTGCCTCATCGATGAAGCCCGTCTTGGAGAGGCCGATCTGCCAGCGAGGGCTCCGGACCAGGCGATTGCTGTTGCGGAACTTCAGTGTGCGGTAGCCTAATTGGACCGCGGCATCTTCGCGCGTAGTGAATTCCCGGACAAGAGGATATTGGTAGGCTGCATCCACCATCCGCGCCAGTTCTTGGGCGGTGGATACGTTGCCGCTCGAAAGTCCGACGGGGTCCTCGAAGCGCGTCTCCATGAGTCCCAGTGACTGGGCCTTGGCGTTCATGGCAGCAACGAAGGCGTCAATACCGCCGGGGTATGTCCGCCCCAAAGCGTGAGCACAGCGGTTCTCGGAGGCCATTAAAGCCAGCAGCAGCGCATCTCCGCGCGTGATGAGGGTTCCCACCCGCAGGCGGGAGTGGCTGTGGCGAAAGGTGTCCACGTCTCCGGTTTCAATGGTGAGCAATTCCTGGAGGTCCAATTGGGCATCCAGCGTCACCATGGCTGTCATGAGCTTAGTGATTGAGGCGATGGGCAATACCGCCGCCGCTCGTTTCTGCACGAGGAGCTCACCTGTCTGCTGGTCCTCCACCCATGCGCAGGCTGAACGGATAACGAGCTTCTGCGGAGCCCGGACGACTTTAACGCGCGATTTCTTCTTATGGGCAGTTTGGGATTTCGACGACTTTGACGGTTTTGAGGCTCCTGCGGCCACCTGGACCGACAGCAGACCCACACTCAGAAGGATAACCAGGATCGCTATGCCATATCTACGCGCCATTCTCTCTCCGTGACTTCAAGATGCCGAAGGTGCTTTTCTCAGCAGTGTAAGGAATAAGACTCCTGTATGTCAAGAAAAATAAGCACAGTCCGTCATTGCTGATTATCATTTGCAACTTTGCATTTGCGGCTTCGTTATGAAAAACAGCATTTCAGAAAGTGCTCGTTCGATTCTGTGCTATTGATTTTACAAGGCAGGATCGTTATATTAAAAGAGGAGGCTAAACATATGTTGACCATTACACCAGAAGCAAGGACACATGCACTCGATAACGGCGGCTCGTTATTTTTAGAGTATATTACCCGAACAGGCGGCTGCTGCGTACCCTTCCAGCCGGAACCAACCGTCAGGTTTGGCAAGCCCCGTAATCAGGATCAATACAGACAGGAAACCATAGACGGTTTGACTATCTTTATCCCTCGTGGACTGCCGGAAGAAGAATTGGTTATCGCGATGGCTTCCGTCCTGGGGTTCAAGAGATTAGTAATTGAAGGCTGGCGCCCTTTTTGATGGCAAATGAGTGACGTGTCAATTCTTCTTTATGGATAATGTGGATTAATCCTGCCCGCACTTCCGATATCTAATATTAAGACCAACCAAGTTTTATTCTGAAACAAATCTTAGGGCGACTTCACTCAGGACTTCACTCAGAAATTGTCACTTTTTTACTTGACAAGTTATGGGCATATGCTTATAATGTGTTCAAGGAGAAAAAAGAATGGCGAGGCCGAAATGTTGTCGGAGAGTAGCAGGAGAACCGGCGTGCCAAATTTTCAAGCCCGCTGGTGTGCCTGCATCGGCGCTTGATCAAGTGGTCTTATCCATGGATGAGTTTGAGGCAATCCGGTTGGCCGA
>PLLV01000058.1 GCA_003142295.1 Syntrophaceae bacterium
ACCCCAAAGGAGGCAATGCCTGAGATCCTTCAATACCTCATGAACGTGTCGCCGACTGGTCATTATCTGGAGTTTGCCACAGCCGTGTTATTCCGGGAGGCAGGAATAATTGCGGTCTGGCCGAAACTGGCCGCCGTGGCAATCATAGGGACAGTCCTTTTTGTAGGCGCTATTCTTCATTTCCGGGCGACGTTTAGATAAATCCGGGTAATTTAGTTTTATAACAACATCGCAAGCTATTTAAAACCGGCGAAACTTGACACGCCTATTTTGCGTAGCAGAGTTATATATGGACCTTTTACGAGGTTACAACTGTTTTTTAATCACCTGACAGGGTTTTGTCTTCCATCGCTGGTGAATCCAAAGCCATTGGTCCGGGTATTGTCTTACCATGTCCTCAATGATCTTTGTATATTTCTGAGTGTTGAATAATACATTCATAGCCCGCCCGTTGTTTGCTGAGGTCTTGACTATATCGCCTATTATTAGCCTGTATCTGCCGTCAGCCAGGCTGATCATAAACAGGGGCAACACAGGCGCCCCCGTGTGCAACGCAATGCGCGCCAAACCGCTCGTCGTACAGGCGGGCCTGCTGAAAAAATCAACAAACACGCCCTCTCGCCATGCAATATTCTGATCAATCAAGAAAAGAACTATCTCGTTATTCCTTAATGAGTAAAGGATATGTCTCATAGCATTTTCCTTTGATAAAGATGAAACCCCTGCAGACGCCCTCACCCAGGTTACAAAATTTTCAATGACGGGACTGTCAAATTTGCGATAGATAATTATCAATGGCTTTAAAATCAAAGCAACAATTGCAGCAGCCAGTTCCCAGTTTCCGAAGTGAGCGCTGAAGAGTAATATCCCTTTATTCAATTTCAGCGCTTCTCTAAGATTTTCCAGTCCTTCTATGTCCACGCACTCGGCTAAATATTCCTTCGACAGGAAGGGGATATCTGCAAATTCCGCAGCAAGAGCGCCAAGATTTCTGTACACATTCTTAGCAATCTTTTCTATATCGCGCATATTTTTTTCGGGGAATGCACAACTAAGATTATGCAGGGTTATAAGCCGCTGTTTTTGGACAAGATAGTAAAAAATCAGGCAGAGAGCTGAAAATATATTTTTGCGAATGCCTTTGGGAATAAATCTAAAAAAGGCGATACTTGCCCACGTGGATTTTGATTGAATAATTGTGTCGAATCTCAATGTTATTTTTCCCGGAAGAGAAGACCTTTATTGATAAGAACTTACCTTTTGGCAGATGGACTATAAAAAAAACGGCCTTGTGTGTCAATGAAATAATGACCACAAAATATGGGGTGCGTTGCCGATCATTGTGCGAGTGATGTATCGCGTCGGCTGTTTTTTTGATAAATCGGCTCATCTTTTTGTTGATTTACCTGCCACGAAGGCCATTTTTAGCGGCATTCAGGCAGACCTATCCTTCACGTCTCAAATTAGCTTCGCTGATTCTTCGAATTCTCAAAGCGTTATGACTGGATGTATTCGTCCCAGGAGTATTCAGGATCCCGATAAAGGTGATCGTCTTTGATGGGGAGTTGACAACAGACGTCATCCATGATGTATGGGGCAGCCGGCCTGCGTCTGCATTATCTGGCGAGATAAAAGATACGATCTGAGACTTACTTTTTCAATTGACCTTCTCCCCAAAATCCGAACTGATTTCAGGGGGCTGTCAGTATCCTTGTTTGACCCGGGTGTGCTTATCAAAAATAATTTCACTCTGTGCTTACGAAATTCTTCCTATTCCGGAGAATTTACATGGATCGGGAAGCCGGAAATGGTATGCCTTTCGCATTGGGTTGATATGTTTCAGATAATCTTCTTTGAAATATCAGTGTCAAGGCTGAATTTCTTATATTATTTAAATTATTCATGAATTCTTCTGCCTAANNTCTCCGATGGTGCGTCATTGCTTGTTTCCAGCAATGGCCTCTCCCGTAATGACCGCCTGCAGAGGAAAGCCGCGCCACGTTTCTGCCTGTAGAGAATTCACGCCGCTTTCAGAGCGACGATGCGGCCAAGGCAGGCTCCGCAAGGATCCGCAGCAAGCATCCCCGAAGATCCTTATCAGTTAAGGCCTTCATGCGTCTCCGGTTGAAAATCATACGGATGAACGAAATGGAACAACGAGACTATAGAAATTCATAAATAAACATTCTATCTGGAATTGAAGATAATCGGAGAGCATTAATTGTGTGTGGCGGGTTTTTCGTGATGGATCATCCAACACTGAGGATCATCCGCGAAGAGATCACGGGCGCCTCGAGATTTTGAATAGGCGTATGCCACGGCCCGGCAGCCACGGCAGGACGGCCAGAGAGAGCATTTCCCGCATTCCCCCTCATAACTTTCTCTTTGCCTGAGACGCCAGAGGACTTTGGAGGTGGACCAGATCTGCCGCAGGGAGGTTTTGCGCAGGTTGCCTATCTTGAGCCCGATGCGGCGGCAGGGCATGACAGACCCGTCACTGCTAATGGTTAC
>PLLV01000117.1 GCA_003142295.1 Syntrophaceae bacterium
GAGGAGCGCATCCATTTCGATGAGAAAAAAGAGGATTTCAAGGACAATCATATTCAGATAATATTGTTCGCCTCGTGAATGACGCGGCACAATCCCTATTTTTATCCGGTAATCAACCCGCTGTATGTCTTTTTCAAGAGAGTTTCCGCTTACGGTTTTTTTATTCATGAGAGCAGTATTCAGGTAAAGGACATCATAATAGAGATCATCAATATTTATTTTTTTTAACACCTGTATGACCTCCGGCAAGAAACGGTGAAGGTCATAGTCGAGCTGTGTATTGAGATCGAATAGTTCAAGTACGGAACGGATGGCTCTTCGGGTAAGGTATCTGACGTAGATGAGGACGCCGATGATAACAAGACCAGCGAAAATAAAAAAAGGATAGATGGATTCAATCGTCATAGGTTCTCTTGACGCCAAACTTTTTCAAGAAATAATAGAGACTCTCTCTTTTGACACCGAGGATTTTTGCCGATTGGTAAACGTTGAAATTTGTATCCCTCAATATCCGCAAGATAATGTTCTTGTCTGCCTCATCCCGCAGCGTCTGGAGGCCTTTTCCCATCTCCACTTCCAATGAAATTTTCTTGATGCCCTGACGCTCAAGCTGCTCTTCCGTTTCCTTAAAGAGCAGAGCCCTTTCAACGGAGTAGAGAATTTTCTCCGTGCCGGCAGGCTTCAATATGTAGTCGAAGGCCCCTGCCTTGATTGCTTCAAGGGCTATCCCTTCTGTCTTCTGACCCGTGAGAATGAGAACCTTGCAGGCATATTTGCCCAGTATATGATCGAGCACTCTTAACCCTTCATCCGGCGTGCTTTCATGGGGCGGCAATCCAAGGTCCAAGATGACAATATCAATTTTATTGGTCTTAAGGGCGTCGATAGCCTCTTTCTTATTTCCNNAATGTGGATTAATTAGTTTGTTAGAATAAGTAATTGATATGAAAATATTTTGCAATTATAATTTTATATGGTATTTTGCACTCAGCCTTTGATAGAGTTTGAAAGATTTCTTGCATATAGTCTGATCGCCGTTGTGAGGTGAGCATGTACAAAGGAAGATTTTTTGAGAATGAATAGAAAAACGATATTGTGTCTGTCCCTCACAATCTTTGTCCTTTCTCTGATTCTCCGCTCGGTATCTGCGCANNCAAAGGCTCTTCACGTAAATAGAAATGGAACAACGGATTTGGGTCTGATGCAGATCAACTCTGCATGGATCGATCCTATGCACCTGAACAGGGAAGAGCTAATTGCCGATCCTTGCTATAATGTTATGGCCGGGGCCCGCATCCTTAGGCAGTGCATAGACAAACACGGATATACCTGGGAAGCCGTCGGATGTTATAATGCGAAGAGCAAAGGTAAAAGGGTCGGTTATTCATGGAGAATATTCCGTGAACTGAAAAAGGAAAAGGTAAGGAAGATAGCCAGAAAGAAGGAATCATTGCCCGAAAATGCAAGGTCAGGTCAATCGCTGTATTTAAGGGTGCGTGAGGCGGAAAGCACTGTACAGAGCGAAAAGCCATGAGTCTCATCACTGATTTGCTCTCCAGAGTCAAGCAACGGGAACCCAGGAGGGATATTCCACCGATCCTGAAAGATGCTGTGTTCAAATCAACAACGGAGAGGCAGACCAGAAAAAGGCTGGCAACTGTGCTTCTTATCACACTTGTATTCATTGGTGCAGGATTTGGCGCAGTCTACCTCATGGAGTACCTGAAGGAGCCTCCTTCAGCCTTGCGCGCGCCCGTGGCAATCACACCTGCATTTGAGCCAGCCTCTCAGTTGGCATCTCCAGCTCTGCAAGCTAAGCCAAAGGTAGAGGAAATTGCGGCAGCCTCGAAGGCTCAAAATGTGACGGAAACTGCCGTAAAGCCTGAACGGGGAAAGGATTCTCCAATTCATCCTCGCAGAAAAAAGGTCATAGCAAAAAAATATGTCGAAGGAATTGGACGGGAAGCAAATGGCTCCATGAATGAAATGAGAAGGGAGAAAGCATCAGGTGCGGAATTGCCGGAATCGACCAAGCCAGCGAGGGGACTTATCAGGGATGATAAGGATTTTGCACTATACACGGCGAGAACGTATGAAATGCAAAAGAAATATCATCAAGCAGTATCCCACTATAAGGATGTGCTCGCCATGGAACCAAATAATTATGCCGTCATGAATAATATTTCCAGTATGCTCATTCATCTGGGTTCATATGAGGAGTCCATGCGGTATGCCCAAAGGGCGCTTAATATCAGGAAAGAGTATGTACCTTCTTTGGTTAATATGGGTATTGATTACAGCTGCCTTGGCAAAACTTCCGAGAGCGAAAGTTATTTCCGGCGGGCATTAACAATCGAACCGGCAAACCGCTATGCGCTGTTGAATCTTGCGCTCCTTTATGAAAAACAAAGCGCCTTCGACAAGGCCGATCAATACTACACGAGACTATCTCAGGAGGGGGATGCTCAAGGTTATTTGGGATCGGCGCGAATAGCTGAGAAGCAAAACAGAATTGCCGATGCAATTCATTTTTACAGGATGGTCAAATCGACAGATACTGCAGATACTCAGGCATCGAATACGGCTAACGATAGACTAATGCGGCTTACTAAGTGATGAGCTGACACTTACTATATATGAAGCAATCCAGTACTCTCCCCCATTGGGGATTCGCACCTTGTACCACTTGCTTCCGCCAGATGCCGTCCACTCATCGGTGACTTCAAAACTTTCGCCCTCGGAAACGACACTCGCTATTCCTGCCTGAACGGACGGCCATTCTCGCAGTCTGGCGGCACGAACAGTTACGGTTGCAATTCTTTGACCACTGGCTGAATTGTCAGGTTTGACGGAAACTGGGGAATTGACTGATGGAGGAGCGGCTTTCTCTTCAAGATACGGGCCCATGGTTTTCATAGGAGTCGGAGATGAATCGTTGCTGCGTTGAAGTATATTGTAACCTACGAGTAAGACCGAAACAGTGCCCATCAGAATGATAGCAATAACCGTGTATCTGAGAGTGCTAAGACGAAAACCCATTTTCGGTCTAGTGTCCGGAATGTGCTTAACCGCATCCAGAACGTGTCTCTTCCTGATATGATGGCTTGCTCCTATATAGGCTATCATCATGGCTCTGGAGGCGGTGAGGTTAATCAATCGAGGAACACCGCCGGACAGCTTATGGATCAACTTCTTCGTCTTATCGTCAAGAATTGCAGACCCTTTACCCGCCTTAATCAACCTGAAGCTGATATAATCGGAGGTTTCCGCCGCCGTGAGGGGCCTTAAAGTTGCCCTGATCGAAATCCTCTGATCCAGCTGGCGTAATCCCTCGGAATGTAATCTTCTTTGAAGCTCGGGTTGCCCGACGAGGATGATCTGCAGGAGTTTCTCTTTTTCCGTCTCTAAATTTGACAGCAGCCGCAGCTCTTCGAGACAGCCGTCTGACAGGTTCTGGGCCTCATCCACAATGATGATTACTCTCCTGCCGGCGAGGGAGTGATTTATGAGGAAATCCCTGAAGACTTTGATCATTTCGTTTTTGTTCGTTGTTTCAATGTGGATACTAAGGTCATCCAGAATAGCCTGCAACAGCTCCTCAGGAGAAAGCCTCGGTGTCATAATCAAGGCAATTTCCGCCCTTTCTTTCCATCGATCAATAAATATCTTAAGGATGGTCGTCTTTCCCGTACCCGGTTCACCGACGATAAGAGAAAATCCCTCTTTCTGTTCGACCGCATAATCCAGAGACGCCAGGACATCATTGTGCATCTTCGAGGGGTAGAAGTAGTGCGAGTCCGGTGTAAGTCCGAAAGGATCTTCGCTAAGGTTAAAGAAATCCAAGTAATCCATATGGCCCACTATTTGGCAAGCTTAGTAAAAACATCATACATGGGCAGGAGAACCCCCGCAACCATGATTCCCATGACACAACCCAGAGTTATTATCAGGACAGGCTCAATCATTTTTCCGATCTTATCCGAGAAGTCATCCACTAATTTATAGTAGTGGGTTGCGAGGAAATTAAACTGCTGATCGAGATTACCGCTTGATTCTCCGATGGCAACCATCCTGATAAGCAGGGAAGGGAATATGGTGCGGGCATTGAGCGCCTCAGAAATTCTATTTCCAGCGACAATGTCCAGCTTTGCCTCCAGTATTGCTCTCTTGAAGACTTCATTTCCCATGACATCTGCGGCAACGTTCAATGACCGATCAATCGTAATGCCCGCCGTAATCAGCAGTCTCATTTGTTCACAGAAAAGGGCGAGCAGTTTATTATAGACGAGGTGTTTGATAATGGGTGTTTTGATTTTTATATAGTCCAGGTAGTATCGTGATGCGGACCTCAATTTCATGGCCTGCCAAACTGGAATAATCAATACGGGTATCACTAATAAGACGTACCAGTAGTCTTCGGTAATTTTGCTCAACTCGTAGAGAATTCTTGTGAGAAGGGGCATTTTGACGCCCAAATCCCGAATGACTTGCATGATTTTAGGCAGGACATATGCAAGCCAGAAAATGACGGCAATTCCTGTAGTGATCAATGAGAATACGGGATAAATGAGAGCGCGCTTTACTGTGGCAGCTAAGTCCTCCAACTTCTGAAGATGACTCGCTACCTCCGCAAGACTCCCTTCTAAGCGTCCTGTCTCTTCCCCGATCCGCACCAGTCTGACCAGGATGTCAGGGAATATTGTCTTATGAAGTTCCAGAGCGTCGGAAAGTCTTGAGCCCATTTCTATATTCTTTTTTATGTCGTCTATGGTGGATTTTAAATGCTGATTGTCTATTGTATCGATTATATCATCAAGTGCGGTAAGGATCGGAACGCCGGCGCGAATCATAATGGCCAGGTTTGATGAAAATTCTATGGTGTCCTTTCTTCGTATCCTCCATGTGAGCAATTTGTCCGAGATCTTTTTAAGAAATATGCTTGATTTCTTGACGTCAACAACAAATAAGCCCCGGGTCCTAAGGTTATCATACACTGAAGATGCATTATCCGCTTCGAGCATACCTTTGATTACATTGCCATCTGCGTCCAGCGCCTTGTAGGAATAGTTGCTCATCCTGCTACCCTAATCAATTCATCCATTGATATAATGCCGGCCGCGACCTTTCTGAGACCATCTTCTTTCAGAGGGATCATTCCCTTTCTTACGGCCGCAGACTGAATGGCGGTGATAGGAACGTCAGAATAGATCAAATCTCTTAATTCATCATCTATGGTTAAAATCTCTCCTATGACCGACCTTCCCGCGTAACCGGTGCCGTTGCATTTGCTGCATCCCACACCTTTGTATGTCTTGTCGATCTGTATTTTACGTTCCTCTAACAGTTCATGTTCGGAGTCGCTTAAGGCGTGGACTGTTTTGCAAAAAAGGCATATTTTTCTTGCCAGCCTCTGGGCGATGATAGCCAGAAGCGATGACGACATGAGAAACTTATCGACCTTAAGATCCAGGAGCCGTGGTATGGCAGTTACGGCATCATTTGAATGAATAGTGGAAAGGACAAGGTGCCCGGTGATCGATGTCCGGACAGCGATCCTTGCCGTCTCTTCATCCCTGATTTCTCCAATAAGCATGACATCAGGATCCTGCCTCATAAAATTTCTTGCGGCAAACGCAAAGTCATATCCGGTCTTCTCGTTTACCTGGCTCTGCTTTGTCAGGCTTAACTTGTATTCTACAGGGTCTTCGACGGTAATAACATTTTTTTCCAGGAGGTTGATTTCTCTGAGCGCTGCATAAAGTGTAGTCGTCTTGCCGGAGCCGGTCGGTCCGGCGATGAGTATGACGCCATATGGTTTTTGAAATAGGGATCTGATTGTCTTTACGTTATGTTCATCAAATCCGAGCATCTCCAGCCTGAGGAGAGGACCGGTACCGGAAAGAATGCGCATCACAACATTTTCACCGTATATTGTCGGTACCGTGGATACACGGATATCATATCCCTTATTGAGAAAATCGAATGTAAAGGAGCCGTCCTGCGGAAGCCGTGATTCCGCGATATCCAGCTTGGACAGAATCTTTATCCTCGATACGACGCCCGCATGAACTATGCGTGGAAGCCCGTGCCCGTATTGTAATACTCCGTCTATTCTATAGAATACGTGAATAATATCTAAAGCCGGTGTAATATGTATATCTGTTGCATTTCTTCTGATCCCATCCATGAAAATGAGGTCCGACAGGGCTGTTACAGCAGGGCCGCTGGCAGAATGTGATTCCTTTATTTCTCCAATGATCTTGTCCCTGCTCTGCTGGATCGGGTTTTCGAGGAAAAAGTAGCCTTTCTCCAGATGTTCGCGGTAATTGTCAGGGTCAACCATGTAGACCTTGGGCTGGTTCCTGGTGATGGACGTTGCCTTATCAACGGCGACGATATTGCTCGGATTGGTTACACCAATGCACAACCTGCCATCCGTGATTTCGATTGGAATGAAGCCTGCCGTTTCCGCAACCTCTTTCGGGATGAGTTTCAGAGCCTCTTCGGAAAGGGGATATTGGCCGAGGTCAATGAATTCCATGCCAGCCTGCTCAGCCAAAGATTGACCGAGCTCTCTTGATGAGACAAAGCCTAACTTGACGAGTGTATCGCCGAGAAGCTCGTCGGTAATCTTCTGCTGAACAAGAGCAATCTGAAGCTGGGTTTCATTTATGAGATTCTTTGACTGAAGGATTTCTCCAATCTTCTCTGCTGCCATACGGTTCACATCCTCGCTATAACGATAACGGTTAGTATATTCTTATTTAGAAATAATCATTGGCTGGATTAACACGACAAGTTCGGAGTTTGTTACCTTTTTTGCCCTGCTCTTAAACAGATAGCCCAGAATAGGGATGTCTCCCAGCCAGGGGACCTGGCTGTCGACAATCTCTTCTTTCTTGGATATGAGCCCCCCGATTATGACCATTTGTCCGTTCCTCACCTTCACGGTTGTGTTCAACTGCCTGAGGTCAATTGTTGGCAGCTGAATGAGGAACGGAAAGTTCCCCGAAGCATCCGGCGTGCCGAGTTTTTGTGAATCGAGCTTCGTTAGATCCGAGGTGATGGGGGTGATACTCAGGGAAATTTCGCCGTTCTCACTGATGAACGGAACAATTCCGATCATGATCCCGGAAAGCGTGGTGCTCGTACTTACAGTAAAAGTCGTTATAGGGGTGGTGCCCGTTGTGGTTGTCGTCTGGATATTTGAAATAAAGGTTCTATCCTGACCCACACTTAGAATTGCTGTCTGTCCATTCATGATACTTACACGGGGGTTGGAAAGGATCCTCGTTTCGCCCTGCGTTTGAATGGCGCGGAGAAGGGAAGTGAAGTCAGCCGCTACAGTCGTTATGCTGAAGTTTGCAGCCGAGGTGGAAACGACGTCGGCAAATTGTCCTGTCGCCGCAGTTGCGCTCTGTCCGTCTCGGGTGTTTAACACATAACTCCAGTTGATGCCGAACTGGAGGCCGTCGGACAGGTTGACCTCGATGATCTTTGCCTCCACCAGAACCTGCCTGTTGATGACTTTTTTGACCGTATTGATGTAGTCCTCTATCTTTTCAAGATTCTTTTTCGTTGCCGTCACGACGATGGTTCCGGTAAGCCGGTTGACCACAGAGGTCTGTTGCACGGCGGACTGCATTCCTGCCGAGGCGCCCAAAAGTTTCTCGATGGATTTTTCAATGACATCCCAGAGGTTGTAGGCGGCTTTATCGGTTTCTGATTTTTGAGAAATGTTGCCCTTAACGCTGGTGCTGCCGCCGGTCGCCGTAGTTGCGCCGCCAAGCATGTCGCCTCCCAGATCTGTATGGTAGGTTTGCACAATGGCCGGGAGTCCCAGTTCATAGGTTCTCGTCATTGTTGCTTTAATAAAGAGCATGTTATCTTTTACCGTGTAAAAGTAATCGACAGAAGCGCACACCCTGTTTAAAGCGTCCTCGGCGGTGACGTTTTTCAAACTGACTGTTACCGGCAATTCGGGATCTACCTCTTTTTCCATGATCAGATTCAGTCCCGCCGCCTCTGAAATGATAAAGAGGACATCCCTTAAGGGAGTGTTTCGTGCGGAGATATCTATTATCCTCGTCTTGAGCGGTGAAACGTCTTCATGGGCCGGAACAAAATCGGGTGTTTTCAGAGGTGCGGCAGGAGTAGCTTCCACGCCCGCCCCTTCTTTCGCTTCTTTCGGTATCTGTATTTCTCTCTTAATTTCCAGAGTAGAACAAGATATTATACATGTGAAAAGTCCCAGAAAGAGAAACAATGTTACCATGGAACATTTGTTCAATCCANNTTATCAATTACGTCGCCTTCATGAACAAATTTGCCGTCAATTATAGCTAACCTCTTTTTCTGATTGACCAGGATGAATGAAACTCTTTTTTCCGCGGTCTCCGGAGGAGGCACCATCTCCGCAAGTGCTGTTTTGGGGAATCCCTGTTCTCCGCCTCGCCGCAGGTCGACAGGGTTTCTTATGGAACTCACGGATAGCGGTTGTCTCTCTGAGATATCGGGCACACGTTCATAGGTGAAGTTGAAGACCTTTTGCTCCACCGGAGAAAAGGATTGGGCGAACTTCGCCATTGTACTTGTCAGAATAATCATGACGGCAACCACAGGAATCAAAGCGAGGAAGATAATAATTTTCTTGTTCTCGTTCACGAATTACTATCCATGTTAACAGATTGCATTCTAAATGTACCTTTTATTTCAAAGTTAACAAGTGCGCCCTTTTCATCTGACAGGTTTGAGATGCTTACACTATTGATATAAAAAAAAGGTGAAATCAGTGACTGCAAGTAACCAATGTGGTTAATAAATGCCGTATAGTCATGAACCATACCCGTCAGGACTACAGGCAAGGCAGTTTCGTTCCCTTTTTTTTCAAAATTGTCAACCATGATGTCGGCATTTTTCATGCGCGACTTAATAGAATCGATGGCCGTCAAGATGGTGCCTTCCGTTGCCTCGTCCTTAGCATACGACCGGAAGATTGACCTGACACTTGCAAAAGTTTCGCCTTCCTTTCTCGATGCCTCTTTCATCTTTACACTATTTATTTTGAGAGTCTGGAATTTATTTAACGTATCTCCGAGGCTTGTGATGTAAGACTCCGTGATAATTGCGCCGGACATGAGCACCGTAGCTAGAAGTGCAGAGAGTGCGTAACGCAATAGAAGCGCTTTGAGTTTCGCATCCATGGGAACGCGATTTGTATTGTTAGACCCTGTTTTCAATATCAATTTGGAAGTGTCCATTTCTTAATTCAATATTTTTTGAAACGACAGCCAGACCCGAAACGCTGCTGCAATTTGCCAAAAGCTTTATGAATGTCCTGTGCATCTCTCCGTAGTTTTTCGAGGAAATGCTCCCGGATATCTGAATCAACAAAAAATCTCTCTTGTTGTTCAATTGGATGGTCTGAATATGCACGTTTTCCATGGGAAGGAATCTCAGCGAAAGCAGCGCCTTCTGAAAGTCAGGACTAGAGCGGGCTTCATTAATCAGATTAATTAAAGGCAGAAATTGCTGCAATCGCGCCGTATCCTTTTCATAAGCGGATGCAACTGCATTAATTTCTGTGAGATCTTTTCTCAGTAAGTTAATTTTCTCCTTCAACAGGAAAATCTGCGACACATTGATAAGCATCAGGCCAAATCCAATGAGTGAGAGCAGAAGAAAAAAAACAGTGCCGTAAGAAGCAACGCGTCTCTGTGTAAAAAGCCTTCTGTATTTGAGGGGCAGGAGATTTGCGTCTCCCAGTTCCTTTCCGAAAACGATGGCTGATATGGGTGCAATGAAATTCTTGAGAGTCGCATCAGAGGCGAGAACACTTGTCGGGTAGGCAACGGGGACAGTTGGAATAATTGTATTTAGGGTTCCTTCCTTTATTGCGGCATTCATTAAAATGATCAGCTCGGCATTCAATCGCAAATTCTGCCGGCAGTAACTGACGGTCATGTTGATATTGTCGAGATCGAGATCAGTTAGCTCCGATCCTGAAGACGGTGTGACCCTGATAAAGCAAAGCTCTCCATTCCTAACGAGAAAAAAAGTCCTTTCCGTTTCGGAAACCAACAGGCATAGGACCGTCTTATTTTTCCAGTTATCCGATGATTTGATTAAATGCGAAAGTGCCAGAATGTCGGGGCATAAGTATTTCACCGTTATGCCGCATCTGTTGAATCGTTCGGTAATTTCATAGAGTTCACTATTGTCGACGGCAAAGAAGAATATTTCCCTCATTCCCTTCTCACCGGGCATTTTCTCCGTAAGAGTGCTGTAAAAATAAGAAAAGTCCTTCAATTCCGAAAAACGTTTTCTTATTTCAGCCTCAACAATTTTTTTTAGATATATTTTCTTTGCGGGAGGAACCATCATGGTGTCGCTGTAGAACCTTTTGGGTCGGCAGACTACGGTGAGATCGGGAAATTTTGCAGTCTTTAAGAAAGAATCAAAGTCTTCATCCTTTAGAACTGATGTCTTTTGGATGATGGTTCTCCCCTTTTCGCAGGATGCATAAACCACCTTGATTGATTTATCTTCAAAGCTGACTGCCACTTGTTTGCTCAATTTCTATCCTTTCCGCCTTCGTTCCGTTCGTTCTGGGTGGTAATTGAAGTCCTATATACTCTGTATTTCTCACCATTTCAAGTGTTTTCGGAAATATTGACTCGTCACCGGGAACCCTTTGTTCAAAGCTCGCACATCCCTTGACCTGACTGTGGAAGGACAGCAATGAAATAATTCTGCGAAAGGCTCTCGCCGGAAAACATTGAACTGATTTCTTCAGAGTTAAATATTTGTTGACTATAAATTGCCCTTATATTAATTATTTCAAATTATAGATGGTCTTGAAAAAAGACAAATATTAATGGAAAAATAGGCGGCTTCGCAATGGTCCGCAGGCATAGCGAATCTGGCACAGGCTCAGAATGAAATATGCTACGATGCGGTGTACATGGGCTTTCGCCGCGGCGAGAGGGTTGCAATTAAGTGGAGCAGGACTAATTTCAGGGAGCCGTCAATAAATATTTAGGACAACCGGACAGATTGGAGAAGAAGAATTTATTTATTTACACATTTGGCTGTCAGATGAATGTGCACGATTCTGAGAAGATCGCAGCATTGATGGAAACCTCTGGATACGCAAGTGTGGATGATGTCGGGAAGGCTGACCTTATCATTATCAACACGTGCAGTATAAGAGAAAAGGCTGCACAGAAGGTATACAGTCAGCTGGGCAGGTTGAAAAAATTTAAAAAAATAAAACCCAAACTCATCATCGGGGTAGGGGGTTGTCTTGCTCAACAGTGGGGATCAAAGTTCATTGAAAGAGTTCCTTACCTCGATCTGGTTTTCGGGACACATAACATACACAATCTTCCCGATTTGATAACGACGATCGAAAATACGGGACTGCCGGTAGTTCGAACAGATTTTCAGGAAGCCGTGAAGTCTCTCGGCATTCTGGCGCCTACTGAAAATGGGAAAGTGACGTCCTATGTCACTATAATGCAGGGATGCAATAATATTTGTTCCTACTGTGTCGTTCCCCACTTGCGGGGCAAGGAGGAGAGCAGATCATTATCGGACATCGTAAAAGAAGTCGCGGTGCTGGCCGGTCGCGGCATTAAAGAGGTTACTCTTCTGGGGCAGAACGTCAATTCATACGGCAAGACTATTGGCAATGGACATGACTTTGCAGATTTGCTGTACGAAATCGGATTGATCGGAGGTATCGAAAGAATAAGATTTACAACATCGCACCCCAAAGACCTCTCCGACAGGCTGGTACGCTGTTTTTCAGAGGTCGATAAATTATGTGAACATATCCATCTTCCCGTACAGACGGGTTCTGACAGAGTACTCGAAATGATGAACAGATGTTATACAAGGGCTGATTATTTTGACAGAGTGCATAAACTCAGGGCTATTTGCCCTGATATCAGCATTACTTCAGACATTATCGTGGGATTTCCCGGTGAAACAGACAGGGATTTTCAAGCAACAATTGACATGATGGAAAAAATCAGGTTTGATAACTTATTCTCTTTCAAGTACTCGGAACGAGATGGGACTGCCGCGGCAAAACTTGGTGCCAAGGTAAGCGAATGCGTTAAGAGTGATAGACTTAAAATTGTCCAGGCACTTCAAGAAAAGCATACCTTGAAAAAGAATGAGGCCATGGCAGGAAATATGGAGGAAATTCTTGTTGAGGAAATAAGCAAGAACTCCAAAGAAGATGTGACAGGCAGGACACGCACCAATAAGATTGTGAACTTCAGAGGAAGCCATGAACTGATCGGCAAGACAGTATCTGTCTTGATTACCGATGCCTATCAACATTCTCTGAGGGGGAGGTTACTGAATGTTAATTAAGATGAAGGTTGCCGGATTAACGATAGATCCGCTGACGAATACGCCTATCGTAATCTTAAAGGATATGGATGAGAAAAAAGCCATTCCCATATGGATAGGCCTTTTTGAGGCAAGCGCCATTGCAACGGAGATGGAGAAAATTACTTTTTCCAGGCCCATGACGCACGATCTCATCTATGAAATTCTGAAGGCCGTCGATATAGAGGTAATCCAGATTGAGATCCATGATCTCAGAAATAACACTTTTTTCGCCAATGTCCATTTGCTGAGAGGCGGAAAGACAATAGTGGTTGATTCCCGGCCGAGCGATGCAATTGCCCTTGCGTTGCGGGCCAATGCTCCAATATTTGTGGACGAAAATGTTATCGAAAAATCGAGGAATGTTGACTTCGGCAAGAAAATAACAGATTTCGATAATTTAAAAGATGATAAATTGAAGGAATTTCTGGAGAACCTTTCTCCTGACGATTTTGGAAAGTATAAGATGTGAGACGATTGAGATATTGGAGAGTTAAGATCAAGAATTATATAATGGTCTGCAGGTTCACAGGATGTAATTTCGATTAATAAGTGACTGTCAAAGTATTATGTTTGCCACGAGAGAGTACGGACGTGCTTAAATTTGAAAAAATTTCGTGGCTCTTATTTTTTGAGAGATATGGAAAAAGAAATCGCTAATTTCGGGCTTCACATGGATGTTGAGAGAAACCTCTCCCCGAATACAACGAAGAATTATCTTGCCGATGTCAGGCAGTTCAAGGCCTTTCTTGATGCTAATAACATATCTGCGAAATTAGATGATACGGGCAGTATGATTGATATAGATCACATGGTAATCAGGGCCTTCCTGGGATCTCTCTATCGTGAAAGGCTCAAGAAGGTCACCATATCGAGGAAGGTGAGTGCTCTCAGGACTTTTTTCAATTATCTTGAGCGTAAAGGAAAGATAAAGGTCAATCCCGGACAGATGGTTCAGGCGCCGAAGATCGAAAAATATGTACCTAAATTCCTATCGGTGGAAGAAATGTTTAGTCTGCTCGACTCAAAAAGCCCGACAGACGCCTTTGGTTTGAGAGACAAGGCAATTGTTGAATTNNAAGAAAGAACGGATGGTCCCGGTTGGCGATAAGGCAGTTGTTGCCTTGAAAACATATCTTGAAAAAAGGAATGAAATTTTTCCGGGAAATATTAAAAATAGTTCGGATGAACCGATCTTTATCAACAGGGCAGGCGCGAGGCTGAGTACGAGGAGTGTGGCAAGGATCCTGGATAAATTGGTTCTTGCGAGCGGATTGGGAAAAAAAATAAGCCCCCACATGTTGAGACACACCTTCGCCACACATATGATGGAAGCAGGTGCTGATCTCAGGGCTATTCAGGAATTTCTCGGTCATGAAAGCCTTTCCACGACGCAAAAATATATGTCTGTCACCGTCGGCAGGCTGTTGGAAGTTTACGATAAAGCCCATCCGAAGGCCAGAGGTGATAAGTTCGAAAAAGAGGAAGTTCATACAAGAGAGGATAATGCAATAGAGGCGAAGTGATCAAGAAGCCTCTTTGCGGGAGGTTTTAAGCGCTCATGGATATAAAAGGAACAACGATATTAGCCGTCAGACATGGGGGAAAGGTTACGGTTGCCGGTGACGGTCAGGTTACAGTTGATGTAACGATCATGAAGCATGGCGCCAGAAAGGTCCGCAGACT
>PLLV01000135.1 GCA_003142295.1 Syntrophaceae bacterium
AGGTTCTCGCGGTTGACGACAAAGATGCGGGTGATCTTCACACCGCGTTCAATGGCGCGCAGGTTGGCCTGGTAGAAATTATGCAGGGCGCCGCGGGAATCCCATCCCGTGGTTATCCGGTCCGCCATCTTGGCATGGTGGACCGCCTGTTCCATCTGTTTGGCCCCTTCCAGGTAGAATTCCGTCTCGTCCATGGGGATATATCCCTGCTGCAAAAGCGAAATAGTCCGCATTGCGGACGCCATCAACTCGTGGGCCTTGCTCTGGCATTCGGGGTCGCTGATCCGGGCGATGGCGAAGGTGAGCTCATGGGCCTGGTGATACTGCTCAAGCAGTTCTGCCCGGGTCTTTTCGATATCTTCCCGCAACAGATAGGTGCCCAGTGACAGGAGGACGCCGATGCCGAAGATGGTATAGGCAGCTTCCGGATACCGGAGCACCTGGTGGAAAAAGACGGCAAGGCCTGATCCCGCGAGAAATTCGATCAGGACCGCTATTTTCTGCATCTTTTTATTCATGATTGACTACCTCTTTTTTATTTAAGGACGTATAGGTAAATCCGTGCTTCTGACAATGTCCTCCGCGAATATCGGTTCAGCTATATCTGAGTCTGCGTTCGGAGGGCTCGTCTTTATTTTTTGATAATTTGATATTTTTGATTTTGATTTGTTTGATAACAGGTGTTTTCGGTTATAGGGTAATGCATCTCCTGTGCCAGCGGCGCGAAAAATTTGCAACACATCGGAATCGAATAATATTATCAAGTCGGGCTGTTTCGGCGGCCCCTCCGAAGGCGGAAAACGCGCGGCAAGAATCGTCGCCATCCCCCGAAGCTATCGACAAAATCAATTTAAAAACATGTTCTTGCATGCATAAGCCGGTTGTGGCCGGCAATCGACAAAAATGTCGAAATGCCCGCCGGGGCGGTTCCGGTCCTGCGACTCTTCAGGGTGATGCAAGAAATCGTTGACTTTTCGGTTTTTTGATATTTGATAAGACATTGCTTTCGAGGGGTCGAAGTATAGGGGGGCTGTTTTTGCTTGTCAAGGGGATATGATGCATAGAAAAGCAGAGGCTGGCGATGCGGTTGGGAAAGGGAGGTGGAGCGGTGTCCGTCATTTAGAGAAATAGGCTTACCTTTTGGACGAGTCACCCGTCAAGAAGGCATTTTTGAGCACAATTCAGGCAGACCTCTCCTGCACGCCTTTTTTGATGAGGCGTTATGCATGAATATAGGCATCCCATACCCTGAAGGGCACAAGTGAGTAGTCGGGGTCGGCGTAGAAGGAATCACTGGGCGCTGGAGAGTGAGAGGAATCAGCCGTTGGGTATGTGAGGGGTGGTGTATATGCCAGCGGCGGCGGTCTTGCCCTTACCAGCCATAGTCCCAGATGATTGAGGATGGCCCGGATCACTGACGGGTCTTCGATGAAACTGATGATCCGCATGGACCCCTGACATTTCGGGCAGACCAGGGGATCTACTTCCTATATCTTCTGAATCAGCCTAGCCCAACTTTTCCTGAAAGCCTTTTCGTTTCCCTGAGGTTCGAGGATGCAGGGGATGGCATCATCAATTCCTTCCTGCTGCCTTTTACCACGGACGACATTACTGTAATAGCCATAGTACCGCACCATCTGCTCACCCCTGTCTTGTGCCCTTCAGGGTAGATGATATAGCGCGCCAGATTTTCCATGGCCGTTTCGTCATTGGGCGATATGCGGTTGCCGCAAAAAACGTGGAACCCGGAATGACGCCATGACGAGAGCATGGCAATCAATTCCCTGGTGATCTTCCCTTTGGCGAGAAGCATCCTGAATACGTTGTGCCGGAAGATGGCTTCTACCCTGAAGGGCACAAGCAGCTTTTTCAGTTCCAGAGGAGGCGCGACCCGGATACCCTAAAGGGCACGAAACATGCCGTTCCCGTAAAAGCAGCCGTCCGTCACCAAAATGTGACAGGGGGGATTAAATCCGAGGAAGTCGCCAAAGCTCTGAATAGCAATGACTGCACCGGGGATGGGGTTGTTCTCATGGACCGCCTCTTGGAGAAAGACCTTCTCGGTGATTGGGCGTTCCCCCGGAGGGGATTTTTGAGGCGCAATTGGACAGACGTCGCCGAGCACCTGAGTCAACTTGGCGTTATGGGGTTATATATGCCTCCCAGGGGTAATCGGGATCGCCGTAGGAGGTATTGTCGGGGGAGACGGTATGATAGGAGCCATCCACAGCGTATTCACGTGACGGTGGCGCATGGGCTTTTACGGGAGGCCTTGATCGGATGAGCCAAAGTCCGAGATGATTCAGAATGGTTTTGATGACCTCCTGATCCTCGATGGAGCTGATGATCCTCATGGTTCCCCGGCATTTCGGGCATGTGAGGGGTTCGACCTCATAGATTTTCTGGATCAGTCTGGCCCAGCTTTTCCGGTATGCCGCCGGGGACCTGTCGGATTCGATGATGTGCGGGACGGCGGCGTCTCGGGATCTCGGGGATGAAAGGAGTAAGGGTGGGATGACTGTCTTCCCGGCTCCCGACGGTCTTTTCCTGTCACCGGCATCTCCCCCACCGGGCACACCGAGCCACCTACTTGAACAGGTTGCGGAAGAAGTCCCCCACGCTGCGCATTCCCTTGCGGAGGGTATCCACGACGGGGTTCACGGGATGCTGAGGGCAAGTTTCCTTCGGCGCTGTCCCCGTAAGGTAGGCCTCCCGCAGCGTTTGAGGGCATGAAGCGGTGGCAAGGTACCCGGACTCGGGATCGATCACAGCGGTCTCCACCCCCTCCGGCCGGGTCAGGGCCGGCGGCCCGGATTGGGGGTAGAGGGCTCGCAGGAATCGCGCCCAGATGTGGAGCGCTCCGCGCGCTCCGGTCAGCCCCGTATCTGCGCCGGAGTCGTACCCCACCCACACGGCGCAGACCACGTCGGGGGTGTACCCCACGAACCAGGAGTCCCGGTTGCCGTCCGTCGTACCGGTCTTCCCCGATGCCGGGAAGTAAATCCCCAACGTCTTTGCCGATTTTGCCGTACCGCGCTCCAGCACCCCCTCCATCGCATACCCAGTAAGGTATGCCGCTCGCGGGTCGAGTGCCCGTTCCCGGTGAACCTTCTTCGCCGTGAGGATATCTCCGTCCGCCGTGGTCACTGAGAAGAGGGGAAACGGGTCGAAACGGATACCCCCTGAGGCGATTGTCGTGTATGCATAGGCGAGCTCCACCGGCGTGACTTCGAAGCTCCCCAGTGCCATCGATGGGACGGGTGAGAGTGGGCTTGTGATACCAGCCGCACGCGCGGTTTTGAGCACTTCCTTCAGCCCGACGTCGTTCGCCAGCCGGACGGTGGCAGTGTTTACAGAATCCTCGATTGTCTTTCGAATCGTGATCTTTCCGTATATCTTTCTTCCGAAATTCGACGGAGTCCACATCCCCTCCGGGGTAGGGATTGACACCGGCTCGCCGGACACAATCGTAGAGAGCGTCTTATCTCCCTTGCCCTGTGTCGACAGCGAAAGCGCCGTGAGGAGGACTAAAGGCTTAAAAGCGCTCCCCGGCTGACGTTTCGCGTCCGTCGCCCGGTTGAACTGGGTTTGCCCGTAGTCCCGCCCGCCGACCATGGCGGTCATCGCCCCGGTTGCCGGATCCACGGCGACTAGCGCAGCCTGCAGCGGTTCGCCGGCAGGGAGAGCCGTTTTCTCGATTTCCCCGAGCCCCCGGGTGACTGCCTCTTGGGCGGCGGCTTGGTGTGTGGGGTCGAGGGTGGTGTAGTAGCGGTACCCCGTGCGGTAGAGTTTCTCATCCCCCAGTTCTTCCGCGGTGATCCGCTGTATGTAGTCCACGAAGTACGATGCCTGGTGGACGGGGGCGCTACTACGTGGCCGGATCCGCACCGGCGCGTTTGACGCCCTGTGGAACTCATCTTCCCGGATCATCTCAAGCTGGCGCATCCGCGCCAGAACTGCGTTGCGCCGCTCCTGCGCCGCCTTAGGGTTCCTTAAGAGGGAGTACCGGTTCGGGGAGCGGATGATCCCGGCGAGTAGCGCCGACTCCTCAAGGGAAATATCCTTTGCCTGCTTCGAGAAATAGAATCCCGCCGCCTCTTCGATGCCGTAGATCCCCCGGAGGCCCTCCTGCCCGAAGTAAATCTTGTTAAGGTACATCTCAAGGATCTGTTTTTTCGAGTACCGCAACTCAAGAATGAGCGCGAGTTCCGCCTCGCGCAGTTTGCGCCCGAGGGTCTTCTTTGGGGAGAGGAAGAAGTTCTTCGCGAGTTGTTGAGTGATGGTGGAGCCGCCCTGAGCGAACCGCTGCTCCTTGAGGTTGGTAAACAATGCCCGGCCGATCGCGAGGACGTCGATCCCGATATGGGAATAAAAGCGCGCGTCTTCAGACGCGATCACCGCATTCTGCAGGAAAGGAGAAATGGCGGAGAGGGTAACCGGGCGCCGGGACTCCATCTTCGGACCCATGATGCGGCCGATCTCCTCCGGTTCCAGGTGGATCGATTCCAGCTGCACACCGGCCGGGGAGACCAGCGACACGACTCGCCCGTCGCGAACCACGATGTCCACCGGGCCGCTATCGTGGGAGGGTTTTTCGGTTCCGTTGTCGCGGGGGAATATCTGGATATTCGCCCGCTCTTCGGAGAATGTCCCGGCTGTGGATGGCTTTCCCACGACTTTCCTGTAGGAGAGTCTATGCAGTCGCTCGGCAAAGCGGAGATTCCCGAGGTGGTCCCCCTTACGGATCTCCGTGGGGCGGCCGTAAAGGATGGAGGGGGCTTCCCAGGCGTCCCCTGCAACCCCCCGACCTACCTTGTAGTACAGGTAGCCGATGTGGAGCAGCAGGGCCACTGCGAGGGATAGAAGGAGATATCTTCGGATCAAAGTGTCCTTCCCGCCGCTTCTATGAAGGGCCGAAGCGTCGCCATCACGACGATGATCTTGAATTTCTTATGTTGCAAATTGATAAGAACTTGTTTTTGCATAAGTTGAGGATACGGAGTGGGGAACCTTTTTCAACACACTCGCGCATAACCATTCCCCGAATTCCACCCCCCGCTTTTGATACTCTAAAGGGCACGCGTGGCAGGAGGGGCAGAAATGACGCCGCTTGCAGGAGAATGCCAGGAGGTATTCACGTGTGCCCTTTAGGGTATGGCCGCATTCTTTGCATTTCACACGGGCAAACCCGTTGTGGATGTCGCCGCAATCCAGATACCGATAAATAACCTGCTGGACGTAAGGTCGACAGAATCCGTAGTACCTTGAGAAATGCGCATCATAGATACGAACAAAGGATTTATCGCCTAAATCCGGCATCCCTCTTCAAAGTATTTACGATTCATGAATCTCCCCAAGTTCAGGGCGAGGATTTCGAAGAAATCTTTTCTCTTTCCGGACAACCTTTTGGCTATTAAGGGAAGAGAATAAAACCTCTTGTAGGCAGTTATGTATCCCTCCATAAGCTGGCTTTCCGTCATGAGGGCGGGTTTAAACACGACATGGTTGGCGTCATATCTTGACCAGTCCTTATGTAGAATGCGGCCGTCCTCCTCCATTTTTTTAAATAGGCGTGTTCCAGGAAAGGGGGTCAGGATATAGAAATTGGCGCCGCCAAGCCTGTTGTCCATGCAGAAGCTCAGGGTGCGATCAAAAACGCTTTCGTCATCATTATCCAGGCCGAACATAAACGATCCGAAAATATTGATCCCTTTTTGATGCACGAGGGAAATGGATTCAGCATATTGTTCGACAATATTTATTTTCTCCTTTTTCATGGCCTTCAGGTTATCGGGATTAGTGCTCTCAAAACCGACAAAGATCCACTTGCAGCCGCTTCGGGCCGCTAAATCAAGGAGCTCGGGATTATGGGCCACCAGGACATCTCCTTGTCCGTACCAGCGTCTTTTGAGTGGGATCATTTTCTCAAACAGTTCCTTGGCCCGATTGGGATGTCCAAACATATTGTCGTCGATGAAGAGAATATCACCGGGAGGCATGGACTTAATTCCTTCGATAACCTCCTCGACGGGGCGGAGACGAAATTTATGACCCCAGAACTGGCTTACGGAACAGTACTCGCAGTCGTGGGGACAGCCACGGGCCGTTTCCATGATGTTTCTGAAGGAATACCGCCCCTCCTTGAGAAGATCAAGAGGAGGAGTGGGTAGGCCATAGAGGTTATGGAGTTGTTCCGCCCTATATTTCTTTTTCAGTACACCATTGAAAAAGTCCGTAAAAAGCCCTTCTATGATCCCTTCAGATTCCCCGATAACTAATGAATCTGCATAACGAGCTGCCTCGTCGGGCAGGAAAAACACGTGAACGCCCCCCATGACCACGGGAATGCCGCGCTTTCGAAAAAGTTCGGCGATTTCATATCCCCGTAGGGCCGTTGACGTCATGATAGTGATGCCAACAAGATCGGCGGGGACCTCTTCATCAATGTCTTCAATGTTTTCATCGATGATGCGAACCTCGAAGTATTTCCTTGCGTAGGCGGCGATAACCAGCAGATTCAACTGGGCAACTGATGATTTTCGTCTCCTCGTGGAACGACAGCTATCCTTCAGAGCGGCAGGATGTATTAACAGTAATAGGGGTTTTTTCATGGTAGCCTATTCTCTCAGTTAACGAGGTAATAAGAATGTAATTTGAGTCGAGTATACCGGTGGTTTCTCCAGATACTACAGGTTGTGGTTTGTTTTTTCCGATAACCACCTTGTTTAGCGACGGTGCCACAATATGTCATCCATGTATACATTGGCCCCAAACCTTCACATAGCTGCCCATACATATCATAATTCTCGATGAAACAGCACTAATGATGACGGGTTGAAAACCTGCATATTCATCGAGATTGACGATTTGTGGATAACAGTCAATAAAGATTACTGTTTGAAAGGCTGGATCTCCGTCAGAATTGCCGTATGCTTTGTTACAGAAAGTTATGAGGACTCTCGTTAACCCAGGATGACTCACGCTAAGATTAAGACGAGAATGCAAAATTGCCGATGGAAGCACTAAACTAAGTGCTAAGTGGCGGCGCGTAGAGACTGCGGTCAAAACCGAACCGCATGGTTACGCCGCCTGCATCAGTGCCGGGCCATAAGGTGCTGAACCGCCTTTTCCAGGCCGTCCAAAGTCAGTTCGAACATGGGAAAGACCTGGTGGATCATGCCGACAGTAAAGGTGTGGCGCCAGTCAAGCTCAGGCTGGGGATTGAGCCATACGGAATGGCGAAAGATATTGGCGAGATATTTCAGACGCTCCAGGCCGGTTCCGACCTCCACCTGGTCGATGTATATCGCCCCGTTCGTGTGGATCAGCTCATAGGGGGCCATACTCGCATCGCCAACGATGATCAGCCGCGTCTCCGGATCCTTGCGGATAAACTCTTCAATAGGCTCCGGTTTGTAGCGTCGTTGCGGGTCCTGCCAGACACGGCTGTAAATGGTGTTATGGAAGAAGTAGATTTTCAAATCCTTGAACTGGCTCCGGGCATAATGGAACAGGGTCTGCACGACTTCGACATAGGGGTCCATGGACCAGCCGCCGTTGTCGATCATGAGGATGATTTTGAGACGGTCCGATAACCGACGGTCGAAGATGATCTCGATTTCTCCGGCGTTGCGCATTGTCTCATAGATGGTCTCATCCACATTTACCAGATCTTTTGGACCGGAGGGAATCATCCGGCGCAGCCGCTTCAAGGCCTCGCCCATCTGCACCTCTGTCAGGGGGCCTTCCTGGGAATAATCCTTATATCGCCTTTCCATGGCCACTTTGACGGCCGATTTGTTTCGGGACTGCCCGCCCACGCGCATCCCGCCTGGATGATAGCCTGAATGTCCGACCGGTGAGGTGCCTCCCGTGCCGATCCATCGGTTTCCCCCGTGATGGGCTTCCGTCTGATCCTTAAGCCGGTCAAGAAAATATTGGATAAGCTCTTCGGGCGTCATCTTTTTCAGTTTTGATTCGTCCAGACCAAGGGCCTCAGCGATTTGCTCCGGGTTCTTCAGCCATTCTTCCAGTAGCGCCTTCACGATCTCCGTGAGCTCGATCTCTTCCGGCGCCCGCAGGGCAATGCCGCGGAAGAAATGCGCGAAGACCTGATCATACATATCGAAATAACGCTCGCTCTTTACGAGGATTGCACGGGCGGTCGTGTAAAAATCATCGACGGACTGGATAATGCCAAGGCTCAAAGCCTTCTGCAGCCGCAAAAAAGACGTGGGCGACATGGGAAGCCCCCGCTCACGCAGCTTATAAAAGAATTCGATAAACAAATCCGGTTCCTCTCAGCGCATCCTCGCCGCCTGCTGGGCGGCAGCAGCCAGATCAGCGCTCTTCTTGAAAAGGATGCCCAAATAGGGCGTGTTTCCCCGGGTGAGCGATTTCAAATGCATATCGGGGTCCGTCTTCAAGGCGCGAATCCAGTTGATCAGTTCCCGCGTGGCCGGCTTCTTTTCGATCCCCTTGAAATCCCTCAGGCGGTAGAAGGCCTCGATGCACGCCTCGGAGAGATCCCTGCTGAGATTGGGGAAATGAACACCCACAATGAGCCGCATCGTCCCGACATCGGGAAAGGCGATGTGATGAAAATTGCAGCGGCCCAAAAAGGGATCGGAGAGGTCCTTCTTCGCGTTGGATGTAATGATGATCACCGGCCGGTGGCGCGCCGTAACGGTCTTGTCAATTTCTATGATATCGAACTGCATCTGGTCGAGAACGTCGAGCATGTCGTCCTGAAAATCGCTGTCGGCCTTGTCGATCTCGTCGATTAGCAGCACCGTCCGCAGGTCCGATACAAAGGCCTGGCCGATTTTCCCCATCCGGATGTATTCCTCGATATTGCTGACATCCCGCTTGGAATCCCCGAAGCGGCTGTCGTTCAGGCGCGTCAGTGTATCGTATTGATACAGGGCGTCCACAAGCTTCATGCTGGACTTCACGTTCAGCACGATCAGGGGCATCTTCAGGCTTTCGGCAATGGCGTGGGCGAGCATTGTCTTGCCCGTGCCCGGCTCGCCCTTGAGCAGGAGCGGCATTTCCAGGGCTATGGAGACATTCACAACCTTTGCCAACTCGTCATCGAGAATGTATTTGGACCCGCCGCGAAAAGAATTGCTATCTGTGCTCATACACAAACTCCTTTTATAACTACGACGTTAAACGCCGGATATTTTTTGAATCATGCCTTCCTATTTCATCTGTGGAAAAATTACCAGCTTTTTTTCATTAGACACGGTCAATAATGCCTTCATATCTGACCAAATTACCGAAGAGACCTGAGGATTGCATCCTTTGTCTTTTCCATAGCGGAGAGCTTGACTTCCATGGTCATTGTTGACTCGTAGCCCTTCTCCTTAAGAAGGGTAAATATCCGCCGGTAGTCCACGGCGCCATCTCCGAGGGGCAGATGGAAGTCATCCTTTGGTGAAGTGCCGCCGCGGTTGTCATGAACATGAACATGCTCTATCCAGGGGAAACAGTTTTCGATGAAGCCGAAAGATGTGTTCTCCCTGGACAGAAGCTGACCGTGGCCTATGTCCAAAGTCATTTTCAAGTCGGGAACGTTATGAAACATAGGCATAAAATTATAATAACGCTCACTGAGATTCTCGATGCATAAAATGACGCCCGCGTTCCTGGCAGAAGCGACCATCTCCGACGCCAACTCGATCTTTCGGGAGGCCGCTTCGTGCGAAACATACCTTTCGTCCATCCAGAAATGGAATGTTCCCTTCGTGATGCCAAGCGCTCCCGACAGGTCGAAGAGTCTCTTCATGCGGAGAACAAATCGCTCCTCAAGAATCTTTGCATCAAAGGCGTCATCTTCATTTGGATAATGGGCAATATAGGTGATACCATAAAGGGTCTTCAGTCTTAAGAGTTCGTCAAGCTCACGCTCGACATCTTCCGGGACATAAAGCGAAATCTCGGCAAAAGGATATCCGAGTTTTCCAACTTCGTGAATCTGTTCTATCGAGTGAGCTCTCCCGCCGATGATGAACATCCTGCATCCACCTGATGCCTTTCTTTAGGATTTGATTTGAATAGACCGGTCCCTCCTGCACGGCAGGTTGAGGTTTGTATACTCCGGCCATTTCTGGACCGTAGATATATCAAACCTGAGCAGAAGATGCATTTCAATTATTATGGACTATGACAAGCGAACTGTCTCATGCGCCGCTATCAATTGTCTAAACATAGAGGATTCGGACGATTTTAGGAAATGTAACTTATAGAACGAATTGTCTTGACTTTGTCCAAATTGAGAGTAGTCTAAATATAAGACCATGTAATAGACATCACTGAAAAAGTTGATGAGCCCCCTTCCCATATAGAGAAACAAAGAAACTATTAAAGCCCTGTCCATTACAATGAGACAGGGTTTTTTGTTTTTGGGGTGGATAAGAATTCAGGGGCATTGAATTCGGTAGCGAGCGCATTCCCCGTAGCTTGCTGCGGGGTAAGCGAGCGAATGACGAACGATACTATTCCCTAAGAATCGAAGATTCTCCGCAGCTTGCTGCGGAGAGCTTCAAATTGTACATGATATTTATGACAAGGAGGGTACAAAGTGAATATACACCTGATCGAACATACGAATAATTTTGCCAAGCTGTCAGATAATGTATGGGAAAGTGGTTGGTGGACACTGGATGAAAATAAAGCTCAAAAACTGGTTGGGGGTGAGATTTTTTTTCATAAAAAGAAACAAGAGCCTTCCTTTTATGGTGGAACCATACTGGGGTATAGAGTGGAGCAAGATGGACAGTATGAGGGGAAGATTATTTTCAAGCTCCAACATAAGAAATCATGTAGAGATGTCAGGACAGACAAATCCGGATGGTCTAAGGAGATGAAGATAATAGGGATGGAACAGTGAGTCGAAAAGGATAAAGACCATGGCTGAAGATTTGATGGACTATTGGGTGAGACTTATAAAGCCGATTTTCCCGACGAACGCCTGGATTGTTTCACAGTTCTCCGACAACGATCATATAATACAAATTGATTGGAACATCGACAACAATACAAAGCGATCAAACAAGCGCTCCAAGAAAATTCAGATAATAATCAAAGAGGATGCAATTGACCAGTATCTCGACAAGAACAAGCAGGATCGTGAATTATATGGTGACACACTAAAGCAATTTATTGGCGAGCGGTATAATCATTTTAATCCTGATAACGATGCCCTCACGAACAGATCTGTACGCACGGAGAAATGGTTAGTCTCAAAGGATATCCTTAATACATTGACCCCCTCCCATAGCTTGATGTAACTTTTAAAGATATAGTTCTGCGGTCAACACAACTCTCAATGTCCACACCCTCAATCCAATCCCTTGACAAATAATTCTTCAATCTGTCATTCCCGCCCCCGCGCGGAGCCTGCCCTCGAATGTCTTTATCGGGGGGCGGGAATCCGACCACCCCCTGTCATTCCCGCGCAGGCGGGAATCCAGTGTTTTTCCAATCGTTGAACAAGATGTAATAGTCTTTTCCAAAGTTCCAAGATATAATGCGGTGTGAAACGGGCAATTATCAAAGAGTACTCACTATATCTAAATCATCCGGAGGAAAGAGAGATGAAAATACTGGGTATAAACGCCAGCCCAAAGGGCTCTAAGAGCGAGACCCTGAAGTTGGTCAAGGCAGTTCTGAATGGGGCGAAATCTAAAGGCTTCAAGGTGGAACTGGTGGAGCTCTGCAAGTTGAATATAGAATACTGCAACGCCTGCGGGGTATGTTACAAGAAAGGAAAATGCGTGAAGAGAGACGACTTTCAGTTCCTCTATAAGAAGCTACTGGCCGCTGACGGTCTGGTTATGGGATCCCCGAACTACTTCAGGTCGGTCACCGCCCAGATGAAGACCGTGATAGACCGCATGGCCGACGCTGTCCACTGTCAGCTTCTGACGGGTAAGTACAGCGTCAACGTAGCCACCTCCGGAGGCCCCGGTCAGTATCGGCAGGTCACGGAGTACTTGAATGAGATCATGCTCAACTTCGGGTCCTTCGTTACCGGAAGCACAGGGGTATCCATAAGATCGGGTCCAAGGGCTTTGGAGAACGCCGGGAAAAAGGCCTTCCAGCTCGGCTGCGCACTGGCAGAGGATATCAAGGCCGGGAAGGATTACAGAAAGCAGAGAAGGCGGCAGGAGAAAAACAGAAAGTACTTTCAAAATCTGGTGAAGATGTACAAGGACGAGTGGATCCACGAATACAAATATTGGGACAAGAAGAACTGGCAGTAATGAAATGAGGACGCTTACATTATTGTGTGCCATTCCCGCATTTCATACTGTCATTCCCGCGGAGGCGGGAATCCAGAATATCTTACTTACCCCTCGTCTCTTGCTCCTTGCATCTTTCACTTTGTCATTTCGACCCCTTCGTTTACTCAAGGTAAACTCCGGGAGAAATCTTGCTGCCATTTCTAATTGTTTCACCTACAAAAGTCACACTTAGCTGCATCATTGAGAATCAATGATAACCGTTTGAAAGTTAGCATTGTAGCCCTTATAGAGTGAATATACCTTATTGCCCTGTCCAGTTTTGGGGAAGAGTTAGAACTGCATTTTTCCCGCCTTTTCAAATAGGCACAACCTGTTCTTTTATCGTTCTGAAGACATTGGTTATTCCTGGAGCATCCTTATTTCTCATTACCGATTATCTGGAATGCCGCCCAGTAAAACGGGTGGGCGTATCTGCTTTTGATTTGAAGTTGAGCCTGTATCAGGGCCTCCCGCTTGTCATATCTGGACAGGTTGTCATAGAACTGGCGCATGAGGTCGGATGTCGCCTGATCATCAACTTTCCATAAGGTGGCCACAACTGCCGTGCTTCCGGCGTAAAGAAACCCACGCGTCAAGCCCACAACATCATCGCCATTGGAAATCTTGCCCAGTCCCGTTTCGCACGCGCTCAAAGTCACAAGATCGGCGTCAATTCTTATGGAATAGAGTTTATCCGTCGTCAATACTCCGTTGTTTTCACTATCCCCGGAAAGTAGAATGGCTGATTTCAGTGAATCATCAGGATCGAATTTTCCGTGTGTGGCGAAATGAATATAATTGAAGTCTTTGCCATATTTTCTGAAGGCTGTTTCTGTTGCCTGCTGGCGTAAAAAAAGTCTGGATTTAGCCACACTCTTTGCTACTTCAATAGCCTCGTTTTGAGCATATTTAAGGTCATAATCAGGATTGCCGAGATCGGGATTGCCAAAAACAAGGATTGAAGAATGTTTTGGAGTCTTGGAGAGACGGAGATATTTAATGATACTGCTACTTGGCAACAGGCGGATGTTATGACGCTCAATGAGATAACCTTTTCCGTCGCTGAGAACATTGAAAGGAAGATAATGCAATGCGCCGTGGGGCACTATAATCAGGTTGCGATCTTTGAGACTTCCTTCAATCGGTTTTATCAGTTTCGCGTATAAACGCCGGCTTAACTCAAGATAACCTTCCGAACCGGGCCTCTGCAAAGACGCTCGCAATTCGCTGATTTCGAGCCCCAGATTTTCGCTGCTCGACCTGAAAGCTGTGAGAAGATTACGTGAGAGCACAAAAATGAATAAATCTTTTCCTTCATAATAATACTCAACAAGAGTCTCGTTGCTGGGTATTGCAGACCGGATATCGACGGAGGAAAAGGAGCGCACACTAACAAGAGAAGCCAACTCGGGCGATTGTTCTATCAGTTTATCTCTATTTTTTATCTCGATGCTCCTGAGCTTAGATTTATCTATTGACTCATCACGCACCCGCAATTCCGCTTCCGTTTTGACACCATCATCCAGAAGCGCCTGCACCGCCTTTGTATCGCCGTCCTTTATCGCAAAGTCCTTTTTGGAAGCCAGCATGTCTACCAGCGCCCGTGCTTTTGACCGCTCCACATACTCGAAAGCAGGCTCGAACTGGCCCTCCGCGCAAAGACAATGCACAAGCCGGAAGTAAACACCCTGCTTATCCCCCACAAAGCCTATTTTACTCGCCTCGGTATTGATGCTCGCCCGTTCTTGTTCGATAATATCCACAGCCTTGCGGTAGAACATGACGGCGTTCTTCAGATTTCCTTCTTTTTCTTCAATCCTGCCCCGGTCAAAAAGAATCATCCAGTAGATTTCGCCGTTGTCTTTGGTCTGCGGCAATTGCAAAAGGGCATCATATCCCGACTTTGCCTCATTGACTTGGCCTGTTTCCATGAGGCATTTGTTCAGCATGAAATCTTTGGGGAGTTTCTGAAACGTATGCAGCGCTTTGCTTTCCCGCCTGATGGCATTTAGTGCTCGTGGATAATCTTTCAAGCCCAGGTAAATCCTGGCCAGGGCCACATCCCTGTCGATTGTCAGATAGGGATGTGTCAAGTCGCCTTTGTCCATCCGCTGGGCTGCCTGTAGAGCCTTTTCCCTATCCCCGTTCAGGGCATAAGCAAGCCCCATCACACCAAGTACGCGGATCTGGGTCGTTTTTTCCATGTTGCTCAAGGGAACCATGACATATGCCTTCTTGGCCTCTTCAATTGCCCTGGCATATTGTCCAAGCTCTAAATAAGCCTGCGCTCGCAGTAAAAAGGGCCAGGAGCTTATCTCCCAGAACACAAGGGCCATCCGGGCATACATCTCCCGCGGCGCAGTGCCATGTAACGGATCTCTCCCGACCGTTTTATCCAGATCGATTCCGTGTTTGTCTCCGCTACGGATATTCGCTTCAAGACGATCACAGCATTCAAAAAGCTTGTCGTAACGTTTTAACGCTGAATATGCATCGCACAGCGGCCGCAATTGGGCCGAATTGGCAATACCCGTCTCCCTGATTTCCGACTCGACCAGTTTCGCGACTTCTCCATAGTTGGCAGAATATACGAGACTTTCACGCTCAGCAACCGTGGCACATCCAGTCAATAGGATAAGGATAAGCATTACTGGCAATGTGGAATATTTCATTCCGGGCCTCAAATCATCGTATACCGTGGATGTTATCTGCCCTTGATATTTAGGCCAGTCGACATTTTTTGGATCTGAGGTACGGCCAGTAATTCCTTTGTCCAGTCACCGACAAGGGTAGCCATCGCAGACGGTATAACTTTTTCGTATCTGTAACGCAACTCAATCGGGGATTCAACCTTGCGCGACGTCAGGTTGCTCCGCCATATTTCGGCACCATTTGTATCCAAAGCCCGAAAGGTTCCATTGAGGATGAAATATCCAACAGGGTCTGGCCTACAGCCAAGTTTGTATGCAAGCTCAGTAAATTCAGCCTGAATAATTAAATCATTGCCTTCTGCGACCGGACGCTTGACCGGCGTCACCTGTTTGAAAACCTGGCTCAATGTGCCCTGAACGGCTTCCGCAAAAATCTCTCCATATCTACTCGGCGCCAATCCCCTGGCGGCAAAGCCGCATCCGTCTTTAAGACGGGTTCCTTCCGTATAATTCCGCGTGGACTCAGGTATGTATAGGGCTACTCTTAAGGGCGACTTGTCTAAAATCATGGTGTCGGGCAACTCGGTTTGGAGTTGGACATCGTGCCTTACGCAACCACAAAAAACAGCACTGATCATGAAAACAAATGCTAAAAAAAGTATCTTTTTCATATGCTCCTCCTTTATTTGCATGATTGTATTCTTATGCCTTCCCTCGAAACCCAAACCTCGAAGGACTCAAAATCCAGATTCGAATGATGCCTTGTTTCCGAACTTTTTTATCATCCTTCGAGCCGAGTAAAAAGTCAAGGGCTGCGTTATTGATTATGATTTAAAAGTGAGTACGTCGTTAAAAATTATCAGGTACTCACTTTCAGGAAGAACGCAATGAGTCCATTTTCTCATAAGTAGGACATTATTCTAGGCGGTCAAAGCGTGCAAATCCATCAGCGGGTCAACGTCCTATCAAGTCTCAACGTTCACATCGGTCCTCTGTACCTGAATGCTCTTCTGAATCCTTGCTCTTCTGCCTCTTTTACAGTTGCGCAGTAAAATTCGCCACGCTTGCTATCAATTGTTGTGCGGTCATATTGCTGGTCGAACGGCAGGTGGTAAATCTTGGTGCCGTCCTTCCAAGAGACGTTACATTTGATGCAGGGGTAGTTCTGATCCAATTTGAAGTTCTCGTACAGTTCTATTTCTAATTGACTGGAGAATCGTCTAGCCAAGTCGGACAACTCTGTCGCGGTGTAGAAGAGCGCCCTGACCGTATGGTGGGGATTGGCATCGCGATATTGAAAAACTGTTCCGAAGAACTGGAAAATATGCTTTTCGTAAATGGTACGGAATTGTGACCAGTTCTTGCACTGGATAATGAGAAACTCACCATCTTTCTTGCAGATCAAATCACGACCCAAGTCCTCAAATCCTTTGAAGATGCCAACGTATTCGACATCATACCCATCTCTTTCGTAAAGGTATCCGACATACCGCTCGTAGATGCGGCCTATCAACCACTTTGACTTCGACCTATTCCAAAAGCGATTCATAGCGAGTTGGTTTCGCTCAGCCGTAGACAGTTTACGATATTCTTCTTTGGTCAGGAATCCGGTAACGGCATCTTCGATTTCCTCCTCAGAATATTCATCTAAGAGGTTACGCCCCTGCTTCTCCGCATCGTCCACTTCTTCTTTTAAATCCACTAGGAACGGGGCGATATACTCGTAGTATTCAATCAAGTATTCGGCTCTTTTTGCTCTCCGTTCTGCGTCTCTCCTCAATTTCGAGTATTGTTTTACAATTTCCGCCGCTTTGAAGGCAGGCTGTGCTTTCTTGTGGAGGTAGTTGATCAAGCCTTGCTCCTGCAACGCGAAATACTCGTCATACGCTTTTGCCAGCCACGGGAATCCCAGTTGCCTCTCCTTAGCCATCTGCAAGACTGCTTCTTTGTCCCTCTGTAGTTCACCAAGCGTTTGCCTCTCAAATGATTCAAAGCTCTGCCCATGGTCAGAACGCTTCAGGTAATTGATGGAGTGTTCAAGGCTAACTTTCTGCTCCTGAATCAGCAACAGAAGGTCTTCAAGCTCTTTTTTTTTGGTTTCGTAGTAACCCACGTTCAGATGTCCTTTATAATACAAATGGGCAATGAGGGGATTGACTGCATCGGAGGAATTGTCCGCGATACCTGCTTCGTCTTGGTACAAGCACACATCCACAGAGCGGGCATGTGGTGTACCCCTGAGGAGCAAGGCGTCTTGCAAGGGACAGAATGTTCTTACGCTCTCTATCTGTGTCAAAATCATCAAGCACTTCGTGGGCCGCGCGATCCCTAATACGTTGGAGGTACCGATTGATGTGCCCTGCGACATAAATGACACAGAAGAGAACGACGGCTATCCATACGATTCTCACTGATCGTCACCTTGCGGGATATACCCGCATTTGTTTGAGTCGAGGATGCCAGTATCTCTCGATACTATAGTTTGACGTTGATTTGTATTGTCCATAACATAATTATCGAGGAAATAAAATCAATGATAACGGATTGTAATCCCGTATCCTCGTCGAGGAGGACTATTTGTGGCCAACAGGAAGAAATAATCCGCATTTTTTATTTTCTTTTCGAACTCTATAATTCAAGATAATTGCCGCATTTTTCATCCTTATCATTGTGCTATTCAGGTATTGGTAAGAGGACTGGTTTCCCGATCAGGTCGGGAATGACGGCGGGAAGGTTTACGTCTTAAAAAGAGACTGGATTCCCGCTTGCGCGGGAATGACAGTGAAGACACGGGAATGATAAAATCGAGGAAAGCAGCGCAGTGTACACAACACCTTGCGTCAGTTTTTTCTTGATAAGATTTCTCCCTTCGGTCGAAATGACATGGGGGGATTGTCGAAATGATAAGGAGGGGTGATTCAACTGACAATGGTGAATGTGTGTTGTTGAAAATAGAGACTGGCTTCCCGATCAGAGCCCGGAATGACAGAAAATTAAGTCTGATACGGTAAAGATCAAAAACTGGATTCCCGCCTGCGCGGGAATGACATTAGAGATAAGGGAATGAAAGAGGAGAGGGGGAAATGGAGAAGTTATGTATCAACACCGAGGTAGGCTTCACGGACGCGCGGGTCGCCGAGGAGTTCCTTGCCCGTCCCGGAAAGGATGATTCTTCCCGTTTCGAGCACGTAGGCGCGCGACGCGACGGACAGCGCCATGTGGGCGTTCTGTTCGACAAGGAGGATCGTGGTGCCCGCCCTATTGATATCGCAGAGCACCTGGAAGATGTCGCGCACCAGCACCGGCGCGAGCCCCATGGAAGGTTCGTCCAGAAGCATCATGCTGCTCCTGCTCATGAGCGCCCGTGCTACGGCCAGCATCTGCTGTTCTCCGCCCGAAAGCGTGCCGCCGAGCTGATCCTTTCTCTTCTGAAGCTGTGGGAAGATGCCGAAGGCCCGCTCATAATCCCCTGCGATCTCTCCCTTGTCTTTTCTCTGCCAGGTGGCGAGTTTGAGGTTTTCCATGACCGTCAGGTTTCCGAAGATGCCGCGTCCTTCCGGCACCTGCGCCATGCCCATGGCGACTATCCGGTGGGCGGCGACGCCGCGCATGTCCTGCTGCCTGTATGTTATCCGGCCGCTGTAAGGCACTATGCCGGATATGGCGCGGAGTGTGGACGACTTGCCTGCACCGTTGGCGCCTATCAAGGTGACGATCTCGCCCTCGTTAACCTCCAGGGAAATATTATCCACGGCCTTTATGTTGCCGTAGGCGATAGTGAGATTCTCAATTGAGAGTATAATTCCGTTGGCGCCCATCAGCACTGCACCTCGCCAAGGTATACCTCCAGAACGCGCGGGTTATTCTGTATTTCCCGCGGCTGTCCCTCGGCAATCGTCTCACCGAAATCGAGGACCAGAAGCCTTTCGCAGATATTCATTACCAGGTGCATCTGATGCTCAATGAGGAGAATGGTCAGGTCGAACTCTTTCCTGATCCATTTGATAAATTCCATAAGCTGAGTAACCTCATTGGGATTCATGCCGGCGGCAGGTTCATCCAAGAGAAGCAGCTTCGGCCTTGTTGCCAAGGCTCTGGCAATTTCCAGTCTTCTCTGCAAACCGTAGGGGAGGTTTTTCGAGACTTCATCGGCGTACGCATCCAGTTTCAAGAAGGCAAGGAGATCCATGGAATGCCCGATGATCTCTTCCTCTTCTTTTTGGAAGCGGCCCACGTGGAGTAAGGCTTCGACGGGGCTGTACCTCACCCGCGCATAATGGGCGATGCGGACATTATCAAGCACCGAGAGTTCCTTGAAGAGGCGGATGTTCTGGAACGTGCGTGCGATGCCAAGGGCAGTGATCGTGCTCGGCGTCTTGCCGACGATCTCCGTACCTTCAAATGATATGCTCCCGTGCGTCGCTTTGTAGACGCCGGTAATCAGGTTGAAGATTGTTGTCTTCCCTGCGCCGTTAGGGCCGATGATACCCACGAGTTCGTACGGCTCAAGGTTCAGGTTAAATTCGGAAACCGCGGCCAGTCCGTCAAAATAGTGCGTAACTTTCTCTGCTTTCAAGACGGACATCAGGTACCTGCCTTCTTTTCACGCCAGAGCCTGCTTGCGAGCATGTCGCGCACAGGCACAAACCAGCGAAATTCCCGGAGTCCCATAATGCCTTTGGGCCGGTAGATCATCAGCAATACCAGTACGAGGGGCATGAAGACCATGCGCCAGATTCCCATGGGACGCAAGACCTCTAATAATACCGTGTATACCGTAGCCCCGATGACGGAGCCGGCAATGGAGCCTATGCCTCCGAGATACACCATTATCAGAATGTCCGTTGATTTAATTATATCAAAGGCGCGGGGGTTGATGAACTGCAGCAGGTGCGCAAAGAGTCCGCCTGCAATTCCAGCAAAGAAAGAAGAAACTGTAAAGGCGAGGACCTTTACATGATTCGTATTTACGCTCATCAGGTCGCTTGCCACCTCATCCTCACGGATCGAAAGGACACCCCTGCCGAAATTTGAGTATATCAGATTGCGTATGACCCACACGGAAAGGAGAACCCAGAAGAATACCCAGGGAAGGGTAGAGAGCTTCTCCATGCCGAGAAAACCGCGCGGCCCGCCCAGGGCATCGATATTTTCAATGACGGACTTGACGATCATGCCGAAGGCGAGTGTGACGATGGCAAGATAGTCGCCCCTTGTTTTGAAGGATGGAAATGCGACAACCAGGCCGACAACGCCTGCGGCCGCTCCGCCCGCGATGACAGCCACGGGAAATAACCATGCTGCCATATGTGCGGGAAAAACCTTTACGGTAAGAAAGGAAGCGACATACGCGCCGATGGCCATGAATCCCGCATGCCCCACGGAAAACTCTCCCATGTAGCCGTTTATAAGGTTGAGGCTCAATGTCAGGATGATATTGATACCTACGTACATGATGATAAGCTGAACATAAGGATCGAGAAGCTCGAACTGCTGAATGACAAGGGAGAGCGCAAAGACGGAGATCATAATGGCCGGCAACAGCCAGCGCTTCGTCTCCAGCTTCTCCATAAATTGTTTTATGCGTGATGTGTTTATCATCATCTCTTGCTCACCCCCTTTTTGAAAGGGGGTCGGGGGGATTTTCTTTCCATTCCTGTTGAAAAATCCCTCTCAATCTCCCTTTGCAAAAGGGAGAAACACGTTCTCACACCTTCTGTGGGTGCGGTTTTCCGAGTATGCCGTAAGGCCTGAATATCAGTAATACCAATAAGAGTACAAAGGCTATAAAATCGCGATACGTGGAAGGTAAGAAGGCAACCACCATGATTTCCACTGTGCCGAGAATGTAACCGCCGATCATGGCGCCGCGTATATTGCCTATACCGCCTACCACGGCGGCGATGAATGCCTTCCATCCCACCATAATCCCCATGTAGGGATCGATTACCGGATATGCAAGAGCGTACATCACGCCCGCAGCGCCGCCGAGACTTGTGCCGATGGCAAAGGTAATGGAAATGATCATGTTCACCGGTACACCCATAAGGGGGACAACCGTCTTGTCCCAGGATATGGCACGCATTGCCATACCCACCATGGTCCGTCTGACGATTACATCCAGAATCCACATAAGGACCAGGGAAAGAATGATGACAAATACCTGCAGAGATGAGACGGATAGACCGAAGAATGTCCATGTCGTGTTTTCCAGGAGTTGGGGAATCTGCTTCGGGTACGGGTTTAAGGCGAGGGTAAAATTCTCCAGAAATAGGCCGACGCCAAGGGCTGTGATGATAGCGGAGACGCGCGGCGCCTGACGGAGCGGCTTATAAGCGAACCGCTCGATCACCACGCCGAGGAACGCCACGCCGATCATGGAGAAGACAAGTACGGGAACAAAAGGGAGATGAAGGGATACAGCGGCAAAGAAGCAGAGAAATGCGCCGACCATAAAGAGATCGCCGTGGGCGAAGTTTATCATGGTAAGTATGCCGTACACCATGGTGTAGCCCAGGGCAATCAATGCATAGATGCTGCCGACCTGGAGCGCATTCAGTAGCTGCTGAAGGACGTATGTCATTTAATTAGTGATGAAATGGATTTTATCTCTTTCTCACCCCCTTTGAAAAAGGGGGATCTGTAAGGAGAAAACTATCTCCCTTTACAAAAGGGAGACTTATTAAGCCATAGAATTCCTATGGGTTGAAGCGCCTGCCGGTACGAGAATTTTTTGCAGTATCATTAAGGGTTCGCAGTTGCGAAATACACGAATTTTCCGCCCTTGATTTGCACGATCACGGCGCTCTTTGTGGGATCGCCGGAGCCTTCCTTAAACTGCATATTCCCCGTCACGCCCTCGTACTTCGGGATTTTAGCAAGGGCATCCCGGATTGAATCCCTGTCAAGCTTAGCGGCGGATTTGAGCGCCTGGAAGAGGAGGCCGAATGAGTCGTAAGTCAGAGCCGCCACATCGTCAGGCAGAGTTCCGTACTTCGCTTTGAATCCCTCGATAAACTTCGTTGCTACAGGTGTCGCCGCGTCGGCGGCATAGTGGGTGCTGAAATAGTATCCCTCGCAGTCGTTCCCGCAGAGCTTGTGCAGCTCCTGGGAGCCCCATGAATCGCTGCCCACAAAGGGCACGTTGATGCCCAGCCTCTTTGCCTGCTGGATCTGAAGCGGTATCTCGCTGTAGTAGTTCGGCAGAAATATCATGTCGGGCTGAGCTCTTTTGATTTTTGTGAGCTGTCCGGAGAAATCCTTGTCGTTTGTCGTATATGTTTCGAAGGCTACGACCTTGCCACCTGATTGCTCGAAAGTATCCTTGAATATCTCTGCGATGCCCTTGTTGTATTCAGACGCAACGTCATAGAGGACGGCGGCATTCTTTACCTTAAGCGTTTCCAGCGCGAATTTCGCTACCACACGCCCCTGAAAAGGATCGATGAAGCAGGCGCGGAATACATACTTTTTCGGAGCATTCGTCTTCGCGTCCAGGGTAGTCTTCGGATTTGTCGACCAGGGTGTTATCATGACAACTTTAGAACTTTCCGCGATCTCCGAGGCAGGCAGCGCGTAACGAGTGGCATTCGGGCCGACGATCGCGTGAACCTTCTGCTGCGTGATCAGCTTCTGGGTAGCGGAAGCAGACTGGTCGGGTTTGCCGGCGTTGTCTTCAACAAAAAGCTCCACTTTGTATTTCTGTCCGGCTACATCGATTCCACCTGCGTCATTCACCTCTTTGACGGCCATCTCCGCTGCATTTTTACATGACTCACCTACAGCAGGCATATCGCCGGTCATTTCCGCATTTACCCCGATTCTGACAGTATTGCTTTTCTCGCCACAGGCCACAGCGAGCAAAACTACACCAGCACATAAAAGAATCAAAAGGCCGAATTTTTTCATACTACCCTCCGTGCAATAATATTATTTGAAAAAGCGATGCTCAGAAGAATTTGTTTATTGATATTTATTGGAATTCCCCGTCAGGTGCGGGAAGTATAGGAGATGAGGTCATGTAAGTCAATATAATTTGGCGGCAATATTTGACCGGCGCTTCCGTGCATTTCCCGAAAAGGCAGGGGGTATCTGGCACGCTCACTCATGACCGGGATTTGACGGCATGATAGACATCGCTGATAATCTGCCCCGACAACCGCTCCAGGGATTCACTCAATCCCAGGGCCAGACCCTCGGGGCTATTTTCCTTATCACAGATCCCACGGAACATGAGCTTGAGAAATTAAAATACGTGCGGAGGCTCTGTCAGTCCCTCGGTATCAAGGTATGGTATATCAACGAGGAACTGGAAAAGGCGCGCAAAAAAAAGTGAGCGCCTGTAATATCTCAGCTTATTATGAAAATAGATTTTAAAATGTCATTCCCGACCCCCGATAAGGACATTCGAGGGCAGGCTCTGATCGGGAATCCAGATACTCCTGCATGTCACATGACCATGCATCTCCATAATCCATTAACTTCAATTCCGTAACGAACAAAAAACTTGACAGCATTATGGAGCGCATGTTATCTATCAAACGGTATAACTAACTGGTTAGTTTACTATCGACTCTTTACGGAGGTGCAAGAATGGACCTTCCATTGTCAGCCGGTAAAAAAAGCGGAACTGTTAAACGTATCCTCAAGGCCGCGGCAAGCGTCTTCTCGGAGTCCGGCTTTTCCGGGGCGCGGGTAGATGAGATTGCGAAGCGCGCAAGGGTCAATAAAGCCATGATTTATTATCATATTGGCGACAAGGAAAAGCTCTATGCGGAGGTCATCAGCAACGTTATCGGCAATACAGCGGAGATGATCGCCGGTAAGATAAGAGACATACGGGACCCTGAAGAAAAGCTCCGCGTCTATGTGCGCGCTTTTGCCCGCAATATAGATGATAACCCTCAAGTTGCTCCGGTCATGATGCGTGAAGTCGCCTCCGGAGGAAAGCACCTCCCGGAGGTGGTGGCGCGGGATATTTTCCGTATCGTAAATATGCTCAGGGGAATCCTTAAAGAGGGTGTGAAAAAGGGAATCTTCATAGAAACGGTTCCCTTCCTGATACACATAATGGTTATCGGAGCCATGATAACCTATAAAACCAGCGCGCCTATCAGGGCCAGGTATAACTGGCTGCCTGCGGGCATAAAGAGATTGGACGATAGGATATCCGGTGATATTGCCGGTGAAATCGAAAAGCTCATTTTAAGAGCCGTGAAGAAATGAAGGGAAGGGAAATATGCAGACGAAGAATATGAATTTAATATTTTCTGCGACGATATTGCTTTTCTGTATTACTTATGAGACAGCTCTATCTGCGGAAAGGCTGACTCTGCAACAGAGTATCGATCTGGCCCTAAGGCAGAGTGTTCTTATCCAGTCGGCCCAGGAAGGGGTAAAGGGGGCGGAAGCCCAGAAGCGAGAGGCTTTTACGGGATTTCTGCCAAAGTTCAGTACCTATTACAGTTACTCGAGGCTTAATGTGGACCCGACACTGACTGCTACCCTTCCGGGCACGGGTCCATTTACAATGATCACAGGGACAAAAGATAATTACAGCTGGGCTGTGGAAGTGAAACAACCCATCTTTGCCGGCGGGGGGATCATCGCAAATTATGAGGCAGGCCGGCTCGGCCATGAAATCGCGTCACTGGAGGAAACGACAGTCGTTCAGGATATGGTCCAGGAGGTTAGAGTAGCCTATTTCAATGTTCTGAAGGCGGAGAGGGGCCTCGACGTGGCAAGACAATCGGTGGAGCAGCTCGACGCACACCGCAGTATGGCCCAGGATTTTTTTGATGTCGGTGTGATTCCCAAGAACGACCTCCTCCGTGCCGAGGTGGAGCTCGCGAATGGCCGGCAGAATCTTATCAGGGCGGAAAACGCTGTGGAGATGGCAAAAGCGAAATTCAATACTGTCCTCCGGAGGGAAATCGATACACCGACTGAAGTAGAGGACATTCTCACCCTCAGGCCCTACGCCAGGACTTTCGATGAATGCCAGAAGCTTGCAATGGAAAACAGGCCGGAAGTTAAGTCCTATACCCGGAAAGTCGAACAGTCACAGAAACTGGTCAAACTGGCCAAGAGTGAATATCTCCCTTCTGTAAATGTGGTCGGCCACTTTGAACGCTACGGTGACAACGCCAATGTTAACGGAAGCCCCTATAGAAATCAGGACAACACGTATGTCATGGGGATGGCCACCTGGAATTTCTGGGAGTGGGGCAGAACAAAAAACCGGGTCGACGCAAGCCGCTCCCGGCAGAACCAGACAGCCTATGCTTTGGACAATATAAAAGATCAGGTCGCTCTCGAGGTCAAAAACGCCTGGTTGGCGCTCCATGAGGCCGAAAAACAGGTGGCGGTTACAAAAAAATCAATTGAGCAGGCAGATGAGAACTTCCGTGTCAGCAGAGAAAGATACCAGGAGCATGTAGGAACGTCAACGGATGTCATCGATGCGCAAACCCTGCTGACAAAAGCGAAAACGGATTACTTCAATGCCTTAAGCGACTACAACATAAGCATAGCCAGACTGGAGAGGGCGATGGGTGTGCGGGAGGTTTTGCCGTGAAGAAGAGGATAATCATCATAGTTTTTGTGGTTCTCCTTGTAGGTGTTGGCTCCCTGGTCTATTTTGGACAGTGGCAGTCCCAGCGAGGTGAACTTTATTATTCCGGGACGATTGAGGCAACTAATTCCAATCTCGCCTTCCAGGTAAGTGGACGCGTCATCAACGTGGCTGTCAGGGAAGGCTATGACGTCAAAAAGGATCAACTCCTTGCCGAGCTCGATCCCACTGAATTTCAGTCAAAGAAAGAGCAGGCACAGGCAAATCATGATCGGTCGATCAATACACGGGATCAGATGGCCACAATGCTTAACATATACAAAAGCACCCTTCCTGCCGATGTGGTGAGGGCGGAGACAAATGTCACAAGCGCGCGAGACGTCATGGATGATGCCCGGAAGAATTATCAGCGATACGAGCAATTATTCAAGAGAGGTGTTGTTACGGAAAAGGAAAGGGACTCCGTAAAGCTCGGCTATGATACGGCTAAATCCAGGCTTGATGATATGGAAGCCGCCCTGAGACAGGCGAAGAGCAATCTGAAAAGGATTGAAGCAACGGAGAAGGAAATAGAGGCAGCCGTTTCCCAGATCAGACAGGCCAAAGCGGCTCGCGAACAGTCCGACATTCAATTGCAATATACCCGGTTACTCGCCCCCTACAACGGGATCATCACGAGCCGTAACGTTGAACCCGGAGAAGTGGTGAGCCCCGGCCGCGAGGTTCTGACCATGGCCGATCTGTCCACCGTGGATCTCAAGATATTCGTGGATGAGACGGAGATCGGAAAGGTGAAACCGGGACAGGATGTGGACGTGAAAATCGATACCTTTCCCAATAAGGTTTACAAAGGGAAGGTAACATTTATCTCACCTGAAGGTGAATTTACCCCTAAGATCATCCAGACCAAAAAAGAAAGGGTGAAACTGGTGTACCTCGTGAAGGTCTCCATTCCTAATCCTTCTTTCGAACTGAAGTCCGGCATGCCGGCGGACGCCTGGCTGCGATGAAAATCCCTCCCAACCTCCCTTTTAGAAAGGGAGGAGTTGATGCATCCACTCTTTGAAAAAAGCGGATTGAGGGGGATTTCTCAATGGGGATTTTCAAGTCTCCCCGGCTCCCTTTTTAAGAGGGAAGAATAGAAGTTTCGGAGAGTGCCGACCATGGTCGCAGACAATATATCTTTCATTTCCATAAAGAATGTGTCCATGCGCTTTGGCGACGTGGAAGCAGTGCGCGATGTGACGCTATCCGTGGATGAGGGAACCATCTTCGGTCTCGTAGGGTCCGATGGGGCAGGAAAATCAACACTGCTTCGGATGGTAGCGACCATGATCCCGCCGGTATCAGGGAACATTCTGATCAGCACTCTGGACGTGGTCAGGGACAAACAGCGGGTAAAACCTTTGATCGGCTATATGCCGCAGCGTTTTGGCCTGTACCAGGACCTGACAGTTGAAGAAAACATGAAATTCTTCATGGACGTTTTTAATGTCCCAAGGCAAGAACGTGCGCGGAGAAGGGAGAAGTACCTCGGATTTTCGAATCTGCTCCCCTTTGTCAATCGTCAGGCAGGCAACCTCTCCGGCGGAATGAAACAGAAACTGGGATTGGCCTGCGTTCTGGCTCATGAACCGAAGGTGTTGATCCTCGATGAACCGACGAACGGCGTGGATCCTGTTTCGCGGCAGGAGTTCTGGGAAATACTCGCCCAGATGCGCGCGGATGGCATGACCATCATGGTTTCCACCGCTTATCTCGATGAGGGAGAAAAATGTGACCGGCTGGCGCTGATGCATCGTTCCCGCATTCTTGACATTGCCGCGCCGCAAGAAATACGCGGCCGTTTCGTAAGCCTCGAAGAGGCCATGATCAACCGCATCCAGGAAGTGGATAAGGAGATTGTTCATGATTCCTTCAAACGGTGAGGCCGTATCTGTAACTGCTCTTGAAAAGCGATTCGGCGCCTTCGTTGCGGTGGATAAAATCACCTTCTCCGTAAAACGAGGAGAAATCTTCGGTTTCCTCGGGCCCAACGGTTCCGGGAAATCGACGACCATCCGCATGCTCTGCGGCATACTGACTCCCACTTCCGGCAGCGGCCATGTAGCAGGACACGATATCGTAAGAGAGCCCGAGGAAATCAAAAAATCTATCGGGTACATGTCCCAGAAGTTTTCCCTCTATGAAGACTTAAGTCCTTACGAAAATATCCGATTCTATCTGGGCATCTACGCTGTGCCCGAGGACCAGTGGAAAGAGCGCATTGACTGGGTTCTGGATATGACACAGCTTGAGGAGGTGCGTAATCGATACACCCGGGAACTGCCGCAAGGCTGGCGTCAGCGTCTGGCCTTGGGCTGTGCCCTCCTCCACCGCCCGGACATCCTCTTTCTGGATGAACCCACATCGGGCGTGGATCCCATTACACGCCAGCACTTCTGGGATTTCATCCGTCAACTGGCTTCGGAGGGAATCACGGTGTTTGTTACTACCCACTATATGGATGAAGCCCGGCATTGCGGGCGGATCGTGATGATCAATGAGGGCAAAATAGTTGCCGTCGGGAGTCCCGCGGAAATCATTGCCGCAGCATGTCCGGGTCGTCCTGATGCCGACTTGAATGAAGCCTTTATCACCCTCATGTCTGGGAAAACAACTTCTGACGAGGTATCTCACCATTGAGACTGAGAAATATTCAAGCTGTCACCCGCAAGGAGTTCTATCATCTGATACGGGATTTCCGGAGCCTGTATCTGGCGTTTGCCCTTCCGCTGCTGCTCATTCTTCTCTTCGGCTATGCCCTGAGTCTTGATGTCGATAATGTGGAAACGGTCGTGGTGGATCATGACAATACAGATCTGAGCCGGGACTTCATACAGCATATCGGCGCCTCCCCGTATTTTCATATTGGGGCTCACCTGCCCAATACAAAAGCCGCCACCGAATATTTAGACCGCGGGCGTGCAATACTTGCGATCATAATACCCCCTAACTGGACAAGGGATATTCGTTCGGACCGTGCAGCTCAACTGCAGGTCCTTCTCGATGGAAGCGACCCCAGCTTTGCCAATATCACAAGGGGATATGTGAATGCCTTCATCTCACAGTACAATCAGAAACTGCTTGTTGCATTCCTTGACCGGCAGGGGATGGAGCAGATAAAGCCGCCTATCAATGGCAGGGTGCGCGTATGGTTTAACGAAGAACTGGAGAGCCGTAATTTCATAGTTCCCGGGATGATTGCCGTCATCATCATGATCGTGGGGGCCATGCTGACCTCCCTGGTCATCGCCCGGGAATACGAGAACGGGACAATGGAAACGATCAAATCTCTTCCGCTCTCTGCCGGTGACTTGCTGATCGGCAAGGCGATCCCGTATTTCTTTGTAGGACTGACCGATGTCCTTATCTCCATTCTCATGGGGCAGGTTCTCTTCGGTGTCGTCATGAAGTCCAGCTTCTGGTTGATGATCTTAGCCTCTTCCATTTATCTATCCGTCGCCCTGACGTTGGGTATGCTCATTTCTTGCGTCACGAAAACTCAACTGCTTGCCAATCAGGGCGCCATTCTTCTGACTTACCTTCCCTCACTGCTTCTGTCTAATTTCGTTTTCCCGGTGATCAATATGCCGAAGGTCCTGCAGCTCGTGACATACGTCGTTCCCGCCACCTATTATGTCAATATTCTGAGCGGCTTATATCTGCGTAACCTCGGGCTCGCCCACCTGTGGCCGAGTTATTTAGTCATGATCTTCATGTTCGCCGTTCTCGCGGTCCTGAACTACGTGCTGCTGAAGAAGGAGGGGCTGTAACATGAACTGGCTTCGCATCCGGGAACTTGTACGTAAGGAGTTTATTCTCCTCTTCCGCCACAAGAGAAGCAGGCGCGTTCTCGTCGTTGCGCCGCTTATCCAGTTGCTGTTATTCGGATACGTCGTGAATTACGATATAAGTGTCATCCAGATCGCTATTCTTGATCAGTCCCGCACACGGGAAAGCCGTATGGTCGCTGACGCCTTCAGCGCTAATAAAATCTTCAGGATTACGCAGGTTTTGCGGGACGACCGTGAACTGGAGCAGGCTCTATTAAATGCAAAGGTCGATATGGCCATCAAGATCGGACCTGATCTGAGCAAAAAAATCAGAAAAGGAGAAACGGCGGAAGTTCAAATCATTGCCGATGGGACCATGAGCAACATGGCGTCCGTCCGGATAGCTTATTCCATGCTGGTCATTGAAAAGTTGAACCAGGACCTGCTCAAGGAGCTGTATCCCAGGCACATGGATTACGGTAAAATCGACGCGAGAATCAGAACGTGGTACAATCCAAACCTTGACAGTCAGTATTTCTTTGTTCCCGGCATCGTCGCCTTTGTGATTATGCTGATCGCCCTGCTTTTGACCTCGATTGCCATCATCAAGGAAAAAGAGGCCGGTACAATTGAGCAGTTAATTGTGACTCCGTTAAAGCCTATCGAACTCATTGTGGGGAAAACGATCCCTTATATCATCATCTCAATCCTGCAGATGGTCGCGGTTACGGTTCTTGCCGTTGTCTGGTTTGAGATACCGCTATCCGGGAGCGTCATCCTGCTCTTTATTGCCACATGCCTCTTTCTTCTGAGCACCCTGGGTGTGGGCCTCTTTATCTCCACCGTTTCCTCAACACAGCAGCAGGCCATGATGACCACATTCTTCTTTATTCTTCCCTTCTTCATGCTAAGCGGCTTTGTCTTTCCCATTGTCAACATGCCGGTTGTCGTTCAATGGTTGACATACCTGAACCCTTTGAGGTATTTTCTGGTCATCATCAGGGGCATTTTCCTGAAAGGCATTGGTCTTGAAATTCTCTGGCCCCAGTATGCAGCGCTGACCGTTCTCGGCCTTATTGTGTTTACCGGCGCCGTAAGACGTTTCAGGAAACGGCTTGATTAAGGAAGGGGCAGGCATCATGACAACTTCTGATTCTTCCCTAAAATACAACCCTTTCGGAGAGCTGAAGAACTGCGTCGGATGCAGGCCGCTTCCTAAGCCGGCTTCCGCTTTCGCATCCAAATGTGAGCCGGAGCCTGCCGCTGATCCTGAAATTGAAGAAAAAGTTTTTCTGGAGGCCGTTCTGGATGTGAAACCAATACAGAGGGATAAATGCGCGGGGAATAAAATCAGGATCAAGCCGCCGGATGACGTCAAAGAGTCCCCTGAAGCGGCAATAGTCGGGCAGCTTACGAATCTCGTAAAATATGGAGAAGGTTTCGTAATTTCGGATACACCGGAGTACATCGAGGGCACAGGCTATGATGTGCATCCGGAGTTTGCCGGGAGACTCCATCGTGGAGATTTTTCCATACAGGCCCACGTCGATCTTCACGGACAGAGCGTAGCGGAGGCAAAGAAAACATTCGAAGAGTTCTTGAAAGGGGCAGTCAAATCAGGCAGGAGGGCAGTTCTGATTGTCCACGGACGCGGTCTCTCTTCGCCCGGCGAACCGGTCCTGAAAAATAACGTCCGTGAGTGGCTTACCCGCGGTCACTGGCGCAAGTGGGTGATAGCCTTCTCAAGCGCGCAGTCTTATGACGGCGGCGCAGGCGCAACGTACATCCTCCTCCGCCACAGGCCGGTTTCAAAACGGTCAAGAAGGCAGGGCCCGGCCGCTCCATCAGTGCGCAAATGATAAAATCCATCGGGGAGGTGACATCCGGAGATGACGCATACTTTTTTGTTTCAGGAGGGAGTCTGGATTGCCCGAGGCCATTACTTTGATGACATGGATCGAATTTTGCCGTTCGATGGAATGGTCAGAATCACGCACCTGGAAGGTTTGTGGCTGAATGAAGGGGAGGTGGAAATCAAGATGGGAGAAAATCCGATCAAGATCCACAATCGTTATGAAATTATTCCTCTCGAAGAAGGCAAGAATCAGACGACCTGGGAATCCGTGAACCCTGACCTGGGAATTCTGCTGGGCCGGTTTATCATCGTTGCTGATACGATTATCTCCACCTGCCGCTCAGAAAAAGGTGAATACACCGGAGCCGAATTCCATATAAAAGTAAGTGATGTCCATTATAAGAATCGGGGTATTCTCTTAAAAGGAAATGACAAATTGTCATCCTGGAGCGTAGATCTGCAAAAATCATCTTAAGGCTTATGAAAGTAGTCTTTTTCGGTGTCATAAAACGTCTCAGAAAACGGCTTGATTAAGTAGGGTGTTTCCTGTAAATATCCTGAACATCTCATCCATAAAAAACTTCGCCGAAGCCTGGTCAATGGAGAAGGGACAATGCTGAAAGTCCTTGACGACGAATCCGCCATCAAAAGATACGGGCGACAGTTTATAAAATGCTTCAAACCTTTCATCGATGAAAAAATCCCTGTGAATCTGGGCCATCCCGGCGCAACGGTCAAGGCAAAGGTCTTGTGGTCGGAGCGCCTCGGCATTTGGATGGTGCATGAGAAGATGTCGGGAAGCAGGTATGGGCATGCCTTCGGGGCGGAAAAACCGACGGGTTCATCTCATATCCCGATTACATGTGAAATCAATTTCCCCGCAAAGGGGATTGACAGGCGTATCGGCGGGGCGCTGGCGGAAGATCGCAATGGCCGAATATTCGTGGTGCACCGGGGCAGGATCGGCGGCGGCAAGGCCCTGTTCGATGACCATTACAGGGGCGTTTGGGCAATCATGGAAGACGGTTCCGCGGAAACTATGGTGGCTTTAATAGGCGTCCTGAATTCGCCCCGGTTTGTCAGGCAGGTCAGTCAATTTGTCCGCAAAGTTGACAGGATGAAAAATATTTTTTCGTCCCGGTCTCCTCAACTGGAAATGTCTTTTGACGAACTTCGTTTTCGCGAAGAGATCATCGGTGCGAGTTACAAGGGCCCATTAACTGATCCTGCGTCGATGTGCGACCACGGTTTAATTGTAAAGGATTTATACGATATACTTTCCCGCCTTGGTTTTAAAGCGGGGAATGACCCGGAACGGGACCTTCTTATTGCGAATGCCAGGCAAGAGATAAGGGCCGTCTTCGAAGTAACCACCGATGCATCAATACCAAGTATACGGTCTGCCGCTGCCCGACTGCTGCTCGCCAATACCGAACTCCCGAAGCAACCCCGTCTGATTCTCGCTGTCCCGGAGGCTATCGATGAAGCGCTCAATAGAAAACTAAAGAAACTGGGCGTCGATGTGCTTGCATACAATTGGAAGCATGATCAGGCCGTCTTTCCCAGCCTTCAAAGTTTGATTTCCCCTAATCAATAAAAGTTTCTCCGCAAATGGATAGCCATTTTTTTATTATTGACACTTGTATGGCAGTGCTGTATATGTAACACATATAATACACAGATGGTGGTGATCGCAAATGGCAAAAGTTATAAATGTGAGAGTATCAGACGATATCGTGAAGAGACTTGACAACCTATCCGCTAAGACCAGGAGACCGAAAAGCTTCTATATTAAAGACATGCTTGATAAATACCTGGGAGACTACGAAGACGCTTATCTTGCTCTAGAAAGGCTCAGTGATAAGAACGCTAAGTATTATTCTACGGATGAGGTAGAAAAAATTCTTGAGCTATAAGGTTGTCTGGCATGAAAAAGCCCTTGATGATCTGAAGGGCATTGATAAGTCACAAGCCAAAGCTATCTTTGAAAAGGCCAAGAACTATCTCTCTAAGGATCCCTTGTCTCTTGGAAAACCCCTGAAAGGTATATTCAAGGGTCTGTATCGTTACAGGCTTGGCGATTATCGGGTTATTTATGCAATAGATAGAAAGGAAAAGTTAATTATAGTTCTCAAAATTGGAGATAGAAAAGACATTTACAGGTCGTAGGCCCAGGATGGATAAGATAGGTGGCAACTCCCAAAGAAATTATTGATCTTGTTGATCGCTTTGACCGAAACCGCGAGGCTTACGAGTCAGGCGGCTACAATGAGACACAACTACGCCGGGAGTTTGTGGATCCATTCTTCAAGGTTCTCGGATGGGACGTGGACAACACGGCCGGTTATGCCGAAGTTTACAAAGATGTGATCCATGAAGACGCAATCAAGATAGGCGGCGCTACCAAAGCCCCCGATTATTCCTTCCGTATCGGTGGCATGCGGAAATTCTTTGTTGAAACGAAGAGACCCTCTGTCAACATCTCTGATGATCCCAGCCCCTCATATCAACTGCGGCGTTACGCATGGTCCGCCAAACTTCCGCTGTCCATCCTCACCAATTTTGAGGAACTTGCAGTATATGATTGCACGGTAAAACCAAAGATCGCGGATAAGGCCTCAACCGCGCGCATTATGCAATTCAATTACCGGCACTTCGAAAAAACCTGGGAAGAAATCTCTTCGATTTTTTCCAAGGATTCCGTTCTCAAAGGCTCCTTCGACCGGTATGCCAAATCTGCGAGCCGCAAAAAAGGAACTGCCAGCGTTGATGCTGCCTTCCTCTCCGAAATCGACACTTGGCGGCAGTCCCTGGCGCAGAATATCGCCCTCCGAAATCCAAAACTGACGCAACGTGAACTCAATTTCGCCGTAGGAAAGACGATTGACCGGATCATCTTCCTGCGCATCTGTGAAGACCGGGGGATTGAACCAAATGCCCAGCTTATGGCTCTTCAGAACGGCACGAATGTCTATCAACGTTTAATCCAGATTTATTACAACGCGGACGACAAATACAATTCCGGTCTGTTTCATTTCAGGCATGAGAAAAACCGGTTTGAGCCGCCGGACGACCTGACTCTCAATCTTACCATCGATGATAGACACTTAAAGGATATCTTCAAGAGCCTTTACTATCCCGAAAGTCCCTATGAATTTTCCGTTCTTCCCGCCGATATCCTCGGTCAGATATATGAGCAATTCCTGGGCAAGGTCATCTACCTCACACCGGGGCACCGGGCCAAGGTGGAGGAAAAGCCGGAGGTCAAGAAGGCGGGAGGCGTCTATTACACGCCAACATATATCGTAGATTATATCGTGAAGAATACGGTGGGAAAGCTTCTGGAAGGGAAGAAACCTGGGCCTCGCGGCAACGCAAGCAATCTTCGCATACTCGATCCTGCCTGCGGTTCCGGGTCTTTTCTCATCGGCGCTTATCAGTACCTCCTGGACTGGCACCGTGACCGCTATATCGGGGATGGCCAGGAGAAGTGGGCGAAGGGCAGGAATCCGGCTCTTTGCCAGGTCGTTCGCGGTGAATGGCGCCTGACAACGGCGGAGAGAAAACGCATCCTTCTCAATAACATCTATGGTGTGGACATCGATCCGCAGGCAGTGGAAGTGACGAAGCTCTCACTCCTTCTCAAAGTTCTCGAAGGAGAAAACGAACAAACCCTTGCCAATCAGATGAGGCTCTTCCATGAGCGTGCCCTTCCCGATCTCGGCAGCAACATCAAGTGCGGGAATTCCCTTATCGGCTCCGATTTCTATGACAATCAACAATTAAGCTTCTTTGACGATGAGGAACGCTATCGTATAAATGTCTTTGACTGGGAAAAGGAATTTCCTGAAATCTTCAAAGAAGGCGGTTTCGACGCCGTCATCGGGAATCCGCCATATGTGCGCATTCAGGCGCTTAAAGAATGGGCGCCGTTGGAAGTAGAATTCTACAAAATATGTTACACATCCGCGAGCAAGGGAAACTATGACATATACGTGGTCTTCGTAGAAAAAGGCCTGAGCCTTTTAAACGACAAGGGGCGACTCGGTTTCATCCTTCCACACAAGTTTTTCAATGCCCAGTATGGAGAACCACTGCGTAGCTTGTTAGCTAAAGGCCATCACTTGGCGGAAGTAATTCATTTCGGTGATCAGCAGGTATTTGTTGGGGCGACGACGTACACCTGCCTTATGTTTCTGGACAAGGGCGGCGCTGAATCATGCAAATTTAAGAAGGTGGATGATCTGGCTGCGTGGCGAACCGACGGGAGCGGGACGGAAGGCATCATTTCTGCCCAAAATGTAAAGCCTGCGGAATGGCATTTTGCCGTCGGACGGGGAACGAAACTTTTTGAAAAACTCAGCCGAATACCGGTCAAGTTAGGCGATGTAGCTGATAAGATGGCACAGGGTATACGTACCAGCGCCAATGAAGTCTATGTTTTAGACACAATATCAGTTCATGGAAGTATGATTACTGCTTACTCCAAACAACTGAATCGAAACGTTGAGCTTGAGCGCAAAGCCGTATCACTGTTTTTACAGGGCCGGGAAATTAAACCATATCAAGTTTTACCTTCTGGCAAGGTTGTCATTATTCCTTATTGCACGAAAGATGGGATTACCAAGCTAATGAGCCAGAAAGAAATCGAAGATATTTTTCCGAAGACATTTAAATATCTTTTAGAGAATAAGACCTATCTGGAGAACCGCGAACATGGGCGAATGCGAGGTTCAGATTGGTTCGCTTATATTTACCCCAAAAATATTGTGTTTATGAAAACATGCAAGATATTAGTACCAGACATAGCTGATCGAGCGTGTTTTGCGCTTGATGAGAATGGCGAATATGCGTTTACAAGTGGTTACGGAATAACTTTAAAAATAAGTGTTATTGAATCACCGAGTTATATTTTGGGATTATTAAACAGTAATGTCTTAGACTTTTATCTTAGACGCATTAGTACTACCTTACGAGGAGGATTTTTTCGTTACTTCACACAATTCATCGCACAGCTTCCTATCCGTACCATCGACTTCTCAAATTCCGCAGATAAAGCCCGCCACGACCGGATGGTTGCGTTGGTCGAGCAGATGCTTTCCCTCAATAAGAAACTGGCAGCCGCAAAAACCGAACACGACAAGACCACCCTCCAGCGCCAGATCGGCACTACCGACCGTCAGATTGACCGGCTCGTTTATGAACTTTACGATCTGACGCCGGAAGAAATAAGGATTGTGGAGGACGATGCATCGGGGGAAAAATAGAGGAAAGCAAATGATTATGCCAGCAGAATACCAACTCATGATTGCGTTGGCCACTGTTATATGTAGCGGGCTTGTGTCTGCAATTGTCACTTATAAGCTAAATTCACAAAAAGACGAGAGACTCTTATTGAGGCAGAAGTTGGAAGAGCTAAACCTTTCTCTAATTCGCTATTGTAATGACTTAGGCAGTCGTTCTCTTATATATTCTTCAGTTATGGTAGGCAAAATTAGCTACGACCAAGCAAATGTACAGATGTCCAAAATGCTAAAAAAGAGGAAAAAAGCTATGATAAAGTTTCAATGCTTGTAAATATCTATTTCTCTCATTTTAATACCTATCTTGAGAATATTTTCAAAATAAGGGACGAGGAAAACGAAATTATACTTGACTTCAAGAAACATTATCAACGTGCAGGTAAACCCAGCCAAGATCATTTTAACATAATATGTATCACCAGTGAAAAAATGGACAAAGCTGAAGCAGCTTTTATGAATGCAATACAGAGAGAAGCCGCGAAAATAAGAAGATTCAAGTTCCAATAGAATGTGAGTAATATCTCGAGATGCGATAACAGTTACTGAATTCGAGGCACATTACGACCAGTAAGGTATCTCTATTTGAGATAAACCTTGACGAGGATGCACAGGTCAAATAAACTGTTCTGCCTTCGCAGATGTTCCAGCGCCTTTTAGCAGGAGAGGATTATATTTAATTCGAATTCTGTGGAAAGTTGCGTCTGGTTTCTCTATTGTAACAGGCCCTTTGTTTTTCCATCTTGAAAACCATTCGGCTTGCAAAATAAGATTCTTATCGGCCCATCCTTCCGCAAATAGAGATCTCAATCGCTTGTCTTGAGCATAAAATCTTATCCAAATGCAGTTGGGCCTTCCTTTAAACCATCCCTTGTCACCAAAGCTACGTCTCTTTATCTGATATTTCCTTAAAGTTCTTATTGCATGCCTCAAAATGTCTTTTAGAACTGTATCGGTAATTGTCCCTCGTTCATTCAAGATGACATGAGCTTGAAACCGGCGAATCGATTCCGTGCTCCGGTTTTCAATTGTTCGAATATGATACCTTGAATAAAGTACTTTTAGACCGCGGTTGCGCCATTCATCAACAAATTGTTGCCTTGTAGTTTGCCAAAATGGTTTTGCGAGACTTCTCATAACGTAGATTTTTCTGCGCAGGTTTGAAGCATCGAACCAGAGTAAGCTTGACTCAAGTACTTCCCGAATGCAGTCTTCGAACTCCTCGTTTCCGATGATTGCTTTTCTGAGTCTGTTAGCATTTATAAATAATGCTGGTGATACTTCCTTGCCACAATCTAAAATAATAGCGATGCGATCATAGTTCTGCCCACCGAATTTCAAAGCATGCCAAGCCAAACTAAGGCCATCAAACATTTGGCTTATACGAGAGAGGGTCTTAATCTGGCAAGATACATTCAATTGTTTCCTATCGTTTACAGTTGTACTTTCTGTCATCGATAAAATTTTGAATCCATGATGAGAACTGCTTGCATCTATGAATAAATATCTAAGCCCCAGGGGCAGTCTCTCCAAGCGACTCGCCATTTCATTGTGATGCGCAGACAAGAAAAGCAAGAGCGCGATTAAAATGGAGTGACACGTATCAACCAAGTTGTCGAATAATTCGGCAAGCTCATATGGAAAAAGCACCAATGGCTCTTTTGCGCGGTCTTTGTACTCAATTTCAGACAACTTGAAAGATATGGACCCATGAGAAATAGCATTTCTAACAGTTGAGGAAAAACCGGAGCAAAGACTATCCAGTCCGTTGCTTCTTAAAGCATCGATCTGTTTGGATAAACTAAAGCTCAAATAGTCTTTCTTTTGTATTTTTTCAAGAACACCGAGTGGAATTCGGATCAGATGATTCAAAACGTGTTCGCAGTATCTTTGGTATTCAGGGTGCCAGATTGATTCAATTTGAGAAAGGCTCGAGGGGTCGTCCAATTTTAGTTGATCCTCATTGTTCCAACTACTTCCTTCACGAATTAAAGAAAAGATCGCGTGACTCAGGTTAATATTTTTATCGAAAATTACCTCAAGAGTCTTATCTGCGTTATCCTGAAAGAAATTTAATAGAGCATCAATACATTTCGGGTCGTAGTATTTTAAAGGCCTAGTAGATGCAAAACGGTACAGTGAAAGGTGATAGTCATTGAAATGGCTCTCCTCAATCCAGCCACTAAAACATTTTCGAACCTGCTGCCCTCTTAGACATTTCTGAGCTTTGCATATTTGGTGGTTAGCAAGGAATTCGTTTAGTAGCATTGATTCTAAGATATATCTTGTGGTCTTAAACTAAGGAGTATTATAGATGGATACTACCCCAATTTCTTCTTACCCATTGATTGGCGAGTTCTGCATGCGAAAACGGGATACAACATTGTGCGGTAGTTTACATCGTGATAAAAAATAAATCATTATAAATCTTATATAATACCATTCATGGGGAGATTGCATCAAACACGAACGTCCGATTCTGGTTAACCTGACAGCTCATGCGGCAATTAATGATTCCCAAAGATCGAACGGTTCGTGTATGGATTGACGGAAGAAGAGATAAGTATTGTCGAATGCAGATAGAATAAGAGAAACGCATGGAAAAGTTCCACTGTTTTGCCCATCGCGGTGCATCAGGGCATGAACCGGAAAACACGCTATCAGCAGTGGAGAAAGCCATTGATCTGGGCGCTGATTGGATTGAAGTAGATGTGTATGCCGTCAAAGGTGAGTTGATTGTCATACACGATGAACGACTCGATCGTACGACAAACGATACCGGTTATGTCAGAGATAAATCGCTCGCCTACCTGCGCTCCCTCGATGCGGGGAAAGGTCAGCGTATCCCCATCCTCCGTGAGGTCCTTGACTCTGTAGACCGCAGAGCAGGGATAAATATCGAGTTGAAAGGTCCTAAGACCGAGGGATTGGCGGTTTCCCTGATCGAAGAGTATGTCAAGGAGCGGCAATGGAATTATGAACAGTTTGCAGTATCATCATTCAACCGCCGCCAATTGATAAAAGTTAAGAAACTCAATCCCCATATCAGGATCGGTATTCTCATAGATCTTCCCCGGCGCCACTACGCGATATTTGCCCGGCGATATGATGCGTACTCTGTACACGTTCAAATCGATCTCGCCAGTGCACGATTTATTGCGCGTGCCCACGAGCGTGGACTCAAGGTATTTGTGTATACAGTTAATAACCCTGAAGACATTGATAGATTGCAGGTATTGGGAGTTGACGGGATATTTACTGACTTTCCCGAACTCGTCGTCAAGAGATAACGACCTTTACAAAGTTTCATATTGTCATTTCGACCCCTTCGCATTCACTCATGATAAATTCCACGAATAAGGCTAATAAGGATTTCTCCCGGAGTTTACCCTGAGTAAACCGAAGGGGTCGAAATGACACGGTGGGTAGAAATGACACGCGGAATCAGAAAGAGCCGCCGCAGCCTCCGTAACCCCGAAGGAAGAGGGGATTATGGATGGCTGCGACGGTGGGTGTGTCAGAAGCTTAAGGTAACAGTCAGGCCGCCGTAAACGTAACTGCTATCGTTATCGGCCGGATTAGTCAATTTGCCACGGGCCTTAATCTCATTTTTTGCATCGCTCGATAGGGGGAAGGAGTAGGAAACTGTCGGGGCCACGGTTAGATACTTTACCACATTTATAGGGAGGCTCGCCGTGAGCACACCGTCATGGAAATTACTGAACTTGTCGTTTGTCGCCTGATAATTGTTATCAAACTTTGGATACCCGCCATACGATGCATTAACACCATAGAGGGTCGCATCGGCATAGTCGCTGAGGAGATAACTGGCGGATGCACCCAGTTGTAGAGAAACGGTTTTGTTGAATTCAAAAGTATGGGAAATCCCCAACAGGAAATAATACTGGTGATAATGATCAATTTCCTTATAGGCAGTCAAAGTCGGCGTAAGGAGCGTATTAAGACCCAGAGTGACAAATATTTCCTGTGAATCAAGAGGTTTTGCGGCACCGGCATTCGGAGCCTGCAAGCCATAATAAATGTAACCAAGACCGGCATTTAAAATACCAAAAGTTTTGGTATAAGAGAGAGTAAGATCCGTTTCCGTCCAGGTGCTGGAATAACTGGCGTTTGTTGTCGAGTAGGGCTTTGTATCAATGTTTCCCCATATATTGGCGCTAAACCCTTTATAACCAACTGTCAGGGAAGGTTGAACTACAATGCTGTTTTTGGTGTTTTCATATCCCCGCCATACATATTTTGACAAACCGGAAATGGATAACGAACCGGTGGGTTTTTCTTCCGCAGGTGCAGCCGGAGCAGGAGCCTCTGTTGCAGGGGCAGGAGTTGCTGCTGCGGGTTTCTGATCCTCAGCCAAAATGGAGGCCACACCCACTGTCAGTAAGAGCAAAGTCACAATCACACTTAAAAAAGCATTTCTCACGAAGATATATCTTTTCATCACTATTCCTCCTGATTTGATTTTCGAAGTTTTGTAACTCAAAATATATGCCAGATGGAAAAATATCTGCTAACATCTATAATCCATTGAATATGGAGGGTATTTGCCTTCTCTTGCTACGTACCGAGAATGCGATAAAGAAACATAAATGTAATTTCTCTATGGAGTGATAACAAAATTGTATGTCAACCAGCGCAGTATAGACTGCAGGACGCAACCATTCACTTGATTAATGGAAGTTCTGCGATCTATTTTTCCCTTGATAAGACGCTGGCGAATTGTTTATGGTACATTTACCTTCTTTCCATAAGAACTAATCCGCTTTGAGAGAAATAAATGAACCTGTTAACCAGTCCGCTTCTTACTGATCTTTACCAGTTGACCATGATGCAGGGTTATGTGGATGAGGACATGTGCAAAGAGGCAGCCTTTGAGTTCTATGTACGGAGCCTGCCCCCGAGTCGCGGTTTCCTGGTAGCGGCCGGTCTTGAGACGCTGCTTGCTTTACTCGAAGGGATGCGATTCACTGAAGAGGAACTGAAATACATTGCAGGTACGGGCAGGTTTTCCAAAGACCTACTGGATTATCTGGCTAAATTCCGCTTCAGCGGCGATGTGTATGCCATGCCGGAAGGAACAGTATTTTTCGAAAACGAGCCTGTTGTGCGTGTAGTCGCCCCCATGCCGGAGGCTCAACTAATTGAGACCCGCCTGATTAATATCCTGCATTTCGAGGTCCTCATTGCAAGCAAAGCGGCCCGTTGCATGCTGGCCGCAGATGACAGAGCCGTTCTGATTGATTTCGGGGTGCGGCGATCTCACGGAGCCGAGGCCGGGCTCCTGGCGGCCCGGGCCTCATATATAACTGGCTTTGCGGGCACATCAACTGTGCTGGCGGAGCCCATCTTCGGGATACCTATCTTCGGAACGATGGCACATTCCTATGTTGAGGCCCATGAGGACGAGTTGGAGGCGTTTCTCAGTTTTGCCCGCGCGAATCCGAATAATACAACCCTTCTTATCGATACGTACGATGTCCATAAAGGCGCAAGAAAGGCAGTTGAAGCGGCGAAAAGATTAAAGGAGACAGGAATAAATGTTCGTGCCGTGCGCCTTGATAGCGGCGACCTGCTGGTACTGTCGAAAGATGTCCGCCAGATCCTCGATCAGGACGGTTTAAAAGATGTACGCATCTTCGCGAGCGGCAATCTCGATGAGTACGCGATCCGTGATCTACTGTCTCAAGGGGCGCCCATAGACGGCTTTGGCGTGGGTACAAAATTAGATACCTCGGAAGACGCGCCGTACCTGGAATGCGCTTACAAGCTGATGGAGTATGCCGGTACGCCGCGCTTCAAGAAGTCACAGGGGAAAGCCACCATCCCCGGACGCAAACAGGTCTTTCGCCAGTTTGAAGACAAAACGATGGTTGGGGATATCCTGACCGTCGAAGGGGATGAGATAGAAGGAGTGCCGCTCCTCGCTAAGGTGATGGAGGGCGGCAGGAGAATTGTCGGACGGCAGGATTTAAAAGAGATCGCAAAGTATACACGGTCGCAGGTGAAATCCCTTCCGGCTCATTTCCAGAGACTGGAGACGACACCGCTATATCCCGTCAAAGTCTCTCCCGCATTATCCAGACTTGGACAGGAACTTGAGCGATGGCTGGGTTTGTAAACCTTTCGTGATACGTTGTTTCTGTCATTCCGAGGAGCTCCGCGACGAGGAATCTTGAGCTTTATCCTCAGTCAAGATGACAAAAAAAGAAAGTTTCTAAAAGTTCTCTATTTTTTCAGATTTTGCTTTAGAGCTGCACCGATAAATTTGCCGAAGAGCGGATGGGGGCTCGTAGGGCGCGATTTAAATTCGGGGTGAAACTGGCATCCCAGGAACCACGGGTGGTCTTTGATCTCGACAATTTCGACAAGGCGGCGATCAGGCGATGTTCCCGTAATATGCAGCCCCTTTTCCACAAGGATATCCCTGAAATTGTTGTTCAGTTCATAGCGGTGCCTGTGTCTTTCACTGATTTCACTGACGCCGTAAGCATCAAATGCGAAAGATCCGGCCTCTAAAAGGCAGGCGTAAGCACCGAGCCTCATGGTTGCGCCCATCTCCGTGATGCCTCTCTGCTCGGGTAGATAATCGATCACCGGATACTCGGTTCCCTTGTCAAATTCGGAACTGTTCGCCCTTTCGAGTCTGCATACGTGCCGGGCGAATTCTACGACGGCGAGCTGCATTCCCAGGCAGATGCCGAAATACGGAATCTTGTTCTCACGGGCAAATTGAATGGCAGTGATCATCCCCTCAATGCCCCTCTCTCCGAATCCTCCGGGCACAAGGACGCCATCAGCGCCGTCAAGATGGTTACCTATGCCTTCTTTTTCAATCTTTTCCGAATCGACAAAACGCAGGTTTACCCGGCAGTCGTTTGCGATACCCCCGTGCACTAACGCTTCATTGAGGCTCTTGTAGGAATCTGTCAAATTTACATATTTGCCCACTATGGCAATACACACTTCGTGGGGAGGATTCTTAATCTTGTCTGCCACATCTTCCCATGCCTCCAGATGAGGCCTGCCGGTCCAGATGTTTAAGAGGTCGACAATTTTATTGTCCACCCCCTCCTTGTGAAAAACGATTGGCACTTCATAGATGCACGTCACATCCTTTGCCGTAAATACGGATGAAACTTCCACATTACAAAAAAGAGCTATCTTGGCCTTGATGTCTTCCGAGAGGAAATCTTCCGTACGGCATAACAGAATATCCGGTTGGATACCGATTTCACGGAGGGCCTTCACACTGTGCTGCGTCGGTTTTGTCTTAACCTCCCCGGCGGTCTTTATGAAGGGGACCCATGTCAGGTGTATAAATATGGCGTTTTGTTTTCCGGCCTCGTTACGGAATTGTCTGATAGCTTCCAGAAAGGGCAGACTCTCAATGTCTCCCACGGTTCCACCGATCTCCACGATGGCAACGTCGAACCCGGCGGCGCAGCTCTTGATGTAATCCTTGATTTCATTGGTAACATGGGGAATAACCTGCACCGTCTTGCCCAGATATTCCCCTTTCCTTTCCTTTGAAATTACCGAAAAATATACCTGACCCGACGTGAGATTGTTGCACTTCGCCATGCGGGTCGAGGTAAATCGCTCATAGTGCCCTAGGTCAAGGTCTGTTTCCGCGCCATCGTCCGTCACAAAAACCTCGCCATGCTGGAATGGGCTGAGGGTGCCGGGATCGACGTTGATATATGGATCCAGCTTTTGATTGGTCACCCTGAGACCCCGGCATTCAAGAAGGGCTCCAATAGAAGCAGATGCCAAACCTTTGCCGAGGGAAGAGAGAACGCCGCCCGTCACAAAAATAAATTTTGTCTTCTTCATGATTGCTCCTGAAATTTATTTGGCCTGAGAGTTGCCGCCGTTCCCTGCCAGCGATTTTCTTATCTGACCCGCAATAACCTCCACCGTTTCGCCGAGGAGAACACCTGCGGATATATTTTCCAGATAGCGGTCATCCCACGGTAGATTATATTCGTTAACGAGATTGAGGATGTCGTTAAATTTGTAGCCTAAGACCTCTTTCTTTCCTTTCACGGAGAGTGATTCGTTAAATTCCACGTGGATCAAAAGCAAGCTCCCTACGCCTCCCCCGTCCCCGAGAAGGGGAATAACGACGATGGAAGCACCATCGGATTTTCCGCGGCCAATGTAGACTTGGCCGGTACTTACTATCGTCCTTTTGGTCCCCATGAGATTACTCGAACCTTCCGTCCTCGATTTCATCGTGAGTGAGATGCCCCCTCTGTCTTTTACAGTTATCGTCGATGTATCCACGGGATTTCCTTCAGCGTCCAGATTATTAATACCATAGAGGGTATAGCCGTTCAACGTGGCAATGGCCGGCTGAATCCTTGCGATGGTCAATACATTCTTGGTGACCATGGATTTGATCGAAAATTCGAGTTGTCGTAATATGTCAAAAATAATACCTCTGAGAAGCTGTTCCTTCCTGCTTGTTCCGACCGTCACTGTTTTCGCCTGATGTCTGATGGCGTCTATCGGTCTGGAAAGCTCATCTATCGAGTGGCCGAGAGAGATGTCAAGCATCTCGACCGGGGATGGCAGCCCCTCCTCACTCTTGAAATCGCTCCAGTAGTCTTCAAGGGGCAGTTTTCCGGCTGCATATTTAAGAAGAAGAACTATATCGGATATGGTATTCACATTAGTGAATGAAAAGGCGCCATCCGTTCTTTTTTGATTGAATTCAGTCGAGAAATCCCTGACCAGCTTCCGGTAATTTCTGTCGGCCAGCCTCTCGTAAATGGAATAATTTCTTTTCTCATGTTCCGCCATTATATGATCGAGATGACTCCTGAATTCCCGCAGAAAGATGGCATCTTCGTTAATGCTGCAGGCAGCATAATAACCCCATAGATGTCCGGCCAGGGTATTCAGGATTACAGGCATGGGCATTGCTGCCCTGGGTACCTCAACAACGGCATCGGCAACGCCGTCGAACCGGCCTTCACCTTCATCTGCAAAAACAACAACACCCGCCCTGTGCGCCTTGAAGATGGCTACATCTTTGATGATGTCTCCCGTCACAGTTTCCGGGCTGCCGGCTGCACAGACTATGATGAGGGGTTCGGCAGACAGGTCAATATGCTTCTTATTTTCTATAAAATCTGACGATATCGTTTTATAACACAGCTCGCTCAGTTTTATCCTGATCTCATCTGCAGCCGCCTTATTAGGCCCGTCTCCCACGACGGCCCAGTACCTTCTCTTTTTTGCCAGTTGTTCGACTGATTGCTTGATTTGCCCTGTCTTCTCTATCACCCTGTTCATCATGTTAGGCGCCTGTTCGAGGTTGTGAAGCTCATCTGCAATAAAGTCGTCGGAGACATTCTTCAGAAGCTGGGCAAGACAGAGTGCAAGGACATGACCCGCCACAACCTGGGAGTAAAATGCCTTGGTTGAAGCCACAGACATTTCTATGTCCCTGCCGTCGCTCGTATAAAAAACTCCGTTTGCCTTGGTGGTTATGTCAGATTGCCTCCTGTTGACAATGGCGATTACTGTCGCCCCCCGTTCCACAGCCATAGCTACGGCACGGTTGGTGTCTGTCGTCGTGCCCGACTGCGTGATGGGGATTACCAGCGTATCTTTCAGGTCATCCTCCAGGAAAAAGCCGCTCAATTCCGATGCGACCTTGGCGTCAATTTTGATGTGAGTGCCTTTCAGATATCTGTCCAGTCCGTCGGCAACAGCCTCTCCGGCAACGGCGGCAGTACCGTGACCGATTACGATAATTCTCTTGATCTCACCACCGGTGAGGGCCTGTCTCCACTTTTCCGGTATGATGTCCCGGCCAAGATTGAAGGTAACTGAATATCTTCCGTTTTCTTTTTTTGAGATTCTATATTTGCCGCGCAGGGTTTTTCTTACGGAGAGAGCTGCTTCAGATATTTCTTTTAGAAAATAGTGTGGGAAATTACCCCGATCTATATCGCGGGTGGTAATTTCTGCCTTCTGCACGGAATCGTCTCCGATGCTGAAAGAAGTCCCGTCGTAAAAAAGCGCTCTGATCCCCGAAAGACCCCCTTGAGAGTTCTGCTCAAGGACAAATATCTGGCCTGACGCTTCAGGATCATCGGCTGAGGAAGGTCTTTCGCCGTCCATCTTCAGGAAAAAAGGAGTGCCCTCCACGAGGCCATAAAGTTCCGATGAAAATATATACTCCTCAGGGGCAAGGCCTACATAAATGGATTGCCCGCTGCCCTTGAGGGCAAGAAACACCTTTCCCGGCTCCGTATTGCTGGTCATGGCAATGGCATGGGAGCCTTCAAAGTCGTTTACAGCCAATCTGAACGCCTCAGCCAGATCATGCCCGGCAAGCAGATACTTTTCAATTTGTAGGGGGATGATCTTCGTGTCAGTCGTAATATGTGGAGCAATAAGGTCTTCTCCCTCTTCAATTGCATTTCGGAGGGATTGATAGTTGTCTATATCTCCGTTAAGGATAACGTTAATGAACCAGCTTCCCTCGCCATAGAAAGGGTAGTTTTTCACGATCTCCGGCCATGCAGCATCTTCATGGCCGCTGTTTCTGTTCATGGTAAAGTTATTAATCGGATGGCAGTTTTCTTCCGTAATGGAACCCACTGATGCCCATCTTGTGTGGGATATTGACGTCTCAAATTCTGTCTCCTGCCTGGATAATTCATAGAATACCTTGTCGTGGGAGATGAATTTTCTCAGATCCCTGACATTTTGACCGAGCTCGCCGATGATGGATGATGTCTTGTACACGAATGCGAGATCAATCCCTTTGCCCAGCGTACGATTCATGGATGGGATCGCGTGAGAGAGACAGATTGAACCATTGATAAGGTCGCCTGCGCGGATTCTCGCGGAATAATCATCATACAGGCCTTTCTCTTTGAGCACTTTCAGGATATTCTCAAATGAGGCCGTGTCATGGAGCCTGAAGGATATCTGCATCCCCGCCGAATCTCTTCCCCGTACCTCCAACCTGTCGAGGCAGTTCAGAAGAAAATTTATTTTCTTATATTTTATAAATGATTCGGGAGATATTTCTTTGACGCTGCCCGCTCCCGAGAGCCCCCTGATTTTTTCTATATTCTCGAGTACATCTTTCTCGAGACCCCAGATAATATCCTTCATCAGGATATGTCTGCTGTTTATCGTTTCCGTCTCCTCTGTCGGAAAGTTGCCGGCGTTTTCTTCAAGGCATTTTTCTTCGTTCAGGAAAAATGCCTTCATCTCTTCCGTAAGGTCTGAAAGTTGTTCGGCCGTGAGGGGCTTGAAATAGATTTCCTGAAATGCGACGTCTGTCTTTAACTGGAAAAGCGTTTTTTCCATTTCCTGCAGATATCGGCCGCCCCCCAGATATTGGCCAGGTGTTACAGAACCGGCAAGCAGCGCCTTCATGTTATTTTTCCCGACGTCCCGGAAGAGCTGGGTAAGCTTCTTTATGAGATTGCCTTCTTCACGTTTGCCAACCCCTTTAATTGCCAGGATGCCGGCGAACCCGCAGCAGACGACATCACGAATTAGCGGGAAGAAGACTATCGAGTATTCGGGAACCGCGTATACATTAACGCCAACATGGATCTTCCATTTCTTCAGATAGCTGATTATTTCAGCGTACCATTGTCTTAATATCTGCATATAATAATTATCAAAGTCCCGATCTCGTTTAATTGATGGCGTCAGGAATTGCAGGATGGCAAATGGATTAATGCTGCATGGATGACGTGATCTACAATGTTCTTTAGCCATGCCGTTCCCATGATTGACGCATCTCTATCCAGGCCCTGAATGACTCTTATGTAATCGCTTTCATTTTTCATTCTGTTATGAATGACTTTGATGAATGAGTCCCGGTTCTTCAGATCAGAAGATACTTCTTTTCCGGCGCTGAAAGTCTCCTCAAGCCTCGGCCAATTTTCGCTCAATTCCTTTTTCTGTTTGAGAAGCCCTTCATGTGTGCTTTTTTTCACGGCATCCCTGCCCAGCTCTATCGATGTTTCCATTTTTTCAGACAGGTCTTTGAATCGCTTCAATCTTTCATCAATGGCAATTTCAAGTTTGTCCATGGCCCCGGCATACAGCTCCCCGCCCATATGCTCCTGTTGAAAAAAAGGTTGCCGGACGTGGACATACCACTGTCTTAAGGCTAAGAGGTTGGCGATGTAGCAGATGTTATTATAGACGCGATGCTTGATATTTCTGTAAAAACCCACGCGAAAGGATTTGTCTTCGATGGAGATGTCACTTTCCGTTATTAATCTATTTCCTTCAGGATAATCCCTCCTGCAAACTACTCCCGCCGCGATCACGCTGCCATAACCGATTCTGACAGGACCGACCAGACCTCCCTGACCCCCCAAGAAAATGGGCGGTTGGTTCAACATGACGCCTCTGGGTACGTCGCCGATGAGTGAAGGTGTGGCCTTATCCTGATTGGGTGTGTAATTGAAATGTATATAGGAGCTTCCGACTTCGCTGTGATTTTTCCGGCTTGTTCCGCCTGCCATGAAACAGTCACAAAAGTTGATGAGGCTGCCCAGGGTTACAAACGGGAAAAGTATGGTCTGCTTTAATCCGACTGCATGATTCGCATTAGCCTCTTCTTCTAAAATACATCCTTCACGGACCTGCGCGCCGCATGCCACGGCTGCCTTTCCCAGAAAGACAGATGATTTGAAAAATCCCCCTCTCAGCTCGACGTGCGGTCCGGTTTGACAATCGACGATGGTTGCCGGCGCTTCATATCCCAGCTTGGTTCCCCGAGAAATCAGGGTTTTTGACCCATATATCCTTGTTCCGGGATATATTACTACACCGTCGCCGGAAATCCTCTCCAGAACTATTTCTTCCCCGACATCTATAGAAAAGGGGCTCGGTATATGGACCCCCTTTTCCATCAATTTAACTATGTTATGTGACAGGCTAACTTTTATTTTCACGACTGATGCCCAGCTTGGCCATTTTTTTCTGGAATGTGTTTCTGTTGATTCCAAGGTAATTGGCTGCAGCACTCTTGACATGACCGTTCCGCTTGAGGGCAATTTTGAAAAGACATCTTTCAACCATGATTAAAACTTCTTCATGCAATCTGCTTTTCCTTTTTTTCCCGTCACCGACTGAACAGAGGACTGTAGAAATGTCTTCAAGCTTTTTTTCCATATTCTCTTCAATAAGCGAATATGGCTTTGCCTGAACATTTTGATCGACAGCTACAGATTTTGTTTTCTTGCGTTTCATAATAACGACGCGCCCTTTCTCCCATGCTTTTGTCGTGAAGAAAGTCTGATGACTCTTAACCTAGCTTATAACTTTTTACAAGATCAGAAAATTTACGAGGTAAACAGTTTTATTATTATGATCCCTGCAAGAACCATAGCCGTAAACCATGTCATAATGATATCCGACCTATTCTTTGCAGGATGTTCAATCTGTCTCCTGACTTCTTCTTCCACTTTTTCATTGTCCATGTGAGCGACAACATCACTGACGAGAGTGGAAAACTTTTCATATGTATTGGATAGAATATAAAATCCCTTCACTGTAGTCAACAGGAGATATACCCTTTTTCTGAGGATCAGAGCGCCAAGATGAGTGATATCCTCCCAGCGGAGTTCTTTTTTCCGCATGAATTTCCTGATCATGATGCCCTGGTCTCCCGTTTGGACCATGCGAAATGAAGATTCGAAGAGAACATAAAGAACGGGTATGAAAATCGCAGTAAGTAATATTCTTTCTAATTTCGACCCCACCAGGAAGTACGACAGCAGGAGAAGGAAGAAGAGGAGAATAAAATCAGCGAAAAAGGGAAATAAAAACGATCTTCTTATTCTGTAGACGTTTTGATACATAGCTTCTATGGGTAGATAGATGCGGATCTCTCATTTACGCATCTCTAATGAAGAGACCGCTTTTGCCACCATGTTTTGTGATTAATTTGATGTCCGAAAGGACTATGTTTTTATCGGCAGATTTGCACATATCGTAAATTGTGAGAGCCGCAACGCTGACGGCGGTCATGGCCTCCATCTCCACCCCTGTTCTACCCACAGTCTGCACTGTCGCTTCAATGGTGATTTCACCCAGATCCGCATCTTTCGTAAACCTTATGTCAATACCTGTCAATTCCAAGGGGTGACACATAGGGATCATTTCGCTTGTTTTCTTAGCTGCCATGATCCCCGCAATCTTGGCTACAACAAAGACATCTCCCTTGGGTATCTCTCCCCTTTCGATGAGACTCAGTGTCTTTTTCTTCATGAGGACTTTCCCCCGGGCAACGGCCTTTCGTACGGACCGTTCCTTTGCCGTCACATCAATCATCCTGGCCTTGCCTTTTTCATCGAAGTGGGAGAACTTAGTCATACTGATTTTCTGAACCTCGTTGCGAGAAGTTGTACCGAAATTAGCATAGCCCCTTTGCCCAGTCAAGAGAGTTAAAAAAATACTTTTCTGAAAGAAATGTCTTGCCATGAAATAACTTATTTAATAGTATTTTCGCCCACTCTTGAGAAAATTTCGGGGAGCACGAATTGATTGTAAAGGTCAACAGCAGCGCCGTTGTCGGTGTAGATTCGTATCCAGTCGATGTGGAAGTAGATATATCACCGGGACTTCCTCAATTTTTAACGGTGGGACTTCCTGATGTCGCAGTCAAGGAAAGCAAAGACAGAATCAAGGCAGCCATAAAAAATTCCGGCTACAAATTCCCCAAGAACCACGTTACCGTAAATCTCGCACCTGCCGACATTAAAAAAGAAGGAACCGGTTTCGATCTTCCCATTGCAGTAGGCATTTTGACAGGCGAAGGCTGTATTGAGTTAAAGGACACCCTCGATTACATGCTCATCGGAGAACTGTCCTTGGACGGAAGCATCAAGGGGGTTGATGGAGTCCTTTCCGCGGCCCTTCTGGCAAAGGAAATGGGGAAGAGGGGCATCATCGTGGCAAGGGAAAACGCCAACGAAGCCGCCATGGTGGAAGCTGTCGAAGTGATTCCTGTTGATACCCTTTCCGACGTCGTTGAATTTCTTAACGGCAGGAAGAAAATAATACCGCTAACGCTTGATATAGCTGATCTATTCAATAAGAGCTGCAATTATCCCTTCGATTTCAGCGAGATCCGCGGTCAGGAGCACGCAAAAAGGGCATTGGAAGTTGCCGCAGCGGGGGGTCATAATATAATAATGATAGGTCCGCCGGGTTCAGGAAAGACGATGCTGGCACAGAGGCTCCCTACCATACTTCCCGGCCTTACTTTTCCTGAGGCAATTGATATTACGAAGATATTTTCTGTGACGGGACTGCTCAACAAGAGAGAGACTATTTTAGGGACAAGACCGTTTCGAGCTCCCCACCATACAATTTCAGATGCCGGACTCGTGGGGGGAGGACACACTCCCAGACCGGGAGAGATCAGCCTCGCCCATCACGGCGTCTTGTTCCTCGATGAGCTGCCGGAATTCAAGAGAAATGTCCTTGAGGCATTGAGACAACCTTTGGAGGATGGACATGTCACGATCACGAGGTCTTCCATTACTGCCACATATCCGGCAAGATTTATGCTTGTGGCGGCCATGAACCCCTGAAGCCGCGTTGCCCAGATGTCGTCAATTCGGAAGACGAAGGGAGGTAGCAGAGGTTGATGGTCACGTCTTCAGTACCTACAATAATTTTCTCAGTGATGTTCTCCATGATTTTTCTCTTTTCATTATCAGTGAATTCGGGCCAGCGGGAATAAAGGTCTTTTGCTTGATTGAGGATCTGATCGCTTGAAAGGTACTGAATCTTCAAGAAATCAATCTCTCCTTGGAGTTCGGGAAGCTGATCCTCCATTTGTTGACGTCTCTCCTCCAAAGGCTTATATAAGCTTCCGAAGGTTTTGGAGTCTATAGTGTCATCAATGTAAGACCTGTATACCTTCTCCATCTCCCGCTCAATCTTCCGTTTCTCCTCTGTTAGGGCTTGCAAGAGATCCTCTTTTTCTTTAATTACATGATCGGCTTTGTTCAAGTAGCCGGTAATCTCGGATGATGAGAAGAAGAATGTCTTGAGCTGGTGATGGAAAATCTCTTCCAAATCGGCTGTGCCGATCTTGTTACGGCACTTGTAGCAGGTGTACTTGGGGGAATTGGAAGGTACATACATCTTGTTATCGCAACCACAAAAAACAAAACCGGTAAAGAGGTGGACGGCCTTGCGGCTCGGCCTTTTATTTTTCTTTTCCTGTTCGTCCAGAATATAGTTGCACGCCTCCCAAAGCTCCTGCGAAACAATAGGCTCCACTTGACTGAGGACCCATTCTTCTTTAGGCTTTAAGACCCATTTCTTGTTTTCTCCGAGGCTTCTGGTATAGTTTGCTCGATAAATTCCTTTGGCTGTTGAGTCTCTTAAAAGTCTCTCGATAGTCGTATCGGAGAATTTCGCCCCTTTCCGGGTGCGATAGCCCTTTTCGTTGAGAAGTCGCGCTACTGTCTTTTTCCTGCGATGCTCCAAGAAAAGCTCATAGATCAACTTTCTTATCGGTGCTTCGGTCGGGTTGGGAATCAGCTTTCTATCGACCCATTGGTAACCTAAAGAGGCATGACCGCCGAGGGGTTTACCGAGCTTAGCCCTTATAGGAACGGAGGCGGCAACCCTTTCGGAGATTTCTTCCCTCTCCCACTGGGCCATTGCGGCGATCATGGTATAGAAGAGCCGTCCAGCAGGGGTTGAGGTATCAATCGATTCCTGAAGAGAGATCAGATCGGCGTTGTTTTCCCGGAATATATCGGCGAATTCCAGGAGTTCCCTGGTGTTTCTGGCCAATCGGGCAAGCTTCGAGAAGACAAGGCCGGTGATACGGCCACTTCTCACATCCTGGAGCATTCTTTGTGTTTCAGGAAGGTTGATAACAGACTTTCCGCTTATAGCCTCAAGATGGTAAACCTCTTTGATCTGCCAGCTTTTAGACTCGGCATAATAGCGGGCTCGTTTCTCATGGTGTTCCGGGCTCTCGCCTCTGGCTTGGTCTTCGGTGGAAACACGTATCCAGATGCCTACAGCTTTCGATTCGTTCTTTACCATCATAACAATCTCACCGAAACGGTTGGAGGGATGTTCTCTTCGTGCATTAAATTATCCCGGTCTTTGAAAAAGTCAATCAATAATTGTCGGTTCAAGTACGGAGATTCCAAATGAGCTGAATGGTCTTCAGAGGAGGGCAGCGGAGTATTTGTTCTCACTTAGGAACTCGAAAAGCAGCCAGTTGTCGTAAATATTTAATCGAACATCTCCTTGACGACCCAGTAAAGAAAATCACTGGGACTCATGATTCGCGTCTTGTCATAATGGGCCATAGGGAAATGCTTCCTGTTGCCCGTTATGAGGTAGTGGGCCTTAGCCTCCAATGCGCATTCCAAGAATTTATTGTCTTCAGGATCGATCTTGATAACATTGATCCGCGTTGATGGTGATACCCAAGAAGATTTCCGCTTAATGGATAGCAAAGCTTTTCTGACGTTTGCCTGATCCAGGCTTTGAAATTTCTCCCGTGACAAAACGCCTTTGTATTCGGCAAAAATCTCCTCGGTCACGCACAGTTGGATGTGGCCTTCCAAGACGAGAGACAGTACCAGCGCCGGGGCGCTGCCCTCTTTAAGCAGAGCCGAGATGATGACGTTGGTGTCGAGGACTACCCTGATCACTTGGCCCTGCCTCCTTTCTTTCTGGTTTTCCGAAAGGCTTTGATTTCCGCTTCAATCTCGGTATCGCGCAGACGGTCAAGACCCGCTTCCTTTGCGCTGATCTGGATCTTGGTCATCAGCTTGGGCTGCTTAACGATGTTTTTGAGATAATCCTTGACACCGAGAATCACCACCTTGGGTTTGCCTCGGCGACTGACCAAAAAGCGGACGTTTTTCTTTTCCGCCTCATTCATAATTCTGCCAAATTGAGTCCTGGCAGATAGGGCGTTGATTAAAGTTGTCATTGGTTGCACCTCCTTTCTAAACTCATTAGTTCACTAATTACTTCGTATTTTTTTATTATAGGGAGATGCCACTATTTGTCAAACTATATTTTCTTCACAATGGATATCAGCGAGGTAAACATAAAGATAAAAGGAGATGTTTAAGACATCTCCTTTTTGTTGGTTATTGTTTGGGTGCACAATTCTAAGCATCCCAATTTCTCAGTTGTTCTCCTGGCAGCGCGATCACCTTCCCGCCGATTCTTTCCATCTCCAGGCTGTTCTCCCAGCTTTTTTCGCTCTGGGCGGCCCTTGTAACGGCGTTGGCGATGCCGTACTGGTCGGCCTCCGGCTCCGCCCCGAAGGCCATGAGGATGTTCGCCTTCTGGTCTTCGCTGAGGCGGTAGTGCTCCACCACGTTGCTGATCACCCGCTGGGGATTTCTGACCTTGATCTCCGTCGATTCCCGGAGCGCCTGAACGATCTCACCGAACCTGCCGAAAAGCTCCCTGATCGACCGCCGTATGGAGAGATAGACCGTCTCGTCAAATCCGTTATCGCCGTTTCCGAGATGGATCTGCCGCGCGGCGAATTCCTCCATGACCATGCCGTTGGTGCACTGGACCCGGAACGTCCGGGGCTCGATCCTCAGCGCGCGATGCCCGGTCTCGGAATTGACCAAGAGCAATCCTCCGGTGATCAGATCGTCTTTATGCCTGACGAAATCCCGGAGCCTGTCGCTTTTCACCTTGAGGTTCATTTCCGTCTCGGAAAGATAGCAGCCTTCCACCTCCGCCTCGTGGGCCTGGAGTTCGTTCAACGAGCAGTAGAGTACGTCCAGGTGATCGATGATCCGGTATCTCTCGCTGAGAAATGCCCGGACGGAATCGCCGAGGCCCCGAATGAAGACGTCTTTGGATGAACGCTTGAACCATGTATTCACGTTCTCGATCAGAAGCTCCGGCGCTTCGTTCTCCATCTTTGAATAATATCTCACCGGGATCTCCAACCGCTCGGCAATCTGATTGTGGCAGGGCCGGGTGATTGAAAAATGGTTATCGTTCCCATTCAAGTGAAGTCTCGTGCGACTTTCATTCAGGATCATCTCCAATCGAGATGATTCGATCTTTTGATCCCACTTGAGCGGCTTTTGCCTTTCCAGCTCTTCCATTAGCTCTTGCAGTTTCATGGTTGTCCTCCTTCGTTAGATTTTTCTGGTTTAAAGGGTAAATCCAGTTGTTCCAGATTCGAGGATGGCAATTCTCTAACCTCAATTTGGCCCTCTTCATTGATTGAGATCTTCAGACCTCCGGTGACCATTTCACCCTTCCCTTCGCTCAAGAGGGAAGCCCTGATCTCATCTTCAAGGGTCTCCAGGGTTTCGACCATCCGCCTCCGGAAGACCAGGCTTTTGACCCTTTGATAAAGCTTCCTCCGCCTCACGCCCATCACCTCCGTTTAGTGCATGCTCCAAGATTCGATTGACCAAAACAGTCATTCGTATTCCCTCCGCCTTGGCCACCTTATAGAGCAACGGAATCAAATCTTCTTTTATTTTTGGACTGTACATATGCCCCTCCTTTTTTGTCCCTTCAGTCTATAGGGACCTTCTGGTTAAGGTTATTCCAGCTGGTTCTTCTGATTTTAATCCCTCCGCACTTTTTGCTGTTTTTGTGACAGCACTTCCGACAGTGCTCCAAGCCCCATACTTGTACGTTCCAGCATTCGGAACTCAGGTTTTTGGAATGAATGATCCTTGTCTTCATCATTGCTCCTTTTCACAAATAGCAGTTGTGGCAGATCACTTGGCCGTCTGCCAAGAACACAGCGGTATTCGACAGTGGATGAAACGGCGTCCATCGATGACCGCAATCAAGCAAAAACTTCTTGCCTTTCAACAAGCGCAAAAAAAAGCTGTGCGCCTCATAAACTACTTCTTTCATTTTCTCTTACCCCCTTTCTTTTGGATTTTAAATGTGCTGATTGATCCAGCATACTTCTGGTATCTTCAGCATACGGGGGGTTGAATAAATGATAAGAAGGGTGATTTTGCCAGTCCAGGCAATGCCTCGAAATATTGTGAAAAGAATGGGCCTATTTCTGAGACGGAAAGAGAGAATGGATTGGGTGAGGATTTAAAGACGCAACAAAGATTGGCTGCCTATGGCGGATTTGACCTCACGGTCAATATCAAATCGGGTTCTGAATGGGATTCTTGGCTTCACCTACAACTGTTTGGTGGTATGCTTTCATCATGACCGATGATTACGGATCGAAAGAGCGTAACGTATAAATCAGCCGACGACAAAGGAGGTCGGTTGGGTTTTTTTGTTAGATAGCCCCCAGAATCAACTTTGACCATTCGGGATGCCCGTTGTATATCAAATGTCGAATGATTCTCTCTGCGAGACAAGAATATTCTTTAAATCTATTTCTCACTCTGTCTATTTTTATCCCATTATTCTTACAAAGAGAACCACTGTGCGCTACTTGACACCTATATTTATAGATGTCTCTAAGCTGACAATAGATGATGTGTCGATCATCACCATCTTTCCCGATAAGCCAACTGCCACGAAGACGGAAAGACTGTGAGAGTTGATCGTTGTTCACGTTGTCGTCGAGAAGCGCCATTTCTAATGCGATACCCAGATCAAGAATCTTATCTTCTATTTGATCCCGTCGCTTCGCTTGAGATAGGCGAGACAAAGCTCTAGTCATTCTTGGCTTATCATCAAGTGGCAATGCACCAAAGGCATCCACAAGGCTATGAATTTCACTTACGCTATCTTCAGAAAGTTTCAATGACCTGCGGCCAATAATGTCATATATTGGTGAGCCACCCCCCGACCCACCAAACATGCCTATTGGCATATCTGATAAAGCATATGATGTTGAATAATAGGGGATGCACGAAACACCATCAATAGCATTAAGCAAAAGAGCGATCTCACTCAAACGCTGAGACGAATTCCAGAACTCTTCGTCCCTCATCTTCATCTGTTGAAAAGTTTCATCTCCTTTAACAGCCTTAGTTGTTTGGCATGTGCAGGTAATTGCTGCTTTAGGTTTGGGTGTTGGCTGCGGGAAATATTGAACGTCACGCTTCAGATAGTGCTGCTTATCCCGAGAATTAGGCATTTTGTGAACAGATTCAATCCGATATTCATTTCCTAAATCGAGCGTTCTTTCTACCTCTATTCCAAGCACCCACAAGGTATTTATTACTGAAACTTTATCTGAGTCTAGGAAAGTGTTTAGATTTTCTTCCGCAATATCTTGCCCATATTCGTGAATCGCCCATAAGAACCACATTGCGAGAGTCTTAATTTCGAATCTAGTGGCATTGTTCCCATTAGAAATCATGTAGCCATCTAAAGCTTGAACTCTCGGATCTTCTCCGAGTGCTGCCAGCACTTGGGTGCCTACCTCTTCATTTTCAATTAGTCTTGAATAACCTAAATAGAGTTGAGTTAGCCTGTCATCGACAGAAGCAACTTCGTCTATCTCTGGTCTTGGTATTTGAAGACGCCCTATTTCCATTATTCACCATTTAACATGGAGCTAAGCGGCTGACAAAGTTGCACAGCGGATTTGTCTGTCCGACTTGAGCTGTAGGTTATGATTCTTCCTCAATTGGATTTTTAATGAAATCTAAAAATAACTTACCAATTTCCGTTGTGCGATGGCTAATAACGCCACTATCCGATCTTTGAGTAGTAATAAGTGATCTTGAAGATAAATCCTTCCAAATGAAATCGAAGAAGCCTTTTTCTCTCAATTCGGAAAATTCGCTTCCGAGAGGGTCAATTCTGCTTATACAATTGTCAGCAGAATTTCCCTTTTGCGTCTCACTATATGTTACTTGAACCTTGAAATATTCAATTGTTTTTAAATGCCAAACAGACAAAGTATCTATAAAAGACAAGAATAATTGTTGGAGAGATTCTTCCGGTGGATTAGGTAGTGCTGAATTTAGAATTGCACTTTTTAATGCCTCACGTTTTTCACGATTAATTGTTTTTATTGCAATCCGGGTAGCTTCTATTGCCGTGTCGATGAATCCATCGTTTTCCTGAAGCGATTCAAGCACTACTCCCATTTTTTCTTCAAGAGTTCCAAGTCCCATTCCAATCTCTTCCATCCATTGATTGCGTCTTTTCTCAAGAGATGGTGTAACGATTAACTTCAATAATTCTCCTGCAGCCGCACCAGCATAAGGAATGGCTCCTAGGCCAGCACGCGTCATTGCATGAATAACATCGCCAGCATCGAGCTCAGGTGGTTTGTATTTTTCTGACTTATTCATTTTTCACTAAAACAATTAATACGGAATGAGATATTGTTTTACCATCTGGAGGACGCTACTATATTAATAAAGCTTAAAAACGAACAATTCTTACGTACCTGCAATATCATAATTTTGAAGAAATTAACATCAATGATAACTGATTGAAATCCTGAATCTTCGTCGATCCAGTAGTTTTACTGACTTCAGGAAGATGTTAATAAAATGAACCCATTCTTCAAAATAAGAAAAGGTGGGAGTTGTTCCCACCCTCTCTTGTGTAATAGTGTGACTATTTGCAGTTTATTATAACTATAATTATTTCACAGAATCTTTCAATGCCTTTCCAGCTGTAAACTTGGGGACCTTTTTGGCTGCAATCTTGATCGGTTTGCCGGTCTGAGGATTTCTTCCATTCCGTGCTGATCTCTTTGCAACCTTGAACGTCCCAAACCCGACGAGAGTCACCGTTTCTCCTTTCTTCAGCGACTTCTTAATTGTCCCAAGGACGGCATCTACGGCCTTTGCTGCTTCTGCCTTAGTACATGTAGATTTTGCGACCACATTGATGAGATCTCCTTTGTTCATACTTTCATCCTCCTTTTTTTTAAATTAGTTTTGATCCGCAACAGGCGGCGGTAACGCCCTCTTTGGTGATGGCAAGTAATTGTATATGGAACACTCCGACCTTATTACTGGTTTCCGGATTATTAGAAAAGGTATTATACGAAATTTGGAAAAACAATAATAATTGTAGTTATTCGTAAAACGTTTCCGACTCATTCTACCCTCCTTAATGATGATCCCAAAATATGCCAGAATCATTACATAAAAACTGGATCGGTTTTAGGGGGCAGGTCAATATGCGGCATGACCAATATGCGACAGGTCAGACTGTCCTCTGATATTATCGTCATTTTATTGACAAAATTTCAGTATTATATGGCGTTTATTTTTTTAATCAATTCGCCAATAATAACAGGCTTGGCAATAAAGTTGCGTCCGCCGACAACACCACCACTTATTTTAATTTCTTCCTGTTTGATGATGGCTGTTACAAATATAATGGGAATGGAGCTGGTAGCGGGATCCTCCGACAATTTCTCGGCTACAAGGGTGCCAGCCATATCGGGCATCATGATATCGAGCAGGATGAGATCCGGCTTCTGTGTCTTTGCTAGCCGTATCCCATCGTCTCCCCGCGTAGCTGTCATCACATGAAAGGTACTTTTCAACTCAAGCGATTTCTTTAAGGTGCGGCAAAAATATTCTTCATCATCTATAATAAGTATTCTTTTTGCGGTCATATCATGATCTCCTTTATCATTACCCCAGAAGCTGAATCATTTTCACCAAGACGCATGTTTCGATGTACTCGAGATTGAGGGGTTTGGTAATGTAGTCATCAGCGCCCAATTGAATTGCTCTTTTGGCCAGTTCTTCGTCGATGACGGCTGTGACCATAATAACCACGATTTTGGAATCTATTTTTTTGATCTCCTTCAGGGTATCGATGCCGCCCATACCCGGCATGAGGATGTCGAGTAATACGATATGAGGCCTAATATCTTTTACCTTTTGAATGGCCTGCAGGCCGCCCGTAGCAGTGTATACCTCATATTCTTTCGCTGCCAGGTACTTCTGCAACAGTCTCACGATGTGGATTTCATCATCGACAACAAGTATTCTTTCCATAGGGATAACTCCCATCTCATTAGTTATTTTTTTAAATATCCGTTTGAAGGGGGAACCTGACATAAAAAGAAGCGCCCCCCCACTCATTGTTCTCCGCCCAGATCATGCCTCCGTGATCATGGACGATGCCGTACGATATGGAAAGCCCCAGTCCCGTTCCTTTTCCCTGTCCCTTGGTGGTAAAAAACGGATCAAAGATTTTCGACATATGTTCACTCTTGATACCCGTGCCGGTGTCGGCGATTGTTATTTTCAGTTGATCGTGATCCCCGAACACCGTTTCCTTCTCCGTTGTTATGCGCAACACTTTTTTCTCTTTCCCCTCCATGGCGGCCAAGGCGTTTGTAATCAGGTTCAGAATAACCTGCTCTATCTTTTCTCTGTCCATGGCGATTGCCGGCAAATCCGACTGGTATTGCACCTCTATTTCTACTCCCTCTATCTTCAACTGCGTTGCGTATAAAGTCAGAACATGGGCGATGACACCGTTGATATCGGCCGTGATCATCTTTTTTTCGGAGATGCGGGAAAACTGTTTGAGATTTTCCGCAATGATGACGATGCGGCTGATTTGGGCCATGCAGACCTCTAATTCTTCCAGCACTTCGGGTGAGGGGTTTTCCATAGTCTGCAATATCTGCAATTCCAAGGAGATGATACTCACGGGATTGAGGATCTCGTGGGCAACCCCGGCGGATAATCGACCCATGGACGCGAGCTTTTCCGACTGGAGCAACTGGTCTCTTGCATTTTGCAGGTCTCTTTCCACCTGATTCTTCTCGGTTACATCCTGCACGATCCCGACTATCCTGACGATCTTGCCGGTGTCATCAATGATGGGTTCCAGCAGTTGACGGACGTCACACACCGCGCCGTCACACCGGACGATGCGATGTTCTATTTCGCTCGTTGCTCCTTCATGCATGGCTTTTTCAACGGCTTTTTTTACCATCTCTCTGTCCTCGGGAAAAACCAGCTCGGAGAAGGCTTCATAGGTTCCGTCAAACATCTGAGGCGTGGCCGCCCCTACGATCCGGGAAATCTCGTCGGAGCAGTACATGTCATCGCTTTCGATATTCCATTCCCAGTTTCCGATGTGGGCAATTCGCTGGGCCTCCGCCAAACTCAGATTGCTTTTCTTGAGAGATTCTTCTATCCGCTTCCGGTCCGTGAGATCGATGATGGCACCCCTCAATCCCACGGGCTTCCCTTCGCGGATGACGACGCTTGGAAAGATCAGAAACGGAAAGGTGCTGCCGTCTTTTCGAAGCCCCGTGTACTCAGATGGACCCTTCCATTCCCCATTCAACAGCCTCTGAATGTTCCCTGCCAGTTTTTCCTGATCATCTGGTATAATCATCTGAAATCCATTCAGACTTTTTTCGAAATCGGGTTGCGTATATCCGAAGGTTTCGAAGATGGCGGGATTTGCGGAAGTGACATTGCCCTGAATGTCGGTTTCGAACAACGAAATCGGCAGGAAATCGACCAGCTCCCTGTATTTTTTTTCGCTCTCTGCCAGCGTCTCCTCTATCCGTTTGCGTTCAGTGATGTCCCTTACAACGGCTGTTACACCAAGAATTTTACCCTCCCGAATAATTGGCGTACCAGTTACTTCCCCGATTTTTCTTGTCCCATCCTTTGCAATAAATTCATAAACCGCGCCCTTGACCTCCACACCTGAAAGGACTTGTATGACATCAGAGACTGCTCTCGTAAGGGATTCTAAAGTCAGGATATTTAAATCTTGGATAGGCCTGTTGATCACTTCTTCGACTTTGTAGCCCAATTGTCTCTCGACACTTGGAGTTATACTTGAAATATTAAAATTACGATCGATTGTAAAGATGCCATCAGAAGTGCTTTCAAAGGCTAACAGATATTTTTCTTCGCTCTCCCGCAGCGCCTCCTCCGCCCGCTTGCGCGCAGTGATGTCCCTGGCCACCGCCTGAAAACCGATGTTTTTATCATCCTTTGACAACAATTGAGCATTTTGCCCGATCCATTTTGTTGACCCATCCTGGACGATGATGGGGAACTCAAAGTATGTGCTCGGGATTTGCTCATCGTATTGCTTTTTGTAAAAAGCTTCGATCTCATCATGAAAGTCGGGTCGTACAAAGATAAGATAATGTTTCCCCACGATTTCCGACCTGGGCCATCCCATGATGCGCTCGGCGACGGGATTCGCATAGGTGAAATAGCCCTTGAGATTAATTGAATAAATAATATCGCTGCTGTTTTCGACGAAGAGCCGGTATTTCTTTTCGCTCTCGATTAAAGCCTTCTCCGTCTGCTTGTGCTCACCCGTCTGGGTTTCGAGATCCTGGTTGGCGGTCTCAAGTTGCGCGGTTCTCCCAACAATTCCTGCCTCCAGATCTTCATTGAGTCTGAAGATATCCTTTTCGATCCCCTCTCGTTCGGCGTTTTCTTCCTGCAGCTGATCGTTGATCGCTTCCAGTTTTTCATTGGTCTCTTTCAGTGCCATTTCAGCCCGGCGTGAGTCCCGGATGAAAACGAAAAATACCCCCATGTCCATGGACAATGCGAGCAATAGAATCAGACAGGTCTTTTTCAACAGTGGCCGCAGAGACTGATAAATTTCAAGTTTTCCTACAACAACCCCCGCATGCATTATGTCGGAGGATCGCATGATAAGCGGTGATTCCAGATTGTCCGAGCTTTCAGCGACGATTTCATTTTTTGTGTTCACAACGCGCCGCGTTTCTGCATGTTCTGTACTCGGACGCTTGGAAAGATATTCCATGAGTCTGACGCGTTCGAATTGCCAGTACTTGGGATTTGTAACGACAATTTGCGTCATTATTCGTGAATTGATTTCCGCTTCACTTTCGAGGGTTCCTATCATATTTTGATAGGAAAGAAGAAAATAGCCGGTGAGAAGGAGGATCACGATGGTTCCGATCACCATTGCGAGAAGCCGAATAATAAATTTCGATATGTTTTTGTTGTTTGGCATATTTGTTCAGTTTGCCGGTCTGCCAAAACATTCTCGTTCTTAATTATTTTCACCAGTACTTTTCAAAGCCGGAAAAAATGAATTAATGTTTTTTATAGTGTAAGGTTAGGATAGGAGCCAGGGGAAGGCAGGTCAATATAGAATAATATGTGACGAAATATATAGATAAAATCTATATTACTATAGAGACAGAAGACAGGAACGAAGATTGGGTTCCCTCTTTTTTAAACCAAGTTTTTTTCTGATGCTATTCCGGTGTGTGTTCACGGTCCCTACGGTAACACACAGCAGTTTAGCGATATTTTTTGACGTCATGCCTCCTTTGACCATACTGGCCACTCGGATCTCCGTAGGGGTTAACTTCTTGTAGTTGGATGATATGTTGTTTAAAAAGGGGGAAACAATGTCTTTAAGATTCGATTCGAGAACGTTTAAATAGCATTTACCTCTTTCATCCAGATTATAGTTTTGCAACTCCCTGATATAGGGGAGCACGAGTTCATTGATGTTTTGCTGCAGCTTTGCTTCCAGGTTCTTCAGATCTTCCCCCCGGCGTTTCAAGAAAACCCGAAGGGCGGTATTGGCTTCCTCAAGTTGCGCCGATCGCCGAGTCAGCTCTTCCTCCATTTGTTTAAGGGTGTTCTGGGCATGTTTGCGTTCGGTTATATCGTGATTGATGCTGAGAACCAATTTTTCACCACGGACATCGATGCGTTCCGCTGAATAGATGCCCATCCGGATATCGCCGGATTTCGTCCGGTATTCGACCCTCTCATTATAAATAGCGCCTTTTGTTTTCAGAGACTGACAGATTCTTTCATAATTTTCCCGACTCAGAATGTTTAGTTCCGGAATGCTTCGCCCGACGATTTCTTCACGGGAGTAACCCGTAAAACGGATGAATCGGTGATTGACATCAAGAAACACATGGTCCTCAAACCTGTTGATAGCCATGAGGGACGGGCTCATAAAAAATATTCTTGACAAGAGTATATTTATTTTGTCCCGTTCCAATATTTCTATTTGTAATGCCTCACTGCTCTTCATCCGTTCCTCCAGCCTTTCCAGCCACGCTTTCCCATATCCTCCTTTGCCTGCTGCATCATATTAGTAGTATATATAAGTTTTTGCTACGGTAGGCGACCCAAAAGCGTGGCGCCCCATTCTGTCTCCGGCTTCTGTCCGTATTTTACCACAAATATGTCAAATTATCGTAACGGATTCTTAGCAAAATCCTTTGCAGAATACCCCGCGGCTTGCCGCATGAAGCTTCGCTGTTAAAATTTAACAGCCCAATAGGGATTTTGCTGTGACGGGCGACACCAAACGTAGCATTTTAAAATAAATTTTCACATAAATGATTCCGGTTTTCAAACCCGCATCTTCGTTGATGTTGACGATTTGTGGATAACAGGAAGACAGTTATTTTTGTCTTGTGCGGAAAAATAAACGGTTCAGGCTTGTAAGTTTCAACTCGCATTCAATGATATCGTCTGGTGGTCTCGCTTCCTGCTTTGTATTTGCAATTGATAGAGCGTGATAAGTAAAAATGAAATGTGCCGGTAATTGGTGTCACATACTTATCAATGATTTTTATATTGGAATTGGAGTAATGATTACCATTTGTAATCAGTTTTAGAGTAACATTACTGTATCAACGACAGCGTCCCTCGCCTTTAGCGATGTCTAACGCTTTGCATTTTCCCAACTCACACGCCTTTTGAGCATCATGGCAGCCCAGCTTGTTGTTGCCCTGAAGAAAATAAGCAATCCCCCTGTTGCTGTAGGCTTCGGCTAAATCAGGTTGTAAGCGGATAGCTTCATTATAATCTTCGATGGCTCGCTGATACTGGTCAAGTTTACCGTATGCATTCCCTCTGTTGTAGTATGCCATGTAATCTTTCGTCTGTAGGCGGATAGCTTTATTATAGTCTTCTATGGCACGCTGATACTGGCCAAGGCGAGTGTAAATAGCACCCCTGTTGCAGTAAGCCTCGGCATAATCCGGCTTCAGGTGGATGACTTCATTAAAGTCTTCGATGGCCCGCTGATGCTGGCCAAGGCCATAGTAAACAACCCCTCGGTTGTAATAGGCCTCGGCATAATCCGGTTTCAAGCGGATTGCTTCATTAAAGACTTCAATGGCGCGTTGATACTGGCCGAGGTCATAGTAGGCCTTACCCCGGTTTTTATAGGCCTCAGCCAAGTCCGTCTTTAGGCGATTGGCTTCATTATAATCTGCGATTGCGCGCTGCTTTTGTCCAAGCTTATCGTAAGCATATCCCCGGTTGATGTAGGCATTGGCATAATTCGGTTTCAGCCGGATAGCTTCATTATAGTCCTCAATGGCACGTTGATACTGCCCAAGGGCAGCGTAAGTATATCCCCGGTTGCTATAGGCCATGGCATCATTCGGTTTCAGCCGGATGACCTGATTATAGTCTTCAATGGCACGTTGATATTGGCCGAGGTTAAAGTAACCATTCCCCCGGTTGCCGTAGGCGTCGGCATAATCTGGTTGCAGTTTAATGGCATTGTTCAAATATTCGATAGCCTTTTCTGGATCGTTATATTTTAATTCGTCAGCCTTATTAAACCATTCGACTGCCGTTTCACACATTGCCGGGGTACAAAGAAATGTTAAAACAAGAAAGATGGGAAAAATAATTTTGCGCATATCCGCTCCTTTTATATTTTTAAATTATCATCATAGTTATCGAGAAAATAATATTAATGATTACTAGTCGACGTCCGGCATTTTCGTCGAGACTGGATGGTTGAGTAGTTCAGGAAGGTAGTTGTAGAGGTCGCCTGTTTCATTTACCTACAAATCCACGGAATTGATGATTGGAGAAAGCTGATGATTCCCAGTTGTAAAGACTAATATTCATCCCTCCGTGTTCCCCTCCACAACTAGGTTATATCTCAAATGGAAAAATAGCCGGTATTAGACGCCGAATTGTTTCTCTATGATTCTCCTCCACCCAAGACTTCTCATTTCATCAAAGGATAATTCACTAATACGATGACCCTCATACGTAAACACTTCATCTGGTGTAACCTCTCTATCATGAAACAGATTTAGGTATTCACGCCTGACAAATATTGCATTATAATTCACATTTGCTAATAGGCTATACTGCTTACGAATTGCAAGCTCTGTCATGGACGAGATGCTTGTTCCAGTGTAATCTGTAATACCCCACATGGACGAAATGCTTGTTCCACTAATACCCCGCACAATTGGAGAGCCTGGTTTGTTTATACGTTTTACTCCCGGTTTATCACGTATATTAATCTCAATTATGACAACTTTGGGCTGATACTTATCTAAAGATTGCCATACATGATAGTCATCCCCATCAACATCAATTGACAGCAGATCGAATTGTTTTGGAATAGGGGTTAGACTTAAAACGTTATCGAGTTTATTTTCCCCTTCAGGCCTTACAAAAGCATTGATACAAATAGTGTCATACGCTTTCATATTTTCGCGCAAAAGATTATATTTTAATGGATCTGCTTCAATCATAACACCACGGTAAGTTTGCTGCGATATGAAGTAATATGTATTACTTTCATGCTTGCCATCCCATGCTCCAAGTTCTACGCACCAACCTGTCTTATCAGGTATTTTTGACAAAACGAACGCCAATATTCCATCTTCACCATGTTGAGAAAAGAATGTTTTACGGTGGCTGAGTAACTTTTCAACTGTGTCTTTCATGGGGTGTCACGTTTTCCATTTGTAAAATTAGGAAACATGAAATTCTTTTTGTTGCTCCTCACCACTTGAAATGATGGATTAACTTGGCAAACAGGCATGACGAATTGGAAACATTGTACCCATTAGTAAGCTTTTTGTTTTATTGCTAATAGCTTTACAGTGGCGCTATTACTCTGCAATGGTCCGACTTTCTTTTCTTTTAAAAATCTAATATCGAATGCATCCCTTAATTGCGCTTTGATAAAACCATGTGGTGGTAAATCAAGATAATTTCCCCCATGACTACCTATTGTCTCTATAAATAGATAACCTCCTATTTTGAGGGACTTTAGAAAAAATCCTATTAACCTACAATGAAAGAAATGAACATTTATTATTGCTCCCAGAGATTCATCTTCAAATGGCCATGGGTCATTTATTAAATCTAATTGCATTGTAGTAAGTTGATTAAAATAGTTGGGTTTTTCTAATGACAAGCTAATAGAGGATTTAATATATTCCAAGGCATCATTATCGATGTCAACACATAAAACGGGTACCCCGAAAGAGGCTATACAAGCGGCGTTTCTTCCATATCCGCATGCTACATCAACAATTGCACCATTTGAATTCAGAGCAATTTCTTCTGCAAACTTTGCTAAAATTTTTGATGGTGCGAGGTCAATTGGTTTCTTATGAATTATCTTTTTATCATTCTTAATCAAAACACTTCCTCGCTGCTTCATTCTTGACGTGGTCATGATGATTCCCCCCCTAATAACATATTGCTTAACCACCAAGGGTTCAGCAGGAGAACTGTATCCAGATTACGTAGTTGATGTTCAGAAAACGTACATTATTATGGGAAGAGCGCTTGAATTAAGAGGAAACCTCAAGACAACGAGGTTAATTTGATCCTTGACATGTAGAACACAAAAGGCTCCCATCTTGCGAGCAGGAGCCTTCAGCTGTTGCTATTATATATTTGTACACAAAGTGTGAATCAGCGTGCAATAATA